>NZ_JACIFP010000001.1:3946236-4249793 GCF_014197435.1 Gordonia humi
GAGGCGACCCTGGATATGCGTGGTGCCGGTCTTGGGGAGACCGACGTGGACGTAGACGACAGACATGGGCGCGACCCTAGTACACCCGCACCGGACGGACAGTGCACACGCACCGGACGGGCTCACCTGCGATACTGACGGCCGGCGTCGACGACCTCGCGGGCGTTCGTCCCGATTTGGGTGGTGCCGGGGTCGCTGGTATCGTTGACCGCTGTTGCGCTTTCCTGCCGACCGGGTTCGGTCGCGGAGCGCTGCCCGAAACACAGCACGGACGGCCGCGGTGGCCGCTGACATACGATGAGTAAGGAAATCGCGTGGCAAACATCAAGTCGCAGATCAAGCGGAACAAGACCAACGAGGCGCGTCGTCAGCGCAACCAGTCGATCAAGTCGGCGTTGCGCACCGCCCTCCGCAACTTCCGCGAGACCGTCGCCTCGGGCGACAAGGAGAAGGCCGACGAGCAGCTCCTCGCGACCAGCCGCCAGCTCGACAAGGCCGCGTCGAAGGGTGTCATCCACAAGAACCAGGCCGCCAACAAGAAGTCGGCGATGGCTCTCGCAGTCAACAAGCTCTGATGACCGGCGGGCCGGTACGGTCCGCGCCGGAGCATAGATCTTCATAGCAGTACGGAATCAACCCCGACGGTGTCCACGCGGCCGTCGGGGTTGATCGCGTCTCTGGTTCGACCGACCCGCATCGAATCGGGGGAAGCAGCGCAGCAGCGGCTACCGGCCGCGGCGCGGCCGCAGCTGCGCGACCTGGGCCACCGCGTGTTCGAGGGCGTAGTCCATATCGGCCGCCTGCCCCTTCACATCGCCGTTGAGCTGGGCGACGACGAGCATCGCCTTGCCGATCGACTCGGCGTCCCATGCGCGCGCCTGTCCCTGGATCTTGCCGACGCGTCCCGGCGGCATCCCGAGTTCGGAGGCCACCGAGTACTTGTCGGCACCGCCCATCGACCGGACACGCGCGATGCCGAACACGGCTTCGGCGAGCGCGTCGGCGAGCAGGACTCGCGCCGTCCCGTGATGCTGCGCCCACGCCAGCGACTCCATCGCTCCGGCGACATCGCCGGTCACGGCCTTGTCGGCGACCTCGAAGCCGGTGACCTCGGCGCGCCCGGTGTAGTAGGTGCGGACCGCGGTCTCGTCGACCTTGCCGCCGGTGTCGGCGACCAGCTGACGGCACGCCGCCGACAGCTCACGCAGATCAGATCCCACCATGTCGGTCACGAGTTCGACGACGGCCGGGGTCACCCGCACGCCGAGTTCACGGAACTCGGCGCGTACGAAGTCGGCACGCTCATTCGGCCATTTCGGTGCGACGCAGGAGAACTCTTGTGCGCCTTCCTTCTTGAGCAGTCCGACCATCGACTTCTGCCGTCCGCCCCCGGAGTGGATGACGGCCATCGTGATGCCCTCGGGCACCGACTTCGCGGTGGCGACGATGAGCCCGGCCGGTTCCTTGCCCGCGGCGTCGGCGGCTTCGATCACGACGATCCGCTCGTCGGCGAACAACGACGGGCTCAGCAGCTCCGCCAGTTCCGGTGCGGTGACCTCCCCGGCGCGGACACGGGTGACGGGAACATCGACTCCCGCGTCACGCGACTTCTCTGCGCTGATCCGCGAGATCACCCGACCGGTCAGGAAATCGTCGTCACCCAGGAGTAGAAACAACTGATCGCTCACGAGTCCATCCTCGCATCAGGGCCCGACATACAGAAGCAGGACCCCATTGCTCGGTGCCACCCGCGGGTACGCAGGTCGCCAGAGCGCGGCGGTCGTGTCCGTCGGCCTCATCGTCGAGCGTTCCGCGCGGATCGCCCGTACCGAAGTGCGATCGCCGCTCCGGATCCGACCGCCACCAGCACTCCCGCCGCCGCGAGTCCCGGTACCTCCGGGGACGCCCACCCCGGACCCCCGAGACGATCGGCGACGCCGATCAACCAGCGGACACCCGGGCCGGTGAACCTCACCAGCAGTTCCGCGACGACGCTGTTCGGTCCGTAGCGGGGTCCGAGCGCGCCGACCGCGGCGGCGAGGGTCCCGGCGATGCCGACGAACGGAATCACCGGCGCGGCGAGGATGTTCGCCGGAATCGTGAAGACGCTGACCCGATCGCTGATCGCGATCACGAGCGGAGTCGTCAGAATCTGAGCGGCTACGGTCATCGACAGGAGTGCCGCGACCGACTCCGGCACTCCCCTGTTCGTCATCGCGAACCTGATCGGCACCGACCACAGGACCAGGCCGAGCGTCGCCGCGACCGACAGCGCGAACCCTGGAGCCAGCGCCATCTCCGGCCACCACAGCACGACGACGATCACCGCCGCGCCGAGGGCGGGAAGCGCCTGCGATCTCCTCGACGCGAGGCCCGCGGCCAGGCCGACTCCACCCATGACGGCCGCACGGAGCACACTGTCGGTGGGCCGCACGAGGATCACGAAACCGATCACCGCCACCACGCCGACAGCGAACACGACCGGTGGCCGCGCGCCGAACGAACGGACGCACAGCAGCACCGCACCGACCACCAGGACCAGATTGGCACCCGATACGGCGACGAGGTGCTGCAGACCGGAGGCCTTGAAGTTCTCCTTCGTCGACTGGTCGAGGCCGCCGGTGTCCCCGAGGATCAGGCCGGGGAGAAGTCCGCCCGCGCGGCTGCCGAGGGACCGGGCCGCCGTCTCGCGCAACCGAAGCCGTACCTGGCCGGCCGCCCGTTGCCACCACGGCGCCTCGCCGACTCTGCGCAGCGAACCCGCCGCCGCCAGTTCTGCGGCGACCAGCCGCTCGCTCCCCGGCGAACCCGCCTGCCGCACCCGCACACGCGTCGACAGCCGTTCACCGGGAAGAAGATCGCCGACGTCCGACGCAGCGCTGAGCCTCGCGGCCACCGGCCGTTGCGAGCGCCCGGAGACCGCGACCACGTCGACCGCGACCGTGAAGCGCTGCCCGCCGGCGAAGAAGACCGGATCGCCGGCGACGACCATGTCGACGACGGGCTTGCCGACCGCGTCACGGATCGGTGCATCGTCGACGGCGACGATCCGCAGCACGACGCACGCACCGGCGGCAGCCGCGATTCCACAGATCCCGAGCACGGTCACGGCCGCCTCGCGCCGTCTCGCGTCCCGGGCCCACCACCCTGCGACCACACCGCCGACCACGAACACGGAGGTCAGCACTGTCGTCAGGCCGGTCGGCGCGACCAGTGCCAGCGCCGTCGTCGCCCAGCAGGCCGCGGCGGGTGCGGCCAGCCGGAGGTCGATCATCGGCCGACGGTGACCAGCGGTCGCAGCTTGGCCAGTCGGCCGTCGCCGATACCGTCGACCTCCGCCAGTTGGTCGACCGAGGAGAACGAACCGTTCGTCTGTCGCCACGCCAGGATCGACTGCGCGGTGACCGGCCCGATCCCGGGCAGCGCGTCGAGTTCGGCTTCGGTGGCGGTGTTCAGATTCACCAGACCCGTCCCGTCTGTCGGCGCCGTCGCCGCGGTCGACGCACCGGGCCCGGCCTGCCCACCGCTGCTGGACACGACGGCCGACCGGACCTGCCCGTCGCCGGACCGGCCCACCAGGATCTGGTCGCCGTCGCGGACGATCTGCGCGAGGTTCAGACTCATCGTGTCCGCGCCGGGACGGGCGCCGCCCGCCCGGGCGAGCGCATCGGCGACACGCGAATCCGGCGGCATCCGCACCAGACCGGGCTCATGAACCAACCCGACGACGCTCACGACGACTTCGATCGGCCGGTCGTGTGTGCTCGACGCCGGGGACTCGACCGACGCGGTCGGCGGCGGGGCCGATTCGATCCCCGCGTCGAAGGCGACCAGCGGCGTCGTCGGCTCGTTCTGGCGCAGGAGTGAGTAGCCGGCGAAGCCGCACGCCACGAGTCCCACGAGGATCAGACCGATCGCGGCCGGCGGCAGCATCAGCCACCGACGGCGCGGCGCCTCCCACTCGTCGTCATCGTCGTCGGCGGGCGGATCGTCACGGCCGCCGCCGTCGTCGTCGAGACAGTCGAAGTCCTCGCCGCGGCCGGTCCACGCCTGTCTCCCCCGCCTGGTGTCGAGCCAGTCCGGCATACCGGTGGCTCCCCACCGGTCGACGGCGGAGTCGTCGTCGTCCGCGTCGTCGTCCGCGTCCGGCGGCGAACCCGCCGCCGGTTCGACGAACAGTCGTGACAGTCGCTGTGCCCCGGTGTCGCGGTCCCGGCCCGCCCGCAGTTGGTTCCCCATGTCCGGACCGTAGGTCCGCCGGGGACTTCACGACAGGGAGGAACGACGGAATCGGCGATTCTGTGGAGAACTCCGGATCGCTCCACAGGACGACGTGCGGATACGTACGGCGTCAGTCGAGCGGATCGAGCCCGTGCGCGAGCGAGACGCCGACGGCGCCGGGCCCGACATGCGTGCCGAGAACCGGCCCCAGATCGACGGTCAGGGTCGAGACCACGTCGTCGAGGCGACGAGTCACCGTGTCGAGGACCTCCGATGCCAGATCGGGGTTCTGACAGTGTTGGACGCCGATGGTCACCGGTTCGCCGTCGGCGACTTCGACGGCCGCGTCGATCATCTTGGCCATGGCCTTCGTCATGGTGCGGTGCCGCTCGCGCAGCGCGAGCAGACCGTCGGACATGTGCAGAATCGGCTTGATCGACAGCGCCGATCCGAGAAGGTGCCCGGCGATGCCGAGTCGGCCGCTGTTGCGGAGGTTGTCCAGGCTGTGCACGCACAGCATCGACTCGGCGGTCGCGGCGGCACGCACCGTCGCCTCGTACACCTCGTCGCGGGAGGCTCCGGCTTCGGCGGCCTGCACGGCGGCCATCGTCGTCAGCCCGAGCGACACCCCCACCGAGCGGGAGTCGACCACGCGGATCGCACCGTCGAGTGCGTCGGAGGCCAGGCGCGCCGCACTCCATGTGCCCGACAGGCGACGGGACATGTGCACCGCGACGACGCCGTCGCCCCCACTCCGATCGAGTGCCTCTTCGTAGGCACGCCGCAGATCGGCCAGACTCGCACCCGAGGTGGTCACCCCGGGCATGGTCACGACGTCGGACGGAACCGAGTCGACTCCCTCGAGATACTCGATGCCGTCGTCGAGAGACAAGTGCAGCGGGACCTGCGCGATGCCGTGCGCGTCGGTCAGTGACGCGGGCAACCGCGATGACGAATCGGTGACGACGACGACAGGCATTCCCCTAGGTTAGCCTGCGCGTTTCACACACCTCGATCCCGTCCAGAAAGCGCTGCATCCCGGACTCCAGCAGCACCTCGGCATCGTAGGGATAGCCGATCTCCATGATCGCGTTCAGGTGCGGGCACCGGTCGGCGGGAGCGATCCTCCGCAGGTCCCCGGCGCGCAGATCCATCCACTGGTCGTTGGTCACCCCGGTGTCCGCACGATCGGCGAGTTCGGGTTCGAGCGTCGCTCCGATCCCACGCACCAGCGTGACCAGACCGAGGTAGTCGGTGAACGCCCGCACCGGATCGAGGCCGGCACCGCGTAGACCGCCGAGCATCCGCTCGGTCATCGGCATCGCGTGCGGCATCGCCGCAGGCCGGGTCATCGACAACGCACCCGCGAACCACGGGTGAGCGACCATCGCGCGCCACAGAGCGCGTGCCGCCCCTTCCAGATCCGCCCGCCACGCCCCGGTCTCCGCCGGAAGCTCGATCTCGGCGAAGACTGCGTCGAGCATCGCGACCTCGAGGTCCTCGCGACTGGGGGCGTACCGGTACACGGCCATCGTCGGGATGCCCAACGCGGCGGCGAGTCGACGCATCGACACGGCCCGCAACGACTCCGCGTCGGCGATCGACACGGCCGCGGCGACGACCCCCTCGCGAGTCAGGATCGCCGGATCGACGCCGTCGGGGGCGCGCACCACGCTGCCGCGGCCCGGCGTCGACTCGACGAGCCCGTCCGCCTGCAGCAGCGCGAGGACTCGACTGGCGGTGGCCATCGCGACGTTGTGGTCGCGCATGATGGCCCGGGTCGACGGCACCGGATCGCCCGGACGCAACCCGCCCTGGGCGATACGCGTCCGCAGTCCGTCCGCGATCCGCTCGGCGCGCGTCACGGCGACCACCACGGAAGCGCACTAGTGCACTTTTGACGAATAACCACGACAACACCGTATCGCAGAGCGATCGATACGGCGTACGTTCGCACTATGAAAACACTCGATGTACTCGTCAGCGGCGCCTCGATCGCCGGACCCGCCGCCGCACTGCTCCTCACCCGCCAAGGTCATCGCGTGACGGTGGTCGAGCGCGCACCCGCACTGCGCTCCGGCGGTCAGACCGTCGATCTGCGAGGAGCGGGACGAACCGTGGTGGACCGGATGGGACTGACCGCGGCCACCGATGCCCGGCTCCTCGACCAGCGCGGCATCGCCGTCGTCGACGCGCACGGTCGACGACGCTCGGCTCTGCCGGTCGAAGCCTTCGACGGCAACGGCATCGTGTCCGCGCACGAGATCCTGCGCGGCGACCTCGCCGAGACGATCGTCGCGGCGGTGCCGGACAGCGTCGAGTACGTCTGGAACGACACCGTGACCGCGATCGATCACGACGTCGACCGCGCCGTGGTCTCGTTCGAGACGTCGGCCGATCGCGCATTCGACCTCGTCATCGGTGCGGACGGTCTGAACTCCGCGGTCCGCCGCGCCGCATTCGGACCCGACGAGCACCACCTCGCCCCGATCGGGCTGCGCTACGCGTGGTTCACCGCGACGATCGATCAGGACCTCGACGGCTGGTACCTGATGCACAACGCAGTCGGTGGTCGGGTCGTCTCCTGCCGACCGTCGCGAGTCGACGGCACCGTCAAGGCGTCGCTGGCCGTCCGCGGCAGCGACGCCGCGCCTCTCACCGCGCCGGAGGATCAGTGGCGGATGCTCGAGGAGGCGTTCGACGGTGTCGGGTGGGTGGCGCCGCAGCTGCTCGCTCAGATGCGGCACGCCACCGACTGGGCGTACGCGGACCTCGCCCAGGTGCGGATGACGAGTTTCGCTCGCGACCGGGTGGCCCTCGTCGGCGACGCCGGACACTGTCCGACACCGTTGACCGGTCTGGGCACGACGCTCGCGCTGGTCGGTGCGTATGTCCTGGCGGGCGAGATCTCGCGCGCGGACGACGTCGCGGCGGCCCTCGCCTCCTATGAACACGTGATGCGCCCGTTCGTCGCTCGCGCCCAACAGTTGCCGCCCGGCGGGGCGAGCGGATACGCGCCGTCGTCGCGTATCGCGGTCGAATTGAGCAGGTTCACCTACTGGTCGATGAACAAGTGGCCCATGCGGCGCCTTCTGGCCTCGCAGTTCGCCAAGGCCGACGGCATCGACCTGCCGGACTACCGGATCACGGCCGGGTGAGCGCCGCCTGCACCACCGGCGCGACGATGTCGGCGATCTGTGCGTGCACCGCGCGGCTCCAGTGGATGCCGTCCGGGTTCATGACGGCGTCGACGTCGTCGTACGCGGCCGCCGTGACGTCGTAGAAGGCGGTCGTCACCGGGATCGAGTGCTCGCCCGCCCACCGGGTGATCGCCGTGGTCAGCGGTACCCGACCGGGATGCGCGTGACCGTAATACGGGCTGTCGTGCGTCGACGGCAGGCACACCACGATCGGCAGATCCGGACGCAGATGCGCCACCGCGCTCCGGACCTTCTCGAAGTAGTCGATGGAGACTCGCGGGGGCAGCGCCATCGGCCAGCCCAACGGAGACAACCGCGGCTGCAGCCACCCGTACGCGTCGCGGACCCGCTGACGCAGCGCGGCCGGACGCAGATAGCGGATCTGCTCGCGGATCGCGGTCGGCATGGGCGAGGGCAGCGAGTCCATGCCGCCGTACGCCAGGACCAGCACGTCGGCGCGGGGCAGCGCGGCCCAGACGCGCGGATCCTGGGTGAGCGCCCACCAGACGTCGCGGCTGGTCCAGCCGATCCGGGCGAACAGTTCGACGTCGTGTCCGAGGTGCTCCCCGACCAGGTTCGGCCAGATCCTCGGGTCGTCGGCGGCCAGGCCGCCGGTCTCGTCGTAGTACGCCAACGAGTCGCCGAGCACCATGATCGAACCCACGGAAGAGATCCCTTCTACTGGATCGCCGACTCGGCGGACGCGTTCCACACGTCCAGACGCCAGATCGGATCGTCGGCATCGGTCGCCGAGTGCCCGGACAACTGCACCCACGCGGTGTTCGCCAGCCCGCCGAGCACCGGCCAGTCGCCGACCGGCAGCCCCAGCAGGACGGCGGTCAAGGCGGCGATGCACCCGCCGTGCGCCACCAGGACCACGGGCGCGTCGGGATCGTCGCCCCGCCCCCAGTCGTCGAGGCCCGCGACGAGTTCGGCGACGACGGGCGCCATGCGTTCGGCGACGTCGACACGGCTCTCGCCGTGCGGCGGCGGCCACGTGGCATCGTCGCGCCAGAGTCGGCGGGCGCCGGGCATGGCCGCGTCGACCTCGGTGTGCGTCATGCCCTGCCAGTCGCCCAGATGCGTCTCACGCAGCCGTGCATCGGTCGTCACGTCCTGTCCGGTGACCGCGCCGATCGCCTGGGCGGTCCGGTGAGCCCGCCGAAGATCCGACGACAGGATCACCAGCGGCGACCGGGTCGCGATCGCCGCACCAGCCGCCTCGGCCTGTGCTTCACCGAGCTCGCTCAGTTCGGTGTCGAGCTGTCCCTGCATGCGCTGGGACGCGTTGTACACGGTCTGCCCGTGTCGTAGGAGGACGAGCCGGCGAACGCGCGGCGTGAGCCGTTCGACGCTGGAGTCCCCGGGGTCGGGCTCGCCCCTCATTCGTCGGCGCCGGCGAGCCGGTCGGAGTCGCCTGCCGGCCGCTCGGGCGTCTCGATGCCCTCGATGTCGATCAGCGGACAATCCTTCCAGAGGCGCTCGAGGCCGTAGAAGTCGCGCTCGTCGTCGTGCTGGATGTGCACCACGAGTTCGCCGTAGTCGAGCAGTGCCCAACGTCCCTCGCGCGTGCCCTCCCGGCGCAGCGGCTGGTGTCCGGCCTCCCGGAGCTTGTCCTCGACCTCTTCGACGATCGAGTTGACCTGACGCTCGTTGTCCGCCGAGCCGATCAGGAACACGTCGGTGATGACGAGCTGCTCGGAGACGTCGATCGCCGCGACGTTCGTCGCGAGTCGGTCGACGGCGGCGTGCGCGGCGATGGTCGCCATCGCGATGGATTCTTCAGTCGCGCTCACTGGGTTCCTCTCGGTACAGACCGTGCTTGGCGATGTACTGGACGACGCCGTCGGGCACCAGGTACCAGACGGGACGTCCGGCAGCGGCCCGCACACGACAATCGGTGGACGAGATCGCCAGCGCGGGGATCTCGATCAACTGCAGTGCCCGTGCGGGGCGCGTCGCCAGATGTTCGGTCAGATGTTCGACGTTCAGTTCGTATCCGGGCCGCGACACTCCGATGAAGTTCGCCAGCTCGAAAAGGTCTTCCCAATCATGCCAGGTCAGGATGGTCTCGAGTGCATCGGCTCCGGTGATGAAGTACAGCTCGTCGTCTGGGAGTGCTCGCCGCAGGTCGCGCAGGGTGTCGACCGTGTACGTGACGCCTTCCCGCTCGATGTCGACTCGACTGACCGTGAACTGGGGGTTCGACGCGGTGGCGACCACCGTCATCAGGTATCGGTGCTCGGCCGGACTGACCTGCCGGGACGGGTCGGACGCGTGCTCACCCTCTTTCTGCCACGGTCGGCCCGTGGGAACGAAGATCACCTGGTCGAGCTTCACTCGATCCGCGACCTCGCTCGCCGCGACGAGGTGACCGTTGTGGATCGGGTCGAAGGTGCCGCCCATGATGCCGATGCGGCGGGCGCGCGCAGTCTCCGATGACATGGGCTGTGAGTTTACCTTCGCGGCGGAGTGGAGCCGTGATCGGCACCGCCGTCGGGGTCGGCCCGCGTTCGCGTCACATCCGGTGACAGACCGGCTCTCACACCGGCAGCAGGTCGGCGATCACCCGCCCGAGCTGGTCGGCGTTGCGGCACTCGTACATGTCGACCTCGGCGGCGTACACGCTCGCCGACGAGTCGCCGGAGTCCCAGGCCTGCTTCCGTTCGGGGTTGAGCCAGTACGCGTTGCGGACCCGCTCACGGATCTTCGCCAACGCGTCCGCGCGTGCCGGCCGGAAGTTGTTCCGCGCGTCGCCGAGGATCAACAGGGCGCTGCGATGGGTCAGGGAGTCGAGATACGTCTCGGCGAAGCCCTTGAGCATGTGCCCGTAGTCGGAATGGCCGTCCCGCGTGCTGATCTTCGCCTCGTGCAGCATCTCGGTCATCCGCTGCCCGAACTGCGTGTCGTCGTTGCCGTGCGCGAAGAAGTCGGTGACCTCGTCGACGGTGTCGACGAAGGCGAATACGCGAACGTTCGAGAACTGCTGGCGCAGCGCGTACACGAGCTGGAGGGTGAACTGGCTGAAGCCCGCGACCGACCCGGACACGTCGCAGATGATGATCAGCTCGGGCTTACCGGGCCTCGGCTTGCGCCGCCTCAGTTCGATCGGCACTCCCCCGGTCGACATCGAGGCGCGCAGCGTGGCCCGCACATCGACGGCCGCATGCTTGTTGCGGCGACGGCGGAACTCCAGCTTCGCGGCCAGCAGCCGCGCGATCGGGTCGATCGTGCGCCGCATCTTGATCATGTCCTGCGCGTTGGCGGAGAAGAAGTCGATGTTCTCGGGCAGCTTCGGCACCGCGTACTGCGACACCGCCTCGCGCCCGCGGACTTCCGCCATCCGGCGCTGCGTCTCGGTGGTGACGGCGTCGGTGAGTCTGCGCGTCGCGTCGCGGGCGGCCTGTCGGTTGAGCGCGTCTGTTCCGGCACGCTCACCGTCGCGTCCCCCGCCGGCCATCGCCGCGGCGATCCGCGCGATCAGCGTCTGCGGTGAGATCTGCGACATCGCCTGATACACCGAGTACGACTCTCCGCGCGCCGACTCGTACCGTCCCATCTCGGCGACGATCGCCGCCACGAGCTGATCGAAACGGCCGTCGGCGTCCGCGTCCGGGTCGGCGAGGATGTCGGCGACCGTCTCGCGCATGGCCTCCACGTCGACGTTCCCGTCGTCGTCGCGCGGCACCTCGAAAGCGGCAAGTCGCGCGGCGTTGCCGAGCGGGAACCACAACTCGAAGCACAGGTCGAAGGTGTCGCGGTGATTGTGGTCGGACAGCAGGGTCGCCGCGAGGCCCTCCCGCAACGACTCACGGTCCAGGAGGTCCAGAACGGTCATCGCCTGCCCGGCGTCGATCAGATTCGACGGTCCGACGGTGATGCCGCGTCCGCGCAGATCCTCGACGAATCCGGTGAGCGTGTCGACGACCCGGTCGGCACCCGCCATGCCGATCAGCCCAGCTTCAGTTCGCGGATCGCCGTCGTCACATCGGGACGGTGCTTGAGCACCACGCCGAGGGTCTTCGCCAGCAACGACTCATCGAGGCGTCCACCGGACACGGCCTCCTCGCCGGTCGTCATCGCGAGCAGCGTGTTGCCCCAGTCGATGGTCTCGGCGACCGACGGCTTCTTCTTGATGTCGAGCCCGCGGAGGACGCCGACGACGCGGACGAGTTCCTCGGCGACCTTCTCCGGCAGATCCGGGACACGCGAGGCGAGGATCTCCCGTTCGAGGGCGGCGTCCGGGAAGTCGATGTACAGGTACAGGCAACGGCGCTTGAGCGCCTCCGACAGTTCCCGGTTCGCGTTGGAGGTGAGCAGCACGATGGGCCGCCGGGCCGAGGTGACCGTACCCATCTCCGGGATGGTGATCGCGAAGTCGCTGAGCACCTCCAAGAGCAGTCCCTCCATGTCGACGTCGGCCTTGTCGATCTCGTCGATCAGCAGGACCGTCGGCTCGGTGCGCGAGATGGCCGTGAGCAGCGGACGAGCGAGGAGGAACTCTTCGGAGAAGATGTCGTTCTTGGTCGCATCCCAATCGCGGCTGCCCGCGGCCTGGATCGCCAGGATCTGCTTGGCGTGGTTCCACTCGTAGAGGGCGCGCGCCTCGTCGATCCCCTCGTAGCACTGCAGGCGGATCAGTTCGGCGTCGGTGGCCTGCGCGATCGCGCGAGCGAGCTCGGTCTTGCCGACTCCCGCGGGCCCCTCGACGAGCAGCGGTTTGCCGAGGCGATCGGCGAGGAAGGTCGTCGTCGACGTGGCGCCGTCGGCGAGATAGCCGGTCTGCGCCAGACGAGCAGTGACGTCGGCGGCGTCGGCGAAGACGGGGACGATGTCGGCGGCGCTCATGCGGGACGCACCTGACCGTCGCCCCACACCAGCCACTTGGTGGAGGTGAGTTCGGTCAGACCCATCGGGCCGCGAGCATGGAGCTTCTGCGTGGAGATGCCGATCTCGGCGCCGAAGCCGAACTGCTCGCCGTCGGTGAACGCGGTGGACGCGTTGACCATCACCGCGGCGGCGTCGACTCGCGCGGTGAATTCGTTGGCGGCCTGCAGCGACTTGGTGACGATGGCCTCGGTGTGCCCGGTGCCGTACACGGCGATGTGCTCGATGGCCTCGTCGAGACCGTCGACGATCTTCATCGCGATGTCGAGGGAGAGGTATTCACGGTGCCAGTCGTCCTCGGTGGCCGGTTCCATGCCGTCCTCGTCGCCGTGGATCACCACGCCCTGCGACTGCAGCGCGGACATCAGCGGGGCGAGCGCCTCGGCGGCGATCGCCTTGTCGATCAGCACCGACTCGGCGGTGTTGCACACGCTGGGACGACGGGTCTTCGCGTTGAGAATGATCCGCGTGGCGATGTCGACATCGGCGTCGGCGTGCACGTACACGTGACAGTTGCCGGTTCCGGTCTCGATGGTGGGGACTTTGGCGTCGCGGACGACGGCCGAGATCAGTCCCGCGCCGCCGCGCGGAATCACCACGTCGACCAGCCCACGTGCCTGAATGAGCGCGGTGACGCTGTCGTGGCTCGCGCTGGGCAGCAGCGCGACGGCGTCGGGGCTGACGCTGCTGCGTGTGAGGACCTCGCGGAGCACGCCGACCAGAGCCTCGTTCGACATGGCGGCCGACGACGAGCCGCGCAGCAGGACGGCGTTACCGGACTTGAAGGCGATGCCGAATCCGTCGACGGTCACATTGGGCCGTGCCTCGTAGACGAAGCCGACGACGCCGAGCGGCACCCGCACCTGACGCAGGTCGAGTCCGTTGGGCAGAGTCTTGCCGGTGACGACCTGGCCGATCGGATCCGGCAGGGAGGCGACTTGGCGCAGTCCGTCGGTGATCCCGGCGATCCGCTCGGGCGTCAGACGGAGGCGGTCGACGAGCGAGGCCTCGGTGCCCGCGATCTCCGCTCGGCTCACGTCCTCGGCGTTGGCGGCGAGGATCGTGTCGGCCGCCGCATCGACCGCATCGGCGGCGTCGCGGAGGACGGCGTCCTTCTGCGCGGTGGTCAGCGTCGCGAGACTCCGGGAGGCCTTCTTCGCGGCAGTGGCCAGAACGGTGACGACCGCGGTGACGTCGGTGGCGGTTGATGCGCTCATGAACTCAGGTTAGCGTCAGCCGCCGACGTCCCGTCGACGGGCAGGGTCGCGGTGAACACCGCTCCCGTACCGGGGCCGTCGCTCGCCGCGGTCAGTGTTCCCCCGTGCGCTTCGACCAGAGCGCGGGCGATGGTCAGTCCGATGCCGCTGCCGCCGTCGCCACGGGCTCGGGCGTCGTCGGTGCGATAGAAGCGGTCGAACACGTACGGCAATCGGTCCGCGGCGATCCCGTCACCGGAGTCGGCGACGGCGAAGACGATGCGGTCGACGTCGACGCGGGTCGTCAGGGTGACCGTCCGACCCGCGGGCGAATGGCGGCGGGCGTTGTCGAGGAGGTTGCCGAGAACCTGGCCGATGCGGGCCGGATCGGCGCGGAGCGGGGCGTCGTCGCCGTCGACGGTCAGCGCGACGTCGGCCTCGGCGTACGACGGTCCGGCGATCGCCGCCGCGGCGTCGGCGAGCGACCGCGCGCCGGTCGGTTCGAGACGGATCGCCTCGAGACCCTCCTGCATGCGCGACACGGCGCCGATGTCCTCGGCGAGCCTGCCCAGACGCCGGGTCGCCGCGCGCAGCACCGCGAGGGTGTCGGCGTCGGCGGCGCGCACGCCGTCCTCGATCGCCTCCAGATGGGAGTCGACGGTCGCGACCGGCGTTCTCATCTCATGGCCGAGGTCGGCGAGCATGCGGCGGCGGACCGACTCGGTCTCGCCGAGACGACGAGCCAGTTCGTTGACGGCGGTGGCGAGGGCGTCGAACTCGCGGCCGAGACCGCTGCCGTCCACACGGGTGTCGTATCGTCCTCCGGCGATCGCCGCCGCGGACGAGACGAGCCGTCGTACCGAGCGCTCCATGCGGTGCGCCATCCACCAACTCGCTCCGAGGGCCACGACGACGGCGACCGCGGCGGCGGGCAGCAGTGCACGCAGGAGGGTGCCGCGCAGCGCCATCTCGACATGACCGAGCACATCGGCGTCGGTATCGAGTCCCGCGAGCCGGAGGTGATGGTGAAAGACGCCGGGCGCGATCACCACGACCACGACTCCCGCGGTGAGGAAGCACACCACGACCACGAGGAACGACGCGACGAACAGGCGGGCGCCGAACCCGAGTCGGCGGCTGTCGACGCCGCGACGCGACGCCCGACTCATCGCCCGTCTCCCATCCGGTAGCCCACGCCGCGGACCGTCCTCACGTACCGACCGCGGACGGCGTCGTCGCCGAGCTTTCGGCGCAGATGACCGATGTGCACGTCGACGAGATGATCGGCGCCGTCCCACCCGGTGCGCCATACGGCGCCGATCAGACCGCTCCGCGTGACGACGACCCCGGGGTCGGCCGACAGCACCGCCAACACGTCGAACTCGGTGCGGGTCAGGTGGATCGGACGACCGCCGACGGTCACCTCGCGTGCGGCGACGTCGACTGCGAGGTCGCCGAACACCCGTAGTCCACGGGTCGGCGACGGCGGGCGCGGGCCGCCGAGTCCGGCACGTGGACGACGGATCCGCGCCTGTATCCGGGCCGACAGCTCACGCGGGCTGAACGGCTTCGTCATGTAGTCGTCGGCGCCGACGGACAGACCGATCAGAGTGTCGACCTCTTCCGTACGCGCCGTCAGCATCACGACGTACGCGTCGGAGAACTCACGCAGCCGCCTGCACACCTCGACGCCGTCGAGTCCGGGCAGCCCGAGGTCGAGGACCATCACGTCCGGGTCCACACCGCGCGCCAGGTCGATCGCCGCGGCGCCGTCACCGGTCACCGTGGTCTCGAATCCGTCGCGCTCGAGATACGACGCGACGAGTCCCGCGAGGTCGGGTTCGTCTTCGACCACCATCGCGCGCAGTTCGCGGACTGCGCCGGTGCCTTCGTTCATGGACTCCATCATGGCCAGCCGTCTCGGGGCGCGTCGTGGCCGACCGCCGCCCGGCGAGACTTCTTGAGGAGATCTTGAGGTGATCTCGGAACGAACCCGGCGGTGCGCCGACCACACTCGACGGCACCGACCGTGCCGCCGACAGAAGGCAGAACCCATGAACATCCGCCCGATCGCCACAGGTGTCGCCGTTCTCGCAGCAGTCGCCGTCATCGCGGGCTGCTCCGATTCGACCGACTCGTCCCCGCACTCGGGACACGACATGTCGTCGATGTCGGCTCCCGCGTCGGCGAACACCTCGCGGCCGGCGCACAATGCCGCCGACGTCATGTTCGCGCAGATGATGATCCCGCACCATCGGCAGGCGGTGACGATGAGCGAGATCCTCCTCGCCAAGCAGGGCGTTCCGTCGGACGTCCGCACACTGGCGACGTCGATCAAGGGCGCCCAGGCCCCCGAGGTCGAGCAGCTGACCGGCTGGCTGACGGAGTGGGGCGAGCCGACGCAGACCGAGATGAGCGATCACCGCATGGACGGCATGGTGTCGGAGGCGGATCTGACCCGGCTCGAGGACGCGGTCGGCGCCGAAGCCGCCGCACTCTATCTGCGCCAGATGATCGGCCATCACGAAGGCGCCGTGGACATGGCGAAGACCGAGATCGCGAACGGCGAGAACACCGACGCCGTGGCCATGGCGCACAGCATCGTCGCCACTCAGCAGAAGGAGATCGACCGGATGAGGACGATGCTGGAGTGAGGCCTGTCGGCCGCCGTCCCGCGGCGTCTCGTCCTCAGCATCCCGCCAACGCCCGTTCCAGCACGCGACGCGACGGATCGTCGACAGGCAGACCGTAGGCCGCCAGGACGGTCACGACCTGGACCGCGTACTGGCAGGCGAAGCCGTCCAGCGGCGGCATCCAGGCCGCCGGTTCGGCATCGGATTTGTCCATATTGCTGGGGCCGTCCACCGCGAGCAGGTTCGACGGATCGTTCGCGAACCGGGTGCGCCGCGTACTCGACCAGTCCTTCGCGCCGAGATCCCAGGCGTACGACAATGCCACCACATGATCGATCTGGACCGCCGCGGACGAGCGACCGCGCTCGAAGACGATCTGCCGACCGGTGTACGGGCTGATCAGCACCCCTGAGGAGACGGCGCGCGGACACGAGGCGATCGGCACGCGTCCGGTCACCTCGAGATCTCGGGCGAGTATGTCGTTACGGGTGTCGCAACCGTTTCCCGCGCCCGGAGCGTCGGAGGCATCGGTCCACGCGGAACCGAACGTCCCGCGGTCGTAGGCGGTGTCGTGCGGAGGCCGCTCCGGAAGCACGGACAGCGCGGCGAGCGCGGCCCGCGCCTCCCGTACTCGTTCGGGTGCGACCGTCCGCGCGGTCTCCGGCAGCCCGACGCTCACCGCGACGACGATCGTGAGGACGGCGAACGCCGACAGCCCGGACCACTGCTTGGCCGTCAACCGTGCGACGCCGCGGCGTCGTCGCGCGGGCCAGTCCCTCCACCGCATCGCATCCTCCCCTCAGGGTTAGACGCACGAGTCGGGGGTACGGTTCCATCCGGTGTCGCGAGGTGTCGACGCCGGTTCTCGCGAGCGGCCTGGAAAGAGCTCGGCCGACGGGAGTCAGCTCTTCTCCAAGTACTCCGCCCGGGTCGGCAGAAGGATCGCGCGGACCAGGTCGGCGAGCTCCGGATGGTCGGCGAGTTCCCTGTCCGACTCGACGATCGACTCGGACAGTTCGCGGGCGTCGGCGATCACCTCAGCGTCCTCGATCAACGACAGAAAGCTCAACGACGACTTGCCGCCGGACTGCAGTGAGCCGAGGACGTCGCCCTCGCGGCGCTGCTGCAGATCCACCATCGCCAGCTCGAAACCGTCGGTAGAGGCTTCGACCGCCTTCAACCGCTCCATCGACGACGACAGTTCGTGCGCCGACGTCAGCAGCAGGCACAGACCGGCGTGCTGTCCGCGTCCGACGCGGCCGCGCAGCTGATGCAGCTGGCTCACGCCGAATCGCTCGGCGTTGACGATGGCCATCGTGGTCGCATTCGGCACGTCCACACCGACCTCGATGACCGTGGTCGCCACCAGCACGTCCACGTCGCCGCGCGTGAACGCGTCCATGACCGCGTTCTTGTCGTCGGGATGCATTCGACCGTGAAGCACCTCGATGCGACGATCGGCCAGCGGCCCGGTCTCGAGCATCTCGGCCTGTTGGAGGACCGAGACCGTATCGTCCTCCTTCTCCGGCTCGTCCTTCTTCTTGGCCGACTTCTTCGCGGCCTTCTTGTTCGACTCCTCGTCGCCGATCCGGGTGCACACCACGTACACCTGGCGGCCGGCGTCGATCTCCTCCGCGGCGCGCTCCCACACGCGGTGAACCCACTTGGGCTTGGTCATCGGGACCACGGTGGTCGTGATCGGCCGGCGTCCGCGCGGCAGCTCGGTCATCACCGACGTGTCCAGATCTCCGAAGGTCGTCATGGCGACGGTGCGTGGGATAGGGGTCGCCGTCATCACCAGGAAGTGCGGGCGCTGATCGTCGCGTCCCTTGTTGCGCAGCACATCTCGCTGCTCCACACCGAAGCGGTGCTGCTCGTCGACGACAACCATGCCCAGATCGAAGAACTCGACGTTCTCCTCCAGCAGAGCGTGCGTGCCGATGACGATGCCCGACTCGCCGGTCACCGCGTCGAGGAGGGTCTGACGTTTGGCCGCGGTGCCGAGCGATCCGGTGAGCAGGCCGACGCGGGTCGCACCGTCGGCAGCTCCGAGCTCACCTCCCCGCGCGAGGTCGCCGAGCATCGTCATCACGGTCCGATAGTGCTGGGCGGCAAGGACTTCGGTGGGCGCCAGAATCGCGCACTGATGACCGTTGTCGACCACGCGCAGCATCGCGAGCAGAGACACCAGGGTCTTTCCCGAGCCGACCTCGCCCTGCAGCAGCCGATTCATCGGATGCTCGACGGCGAGGTCGTCACCGATCTCGCCGAGCACGGTCTTCTGCCCGTCGGTCAGCTGGAACGGCAACGTCGCGAGGAGTCGATCCTCCAAACCGCCCGGGACGTGCGGGCAGGAGAGGGAGAGTTCGGCCCCGAGGTCCGCGCGACGCTGCGCCAACGCGGTCTGCACCGCGAGCGCCTCGTCGAACTTGAGGCGCGTCTTGGCCTGTTCGATCGACTCGAGGGACTCGGGCAGGTGCACATCCCGGATCGCCTCGTCGCTGGTGATGAATCCGCGTGCGGTGCGCTGCGACTCGGTGAGCGGATCGGCGGCCGGGACGGTGTCGGCGAGGACTTGCCGGACCGCGCGCCAGATCTCCCAGGTCTGCACGTCCCGGGTCGCCGGATATATGGGGATGATCGAGCGACCGAAGTGCTCGACGTCGTCGGCGGTGCCGGTGAGCACTTCTTCGCCCTCAGGCGCGTCGGCGAGGAGTTCGGACATCATGGACGTCCCGTGCACGTCCATCCCGTCGTCGGGCAGAACCAGCCAGTCCGGATGCGACAGCTGAATCCGGTCCTGGAAGTACTTCACCTTGCCCGCGAGGGCCACCCGGACCCCGGTCACCAGGACGCGTTTGATGTATCTCGCGTTGAAGAAGCTCGCCTCGTACCGCATCTGGCCGTCACTGACGACCACCTTGAGGAACTGACCGTACCGCTTGCGCATCTGAATCATCTGCGCCTTCTCGACGCGCCCGATGACCGTGATCCACTCGTCCGGCTCGGGTCGTTCGGTCGGCGACACCTGTCCCTGTCTGATGTACCGGCGCGGCACGTAGCGCAGCAGTTCGCCGACCGTGGTCAGCTCCAGACCGGCGAGCTTGGCGAGCAGCTTCTCATCGATCGTCGACTCGGTCAGCGGCGAGGACGTCGTCAGCATCATTCGACCCCGACCTGCAGCAGATGCGAGGTCTGGCCGGCCTCGTGCAGTTCGAGTTCTATGCCCTGGTGATGGGCGTGGATATGCGACTCGATCGCCTCCCGCGCCTGCACGGTCAGGTCGCGTCCGGCCAGCACGGTCACCATCTCGCCGCCGGTCGAGAGCATCAGATCCAGGAGCGCCGTCGCGGCCTGTGCCTGTTCTTTCGCGATCACCAGCACATCCGAACCGATCAGTCCGAGGGTGTCGCCGATCTCCGAAGTGCCCGCGAGCGTCATGATCTTCGACATCGACCGCACCAACGATCCCCACCGCGTCGCCGCGGCGGCCTCGGCCATCGCGAACGCGTCCACGTCGGGTTCGGCACCCGGATCGTGCACGGCCAACGCGGACAGACACTGCACCATGGACAGTGTCGGCAGAAATACGACCGAACGCTGAGTCGAGCGGGTCTGCGCGCCCACGGCCACCAGGTCCTGCGAGGACATCATCCCGTTGCCCATGACGACGACGTGCCCGCTGTCGGTGGCCCTGATGGCCGCGCCCAGTGTCGACGGATGCACGCCGTGATCGGCGCGGACCACCGACGCACCGGCCGCGGTGAACAACTCCTCGGCGCCGTCGCCCGTGACGAGCGCGACGACGGCTCGCCTGAACCGCGGCGGCGGCTCGTTCGCTCCGGGAGCCGCTTTCAGCGCGTCGAGAACGAAACAACTGATCCGGATGTCGCGCAGTGCGCCCAGGGCGAGCCCTGCCTCGACGGCGGCGCCTGGCGTGTCGGTGTGCACGTGGACCGAGAACTGTTCGGATCCGGCCGAGCTGTCGCCGACTATGACCACCGAGTCGCCGAGTTCGCCGAGCCGGTGTCGAAGCCCCGCGATCTGCGCGCCGTCGGCACCGTCGAGCAGGTACATCACCTCGAAGTCGGTGTCGCCGTCGGCGGAGCAGTCGGACTGCAGACCGCCCGGACCGCTCATCGAGCCGCGATAGGCGCGACGTTTGTTCGCGACGCCGGTCACCACCGACACGAGCGCATCGGCCATCACCAGGAAACCGCGGGCGCCCGCGTCGACGACGCCGGCCTGCGCGAGTTCGGGCAGTTGCTCGGTGGTGAGGTCGAGTGCTTCGGCCGACGCCTCGGCGACAGCGCGGACAAGATCCGCGGGCGACTCGACGACGTGCGCCGATGCGGTCTGCGCGGCGACCGCCAAGAGGGTCAGGACCGTCCCCTCCCTGGGTTCGCTCACGGCGCGACGAGCCGACAGGGCAGCGAGTCGCAGCCCGTTGGTGCACAGTCGATTGAAACCCGGATCGTTCTCGGCGACGGCGAGGTCGGCGGCGTCGGCCAGTCCGACGAACAGTTGGGCCAGGATGATCCCCGAGTTTCCGCGCGCCGAGGCCACGGCGGCATCGGCAAGGGTGCGGGTGACCGCTTGGAGATCGGCGTCGACGGGCAGTGCGTCGAACGCGGCCACGGCGCCGGCCATCGTGTTGGCCATGTTGCTGCCCGTGTCGGAGTCGGGGATCGGAAACACGTTGAGGTCGTTGATCTCGGCGCGCGAGGCGGCGAGCCCGTCGGCGCAGGCCTGCGCCCAGTCGCGGATGAACTGCGGATTCACCGCGGTGCCGCTGTACGCCATTCGCTCACCCCTCGCCCGAGTCACCCGATCGTGTCAGAGATTACCGTCGGTATCCGACAGCGACGAACCGCGCTCGGATCGGACCGGACCCGATTTGGCTGCCGGGCCGGTCCCGGTTACTCTTATCGGGTTGCCTGTCGTCTGCGAGGGAACCCTCACGCGACGACAGGCGAAGAGACCAGACCATTTTCTACCAAGGGAGTTCGTTATGGCTGCCGTTTGTGACGTTTGCGGCAAGGGCCCCGGATTCGGCAAGTCGGTCTCGCACTCGCACCGGCGCACCAACCGCCGCTGGAACCCGAACATCCAGTCTGTGCGTGTCGAGGTCGCCCCGGGCAACAAGAAGCGTAAGAACGTGTGCACCTCCTGCCTGAAGGCCGGTAAGGCCGCCGTCTGAGGTGTTCGACGCAATACCAGTCTTTCTCGAAGATCGCCGTCCGGGTTTCGCCGGACGGCGATTTTCTTGTTCGGGACACGCCTCCCGCACACCACCGAGCGTCCGCTCGGTAAGCTCCGTGCATGACTACCTCCCCCAGTGATCTGATCACGCTCGACGACGGCGTCCTCACCCTCCCGATCTCCACCGCCGACAACGGCACCGCCCTCGACCACGGGCTGGTCCTCGCCGGAGTCGCCGAGCTCGGCCGCACCGTCCGCGGACACGTCGACGCGGGTGCGATCCTCTTGACGTCGACGGGTAAGAACTTCTGTGCCGGCGGAAACGTCGGCGCCTTCGCATCCGCACCCGACCGCGCCGAGTACCTGCGCGGACTCGCCGACGACCTGCATCGGATGATCGGACTGATGTACGAGACCGGCCTGCCGGTCGTCGCCGCCGTCAACGGATGGGCCGCGGGCGCGGGCATGAGCATGGTGCTCCACGCCGACATCGCGATCGGCGGCGCCAAGACCCGGATGCGCCCGGCCTATCCGGGCATCGGCCTCTCCCCCGACGGCGGCATGTCGTGGATGCTGCCCCGCGCCGTCGGACCGGCCCGCGCGCGGCACATCATCATGACCGATCAGATCATCGACTCGGCGCGAGCCCTCGAACTCGGACTGCTGTCGGAGGTCGTGGACGACGACGCCGTCGCCGACACCGCTCGCGCCACCGCGACGAAGCTCGCGGCGGGCCCCCGGGGTTCGATGGCGGCGATCCGGCGTCTGGTGCACGATTCGGCCGGACGATCGCTCACCGACCACCTGACCGCCGAAGCCGTGTCGATCTCGACTCTGTCGGCCAGTGCCGAGGGCGTCGAGGGCGTCGACGCGTTCATGGCCAAGCGCGCGGCCGACTTCGGCTCGGTGCGGTAGGCGCCGTCCTCACGTCGGTCGGGCCGACGTTCCACGTCGGTCGAGCGGAGTCCAGACCCGCTCGGCCGACGGCGAGGCTCGACTCCACCCGACCAGCAGGATTCGACCGGCAGCACTCGACGAGCAGGGCCCGACCGGCACGGGTCGGCGCCTGGCGCCTACGGCAGTTTCCACTCCACGGGATCGCCGCCCAGGTCGAGCAGTTCCTCGTTGGCGCGGCTGAACGGCTTGGAGCCGAAGAAGCCGCGAGAAGCCGACAGCGGCGACGGATGCACGGATTCGATGGTCGGCACATCGGGGAGCCATTCGGCGAGCCTGCGCGCATCGTTCCCCCACAGGATGGCGACGAGCGGTTCGTCCCGGTCGGCGAGTGCCTTGATCGCGCACTCGGTGACGATCTCCCAGCCCTTGTTCCGATGCGAGGCGGGTTCACCCGGCATCACCGTCAGCACTCGATTCAGCAGGAGCACCCCCTGCTGCGCCCACGGGGTGAGGTCGCCGCTGGACGGCATCGGCAGACCGAGGTCGTCGCAGTACTCGGTGTAGATGTTCTGCAGCGATCGGGGAATCGGTCGGACATCGGGCGCCACCGAGAAGCTCAGACCGACGGCGTGCCCCGGCGTCGGATACGGATCCTGTCCGACGATCAGCACCTTCACCTCGTCGAACGGTTGAGTGAAGGCACGGAGCACGTTCGCGCCGGCGGGCAGGTAGCGGCGTCCGGCGGTGTTCTCCTCGCGGAGGAAGTCGCCCATGGCGGCGATCTGCTCCTCGACGGGCGCGAGCGCCCGCGCCCACCCCGGATCGAGCAGCTCGTGCAGCGGTTTCGGGCTCATCCGTCGATCCTCCGCAGGTTCTCGCGATAGTACTGGGCGTTGTTGTAGTACAGGTCGGTGTTCGACGCCAGATGGCCGTCGGGAACCACGTACCCCGCACGGACCTTCGCGGGCACGCCGAGCGCCATCGAACGCTCCGGCACCGTCGACTTGTAGGCGAGCACGGCACCGGCACCGATGATCGATCCGGCGCCGACCGTCGAACCGTTGAGCACCACCGAACCCGAGGCGATGAGGCACTCGTCGCCGATCTCGGCGCCCTCGATGTGCGCGTTGTGCCCGACCACGCAGCCGGCCCCGATCACGGTCGGCTCGGTGAACGTGCAGTGGATGACGGTGCCGTCCTGGATGTTGGTGCGAGCGCCGATCGTGATGGTCCCGTAGTCGCCACGGAGGACGGCGCCGGGCCACACCGAGACTCCGTCGCCGAGAGTGACGTCGCCGATCACCGTCGCGTCCGGATGGATGAAGACATTCACTCCGAGAGTCGGCTCACGATCGCCGAGTGCGTAGACAGCCATGGACGTCATCTTCTCACTGCGGGTCGCCGGGTCCGAAACCACGCTCGGCGTCGGCGACCCATTCCGCGGTCCGGGAGCGGACGGGCCCCTGGTCGGCGAAGGACTCGGACGGCTCCGTCGGGCGGATCCGTCCGTGGCGTGATCAGGTCGTACTGAACGACTGCCAGCCACGGAGCGATCCGACCGGTTCGCCGTCGACATAGGCGCCCGCCCCGTCGCTCACCGTCCCGATCCGCGTCCAACCGTCGGGCATCGCGTCCGAGAACGCGGCGAGCAGCACGTGATCCTCGCCGCCCGCGAGCGCCCACCGCACCGGATCCACTCCGAGATCGCGTCCCACCTCGTCGAGGTCGGTCGCGCGCGGCACCGCCGCCGAACTCACGTCCAGACGCACCCCGGACGACGCCGACATGGTCACGAGTTCTTCGACGAGACCATCGGACACATCCGTCATCGCCGTCGCACCGACGCGCGCCGCTTTCGGCCCCTGACGCGGATCGGGTTGTGGGAGGCGGAATCCGGCGACAACCGACGGATGCCGGTCGAGCAACGACGGATCCGCGCCGTGGTCGATCGCCGACAGCAGGGCCAGCCCCCCGGCCGCGCCGCCGAGAGGCCCGCTGACCGCGAGCACGTCACCGGCCCGGGCACCGGCGAGCGTCACCGGCGCGACGTCGTCGAGTACCCCCATCGACGTCACCGTGATGACCATCGCGGGCGAGGACACGAGGTCGCCGCCGAGGACGCGGGCCCCGTAGGAGTGGGTCTGGGCGACGATGCCCGCATTGACCTCGAGCAGTCGGTCGACCGGCGTCTCGGGCGGGCAGCCCAACGACACCGTCACCCCGGTGAGCCGGCCGCCCATCGCGGCGATGTCGGCGGCGCTCTGCACGACGGTGCGCGCACCGATCTGTTCGGGTGAGGACCAGTCGAACCGGAAGTGTCGGCCCGACACGGCGGTGTCGGTGCTGACCACCACCGGTCCCGTCGCGGTGAACACCGCGGCGTCGTCGCCGGAACCGATCACCACATCGTCTGCGGTCGACGTCGCGGCCTCGGTGAACATCGCGATCAGGCGGCGTTCGCCGATCTCACTGACTGTCTGCACCGATCCGATGCTACTGGGGCCGGATCACACCGCGGTGATGTCTATGCTGGCTGGCATGGCCGACTCCCCCGACGACCCGCGCTCCCCGCTGAGCCCGGCGCTGATCGCGACCCTCGTCGCGGTCCCGGTGATGGTGATCGCGGTGTTCATCGTGTTCGCCGCCGTCAAGTACTCCAATCGACCCGACACCGAGCCGATCCCGGTGGACGGGTACTCGACGGCGCAGGGCGACGGCGCCGGCGAGTGCCCGGCGTTCGTCGACGCACTCCCCGACACACTCGGCGACTACACCGGCAAGTCCGTCGACGGCGACACGGTCCGCTGGACCAAGTCCGATTCCGAGCCGATCGTCGTCCGCTGCGGGGTGAGCCGCCCAGACGAACTCGCGCCGACGAGCTCACTGCAGGTGATCGACCCGATCCAGTGGTTCATGACCGACACCGTCGAGGGACGCGGACAGGCGTATGTCAGCGTCGATCATCGACCCTATATCGCGATGTGGGTTCCACAGGGGTCGGGCAATGCGCCGATCACCGACGTGTCCGCACTCATCGCGCAGAAGCTGACCCGGGCACCGCTCGACTTCGGGAAGTAGGACGCCGATCAGTTCGGTCCGTACACCTCGGGCTTGGTCGACCGACCGAGCAGGCTGGCGACCATGTCCTCGACGCTCATGTCCTCGTGGCAGAGCTTGTACACCGCCTCGGTGAGCGGCATCTCGACGCCGTGCCGCTGCGCGAGGGCGCGCACCGACCGACACGACTTGACGCCCTCGGCGACCTGACCGTTCGTGGCGGCCTGCGCCTGCTCCAGGTTCGCCCCTTCGCCCAGTCGCGCGCCGAACGTCCGATTCCTCGACAGCGGCGACGAGCACGTCGCGACCAGGTCGCCGATGCCCGCGAGCCCGGCGAGCGTGGTGATGTCGGCTCCCAGCGCCGCGCCGAGCCGAATGGTCTCGGCGAGGCCGCGGGTGATGATCGTGGCGAGGGTGTTCTGACCGTATCCGAGACCCGATGCGACACCGCACGCCAGCGCTATGACGTTCTTGGCGGCACCGCCGATCTCGCACCCGATGACGTCGGTGTTGGTGTACGGACGGAAGTAGCCGGTCGCGAACGCCTCCTGGACGCGGACGGCCTGCGCTTCGTCGACGCAGGCGATGACCGTCGCCGCGGGCTGGCCCTCGGCCACTTCGCGGGCCAGGTTCGGTCCGGACAGGACTGCGATCTGCTCGGCCGGGAACCCGGTGACCTCGGCGATGACCTCGCTCATCCGCTTGCCGCTGCTGACCTCGACTCCTTTGGCCAGTGACAGCAGGATCGCGTCGGGCGGCAGATCGTCGAGCCAGTGGGTGAGGTTGTCACGCAGCGACTGCGACGGGACCGCGCAGACGACGAGCTCGCGACCGGCGAGTGCCTCGGCGGACGAGCTGACCGCGCGGAGGGCGTCGGGGAGCGTGATGCCCGGCAGATAGTCGCCGTTCTCATGACCGGTGTCGATCTGTTCGGCGAGTTCGGGGCGACGGGCCCACATCACCACGTCGTTCCCGGCGTCCGCCAGAACCTTCGCCACCGCGGTCCCCCACGAGCCGGACCCCATCACCACTGCACGCACACGCGACTCCTCAAGCCGATCCACACCAGAGTGCGTCCACTGTAAGCCATCTCCCGCGGCTCGTCGGCGAATCGTTCACCGGAGGAGAATCGACCCGGTGGTCCACGGTCGGCGGGCTGTGCTGCACCATGGTGACCATGCCCTCTCTCGCGGCCTCGGACTGCGCCGTCGTCCTGGCGGTGAAGTCGCTGGCGGCCGCGAAGAGCCGCCTGGCGCCGCTTCCGGCGACCACCGATCGCGGCGCACTCGTCGCCGCGATGCTCGTCGACACCCTCGCCGCCGTCCGCGGCGCCGGGATCGACGAGGTGCTCGTGGTGAGCCCGGACCCGCTGGTACACGCGTTGACCGCCGAGGCGGGCGCTCATCCGGTACCCGAACCCGAACCGCAGCCCCGGCTCTCCTCGCTCAACGCCGCCCTCGCGCACGGTGCCCGAGCGGCGACGCACAGCACGGTCGCGTACCTGCAGGCCGATCTGCCCGCACTGCGCGGCGAGTCGCTCGTCGCCGCCCTCGACGCGGCGCGGTGCGCCGGGGACTCCGCGGCCTTCGTCGCCGACCGAGCGGGCTCCGGCACGGTACTGCTCGTCGCGGGCCCGGACTTCGTGCCGCGGTTCGGCGTGGGGTCGGCGGAGGCCCACCGCGCGGCGGGCGCCGTCGAACTCGATCCTCCGGGCGACCGGTGGCCGGATCTGCGAACCGACATCGACACGCCCGCCGACCTCGTCGCCGCCGTCCACCTGGGCGTCGGCGCACGCACCGGGGCGGTCCTCGACGGCCGAACCGGCGCCGCCTCCGGTTCGGCAGGACAGCGGCGCGCGAATACGGCACAATGAACCGGTGAGTACCGCCGACGACATCGAGACCGCCACCCTGACCGCGCTGCCGTCAGCCCTCCCCGCCGAGACCGTGACCCCGGACGTCGACGCCGATCTTCCCGAGGACCGCTACCTCAACCGCGAACTGAGTTGGCTCGACTTCAACTCGCGGGTCCTGGCACTCGCCGAGGACCAGTCGATGCCGATCCTGGAACGGACCAAGTTCCTGGCCATCTTCGCCTCGAACCTCGACGAGTTCTTCATGGTCCGCGTCGCGGGCCTCAAGCGCCGCGACGAGACCGGGCTGTCGGTGCGTTCGGCGGACGGCCGGTCGCCCCGTGAACAGCTGCAGATGATCGCATCCCGATCACGCAAGATCGCCGGTCGGCACGCGCGTGTGTTCCTGGACTCGGTGGTGCCCGCCCTGGCCGCCGAAGACATCCACATCGTCGAGTGGGACGAGTTGACCCAGACTCAGCAGTCACGGCTGCGCCAGCACTTCCACAACGAGTTGTTCCCGGTGCTGACCCCGCTGGCCGTCGACCCGGCACACCCGTTCCCCTACATCTCGGGCCTGAGTCTGAACCTGGCCGTCACGGTGCGTGACCGGGCCGAGGGCAGCGAGCACTTCGCCCGCGTCAAGGTCCCCGACAACGTCAACCGCTTCATCCGTGTCGACACGATCGACGACACCGATCGTGACGAGGACACCCGACCTGCGCCGACGCTGTTCCTGCCGCTGGAGAATCTGATCGCGGCCAACCTGTCCGAGCTGTTCCCGGGCATGGAGATCGTCGACCACCACCTGTTCCGCGTCACGCGCAACGCCGACTTCGAGGTCGACGAGGATCGCGATGAGGATCTGCTCAAGGCGCTCGAACGCGAGCTCGCCCGTCGGCGTTTCGGGTCGCCGGTCCGCCTCGAGGTGGGCGACGACATGACTGAGCACATGCTCGAGATGCTCCTGCGCGAACTCGACGTCGACCCGGTCGACGTGGTCCAGATCCCCGGCCTGCTGGATCTGACCGCGCTCTGGCAGGTGTACGGACTCGACCGTCCGGCGCTCAAGGAGCGTCCGTTCGTCCCCAAGACGCATCCGGCGTTCGGCGAGCGGGAGACGCCCAAGAGCATCTTCTCGACGCTGCGCGACGGCGACGTCCTGGTCCAGCATCCGTACGACTCGTTCTCCACGAGCGTGCAGCGATTCATCGAGCAGGCCGCGGCCGATCCGCAGGTCCTGGCGATCAAGCAGACGCTGTACCGCACCTCGGGCGACTCGCCGATCGTCAACGCCCTGATCGACGCCGCCGCAGCGGGCAAGCAGGTCGTCGCGCTGGTCGAACTGAAGGCTCGGTTCGACGAGCAGGCCAACATCAAGTGGGCCCGCAAGCTCGAGCAGGCGGGCGTCCACGTGGTGTACGGCCTGGTGGGTCTCAAGACGCACTGCAAGACGTGTCTGGTGGTGCGTCGCGAGGGATCGACGATTCGTCGCTACTGCCACATCGGCACCGGCAACTACAATCCCAAGACCGCGCGTCTCTACGAGGATGTGGGTCTGTTCACGGCCGCGCCGGAGGTCGGCGCCGATCTGACCGACCTGTTCAACACGCTGACCGGGTACTCCCGTAAACAGGAGTACCGCAACCTGCTGGTCGCCCCGGCCGGCATCCGCAAGGGCATCGTCGAACGGATCGAGGGCGAGATCCTGGCCAAGGCCAACGGCGACACCCGGGCCCGGGTTCAGGTGAAGGCGAACGCCCTCGTCGACGAGAAGGTCATCGACGCCCTGTACCGCGCCTCGCAGGCCGGTGTGCCGGTCGACGTGATGGTCCGCGGAATCTGCGCGCTCAAGCCCGGGATCCCGGGGCTGAGCGAGAACATCGTGGTGCGATCGATTCTCGGTCAGTTCCTCGAGCACTCGCGCATTCTGCACTTCGGCGCACAGGACGAGTACTGGATCGGCAGTGCCGATATGATGCACCGCAACCTGGACCGCCGCGTCGAAGTGATGGTGCAGGTCCGCGATCAGCGTCTGGTCGCCGATCTGCAGGACATCTTCGATTCGGCGATGGATCCGCGCACCCGCTGCTGGGAGCTCCGCGCCGAAGGGCGGTGGGAGGCGCGTCCCGCTGCCGGCGAAGAGGTGCGCGACCACCAGCGTCGGATGGCGCAGCGCTCTCGCCACCACTTCGAGTCGAAGTAGGCCATGGGTTCGTCGAACGGCAAGGTGGTCTGGGCCGCGGGCGGTGTGGTGTGGCGTCCTGGGGCATCGGGTGTCGAGGTCGCCCTGGTGCACCGCCCTCGCTACGACGACTGGTCACTGCCCAAGGGCAAGGCCGAGCCGGGCGAACTGTTGGTGACGACGGCGGCTCGGGAGATCGTGGAGGAGACCGGCTACGAGGTCCGGATGGGCCACGAACTCCTGACCGTGCAGTACCGGCTGTCCTCGGGTGCGCTGAAGAAGGTCGCGTACTGGTCGGCGGCGGTGACCGGCGGGTCGTTCGTCGCCAATCACGAGTGCGACGAGTCGATCTGGTCGACGGTGTCCGCCGCCATCGATCGGGTCAGCTATTCGGCAGATCGAAAGGTGTTGCGCACGTTCGCATCCCAACCGGTCGACGATCTACGGACCATGGTGATGGTGCGTCACGCGAAGGCCGGACGTCGGTCTCGCTTCGTCGGCGACGACCGTGACCGACCGTTGGAGTCCGACGGTCGTCGGCAGGCGGCCGCGCTGACCGATCTGCTCGGGTTGTTCGGCGTGCATCGTCTGCACGCGGCGGACCGTCGTCGTTGCGTGCAGACGCTCGAACCGCTCGCCGACGCGTTGCGGACCGAGATCGAGGTGGAGGAGTCGCTGACGGAGGAGGCTTATGCCGCCGATCCGGACGCCGCATTCGCACGTCTGCAGGCGATCGCGGACCGTTCCGGTCCGGTGCGGGCCGTGTGCAGTCAGGGCAAGGTGATCCCGCCGGTGCTGACGCGGTGGGCCGACCGCGACGGAGTCGCCATGCCCGCGTCGAGCAATCGCAAGGGCAGCGTCTGGATCCTGACTCTGCGCGGGACGACGCTGGTCGCTCTCGACCACATCCCCAGCCCGCTCGCGGGCTGAGGACCGGCGCTCATTTCTTGGGAGCTGCCTTCTTCGCGGCTGCCTTGCCCGCGGTCTTCTTGGCCGCTGTCGTCTTCTTGGCCGCAGTCGTCTTCGCGGCCGTCGTCTTCTTGGCTGTCGTCTTCTTCGCCGCGGTCGTCTTTGCGGCCGTCGCCTTCGTCGCCGCAGTCCTCTTCGCCGTGGCCTTCGTCGCCGTGGTCTTCTTCGCGGTGGTCTTCTTCGCCGCTGTCTTCGTGGCCGGAGTCTTCGTGGCCGGAGTCGCCTTAGCCGCCGTCCTCTTCGCGGCGGTCTTCTTGGCCGGAGCCTTCGCCGCGGCCTTCTTCGCGGGAGCCGATTCCGGGGAGGCCCGCTTCACCGCGGGCTGACCGTCCGTGATCTCCTGGTCGCCGGCGATGATCGCCTTGAACTGAGCGCCCGGCCGGAAGGACGGCACCGCGGTCGCGTCGACCTTCACCGTCTCGCCGGTGCGCGGATTGCGCGCGACACGAGCGGCACGCTGTCGCTTCTCGAAGACGCCGAACCCGGTGATCGTGACGCTCTCCCCGGCGTGCACGGCACGCACGATCGTGTCGATGAGGTGTTCGACGGCGGCGTTCGCCGTCTTTCGGTCGGAGTCGAGGCGCTGTGTCAGTTCCTCGACGAGTTCTGCCTTGTTCATTCAAACCTCCGCGGATCACGCCGACTCGGCTGGCCAGCTATGTTCACACGGTAGAGGAAATCATGTCGCGTATCACAGCGACTCGGCGAAAACACACGGACCGGGTAACGCCGAACACCCGCCGCGACACGCAGATTCGGTGTAACGGCGGGTGCGCAGGCGTGGGCCCGCTCAGACGGTGACGGGTTTGAACGCCGGCCGACGCCCCTCGTACGCGGTGATGGCGTCGACCTCGCGCAGGGTGAGGCCGATGTCGTCGAGCCCCTCCATGAGCCGCCAGCGGGTGTAATCGTCCACCTGGATCGGCACGACGAGGTCGCCCGCCGTGGCGGTCATGTCCTCCAGGCTCACCGTCACCTCGAGGCCCGGCTCGGCGTCGAGTCGCTTCCACAGCAGTTCGATGTCGGACTGCTCGACCTGCGCGGCCACCAGCCCGGCCTTGCCCGCGTTGCCGCGGAAGATGTCGGCGAAGCGCGCCGACAGGACCGCGCGGAAACCGAAGTCCATGAGCGCCCAGACGGCGTGCTCGCGCGACGACCCGGTGCCGAAATCCGGTCCGGCGACCAGGACCGACCCGTTGCTCCACGGCTCGTTGTTGAGGATGAAGTCGGGGTCGCCGCGCCAAGCGGCGAACAGTCCGTCCTCGAAACCGGTACGGGTGACCCGCTTGAGGTAGACCGCCGGGATGATCTGGTCGGTGTCGACGTTGCTGCGCTGCAACGGAACTCCGACGCCGGTGTGCGTGGTGAAGGCTTCCATGTCAGTTCTTCTCTCTCAGCTCGTCGGGGTTCAGACCAGGTCCGCCGGTGCGGCGAGGCGGCCGCGGATCGCGGTCGCGGCGGCCACTGCGGGCGAGACGAGATGCGTGCGTCCGCCCTTGCCCTGGCGGCCCTCGAAGTTGCGGTTCGACGTCGATGCACAGCGATCGCCCGGCGACAGCTGATCGGGGTTCATGCCCAGGCACATCGAGCATCCCGCCATCCGCCATTCGGCGCCCGCCGCGGTGAAGATCTCCCCCAGTCCTTCCGACTCGGCCTGTTCCCGGACCTTCATCGATCCGGGAACGATCAGCATCCGCATGCCGTCGGCCACCGTGCGGCCGGACAGGACCTCGGCGACGGCGCGCAGATCCTCGATGCGACCGTTGGTGCACGAGCCGACGAACACCGTGTCGACCTCGACCTCGCGCAGCGGCGTGCCCGGAGTCAGGCCCATGTACTCGATGGCGCGGGCGGCGGCGATCGACTCGGTCTCATCGGCGATCTCCGCCGGATCCGGAATCGACGCGCCGAGCGGCAGCCCCTGGCCGGGGTTGGTGCCCCAGGTGACGAACGGCGTCAGCTCGGATGCGTTGATGTGCACCTCGCGGTCGAACTCCGCGCCCTCGTCGGTCCGCAGACCGTCCCAGTACTCGACTGCGGCGTCCCAGTCGGCGCCGGACGGCGCGTGCGGGCGTCCCTTCAGGTATTCATAGGTCGTGGCGTCCGGCGCGATCATGCCCGCGCGGGCACCGGCTTCGATCGACATGTTGCACATGGTCATCCGCGCTTCCATCGACAGCTTTTCGATGGCCGGACCGCGGTACTCCAGGACGTGGCCCTGGCCTCCGCCGGTGCCGATCTCGGCGATCACGGCCAGGATCAGGTCCTTGCTCGTGACGCCCGGGGGCAGTTCCCCGTCGACGGTGATGGCCATGGTCTTGAACGGCCGCAGCGACAACGTCTGGGTGGCCATGACGTGCTCCACCTCGGAGGTCCCGATGCCCATCGCGAGGGCGCCGAAGGCACCGTGGGTGGAGGTGTGGCTGTCCCCGCAGACGACGGTCATGCCGGGCTGAGTCAGCCCCAGCTGCGGTCCGACGACGTGCACGATGCCCTGTTCGGCGTCGCCCATCGGGTACAGGCCGACGCCGAACTCCTCGCAGTTGCGCCGCAGCGTCTCGACCTGCAGTGCCGAGACCTGGTCGGCGATGGGGCTGAAGATGTCGACCGTCGGCACGTTGTGGTCCTCGGTCGCGATGGTCAGATCCGGGCGACGGAGCCGGCGACCCGCCATGCGGAGACCGTCGAAGGCCTGCGGACTGGTCACCTCGTGCACGAGATGCAGATCGATGTAGATCAGATCCGGATTCGCATTGCCTTTGGCGTCCACTTCACCCGGGACGACGACGTGATCGTCCCAGACCTTCTCGGCCAGGGTGCGCGGCTTCGCGTTCTTCTCACTCATGAGCCACTCGGTTCTTTCCCTCGGCGGGTCGCCCCACCGATACTTGATCTCAGTATTTGGACAGTTAGTATCGTCCTATGGGAAAGGATAGCGGAATCGGCGTGCTCGACAAATCCGTGGCGGTCCTGGAGACCGTCTCTGCCGCGCCGCGCAACCTCAACGAGCTGTGCGAAGCCACCGGACTGCCGCGCGCCACCGCACACCGCCTCGCCGTGGGACTCGAAGTCCACGAACTCCTCACCCGGGACGACGCCGGCCGGTGGGTACCGGGTCCGGCGCTGACTCGCCTGGCCGCGACCGCGCACGACTCCGTACGCGAGGCCGCTCTGCTGGTGCTTCCCGGGCTGCAGGAGTCCACCGGCGAGTCCGTGCAACTCTATCGTCGCGAGGGGGCGGTGCGCGTGTGCATCGCCGCATCGGAACCGCCGACAGGTCTGCGCGACACGGTGCCCGTCGGCACCCGACTGACCATGACCGCCGGGTCGGCGGCGAAGATCCTCGCCGCGTGGGCCTCCCCCGAGACGCGCACCATGCTGCTGCTCGACGCCGCGTACTCGGAGCGGACACTCGCCGACATCCGGCGACGGGGATGGGCGCACAGCGTGTCCGAACGAGTGGAGGGCGTGGCCAGCGCCAGCGCTCCGGTGTTCGATGCGGCGGGCGATGTGATCGCCGCGGTATCGATCTCCGGCCCGATCGGACGGCTCGGCCGCCGACCAGGCGAGAAGTACGCCGAGGCACTGGTCTCCGCCGCATCGGCGATCACAGCGCGCCTGTAGGGGACGAAACCATCCCGTGCCGACGGAAGTCTGGTTACGTTCACTCTCATGGGAACCAACCAGAGAAGCCAGATCGTCATGTCCGACGACGAGATCACGACATTCGTCGCCGAGCACCGCACGGCGACGTTCGCCACCTACGGCCGAGACGGCATCCACCTGGTCGCGATGTGGTACGCCGTGCTCGACGGCGAGATCTGGATCGAGACCAAGGTCAAATCGCAGAAGGTCGTCAACCTGCGACGAGACCCGCGCGTCACCGTCTCGATCGAGGACGGACTCACCTACGACGCGTTGCGCGGCGTCAGCATCACCGGCCGCGCCGAGATCCACGACGACCCCGACTCGTGTCTGCGTGTCGGCATCGGCATCTGGGAGCGGTACAACGGGCCGTACACCGACGATCTGCGTCCCGCCGTGGACGCGATGATGAACAAGCGCGTCGCGGTCCGGGTGGTCGCCGACCGGGTCCGCTCATGGGACCACCGGAAGCTGGGACTGCCCGCGATGCCGGTGGCCGGATCGACCGCGAAGCACCTGGGCCCCTGACCGGCCCTGTCGTCCGCCGCATGCCGGCCGCCTCGACGGGATCGAGGTTCCGCTACGGACTCCGGTGCCGTGCGACGTCCTCCAGGATGAACCGCACCATGGCGTCGAGGCCGAACTCGAACTCGGCGTCCGAGTCGAGGACGGCGATGTCGGGGGCCGCCGACGCGACGACGGGCAGCCCGGATCCCGCGAGGGCCTGAGCCCATCGGTCCGCCTGCCCGTCGACGGCGTCACCGGCGAGGATCATCTCCGACTCCCGCAGGATGGTCCCGACGAGCGTGGCCATCACCAGCCGCAGCAGGTGGACGGCCTGCACGGGGTCGTATCCGGCGTCCACGAGCAGCGACAACGCCACTTCGAGCGGCACCAGGCTCGCGAGCGAGCGCGGCTGGCGCGTCAGCACCAGGCTCGTGGCCTGCGGATGCCGCAGTGCGTGCCGACGAAACGCGCGGGCGAACGCGCGCAGGTCGGCATCGAGCTCCCCCGTGGGCTCCGGCACCGGAACCGTCGAGAGGATGTGGTCGGCGACGGCGACCAACAGATCGTCCTTGCCGTCGATGTAGTGGTACAGACTCTTCGAATCGACGCCCAGGCGCCGAGCCACCGACCGGACACTCAACCCGTGGACGCCGACCTCGGCGATCTCGTCGAGTGCCGAGGCGACGATGGCGTCGACCGAGAGCACCGCGGCGCCTTTACGGGGCCGCCCGCGCGGCGGCCGCGTCGGCCGGTCTCCGTCCGTCGTGCTCGTCATAGCCACATGATGGCAGCACCCTTGCCAATCCCCCAACAGGGGTATACCGTCGCAGAAAATCCCCTACTGCGGGATTAATCGTGAGGAGGTCGCCGTGCGCAAGCAGTTCGCCCAACGAATCCGATGGACCATCGACCATGCACTGCCGACCGTCGGCACGCGTCTCGGCGCCCGCCGCGGCGACCCGCTGGCTCGCGTCGTGGTCGCCACCGCCTCCGACGGCGACATGGGTCCACTGCTGCGCGAGATCCGATCCGACGGCCCGATCTCGTTCGGCCGAGTCGGCGCCGTCACCGTCGACCACGCCGCGGTGAAGGCGATCCTGTCGACCGACGACTTCATCGTCGCCCGATTCGGCCACGACGAGTCCCTCCTCGGACGGATCGGGACCTGGGCGGCCCGCGGGCAGCTGCATCCGATGGAGCCGCCGTCACTGCTGGTGAGCAATCCGCCCGAGCACACCCGCTACCGCAAGCTCGTGACCCGGGTGTTCACCGCCCGGGCGGTCGAGCGACTGCGCGGTCAGGTCACCGCGATCGCCGGAGACCTTCTCGACTCCCTCGATCCGAGCGACCCCGTCGATCTGGTGCGGCAGTACTCCGGCCTGCTTCCGGTCACCGTGATCAGTGCGATCCTCGGCGTGCCCGCCGACGAACGCGACCGAGTCCTCGCATTCGGTGAGGCCGCCGCCCCGAGTCTGGACATGGGCCTGTCGTGGGCGCGCTTCCGCTCCGTGGAGGACACTCTCGCCGAGTTCGGCGAATGGCTCGGCGAGCATCTGCGGCGGCTGGCCGACCATCCGGGCGACGATCTGCTCAGTCGGCTCGTCGAAGCTCGCGACGAGGGTGTCGGGCTGTCCGAGCGCGAACTGCGCGCGACGGCCGGACTGGTCTTGGCCGCGGGGTTCGAGACGACCGTCAACCTGCTGAGCAACGGCACAGCACTGCTATCCGAGCACCCCGATCAGTTGGCGGCGCTGCGTCACGGCGGCGCCGACTGGTCGAACGCCGTCGACGAGGTCCTGCGCTTCGATCCGCCCGTACTGCTCACCGCCCGTCAGGCCGCCGTCGACACCGAGGTCGTCGGCGTACCGGTGCGCGAGGGCCAGCGCATTCTGACGGTCCTCGCCGGCGCCAACCGCGACCCGCAGGTGTTCGACGATCCCGACACCTTCGACGTGGCTCGCCCGAACGCGTCGGCGCACGTGTCGTTCGGCGCGGGCCGACACCACTGCCTCGGAGCGTCTCTGGCCCGCATGGAGGGCGCGATCGGGCTTCAATCCCTGTTCGAACGGTTCCCCGACCTGGCGCTCGACGACGGCGCTCACCGACGAGAGACGCGCATCCTCCGCGGCTACGAGAAGCTGCCCGTGGTGCTGGGCTGATCGAGCACTGCGGGCAGCGCACACAGTTCGAGCGGAGTCGAGAACACATGTTCTCCGACTCCGCTCGAACCGCAGAGGATGTAGCCCCGACGGGATTCGAACCCGCGCTACCGCCTTGAGAGGGCGGCGTCCTAGGCCGCTAGACGACGGGGCCCTAAGACAACTATCCGATTGTACTTCATCTTCAGAGACCGCAAGTCCGCACCGTGAAGTGCGGACTTGCATTCTCTGAAAGTAGCCCCGACGGGATTCGAACCCGCGCTACCGCCTTGAGAGGGCGGCGTCCTAGGCCGCTAGACGACGGGGCCCTAGAACAACGTTCGTTGTAAAGCGACTGATCGCTCAGTGCTTCGCTGGGGTACCAGGACTCGAACCTAGAATGGCGGTACCAGAAACCGCTGTGTTGCCAATTACACCATACCCCAAGGGATTTCAGCCCGTTCTGCGTCGGTCTCGATCGTCGACCACCGCTTTCCCGGCCGACGAGAACATTACCGCAACCCCCACCCTAAAATGCAAATCGTCTGGTCAGGACTGATTCCCGGCAACTCCCCGAGCCATCCGCAAGCGCGCGAGGCTCTTCTCACGTCCGAGAAGCTCCATCGACTCGTAGAGCGGCGGACTCACCGCCGCGCCGGTCACCCCCACCCGGACCGGGCCGAACGCCTTGCGCGGCTTGAGCTCGAGCCCGTCGACGAGAGCGGACTTGAGCGCCTCCTCCAGCGTCGGAGTGTCCCAGACCTCGACCGCCTCGCATGCGACGATCGCGGCATCGAGAACGGGCACCGCGTCGCCGCCGAGATTCTTGGCCGCCGACTTCTCATCGAAGGTGAAATCGGCGTCGTCGACGTACAGGAACTCGATGAGCCCCCAGGCGTCGCCGAGGACCTGGATGCGCGTCTGCACGAGGTCCGCCACGACGGCGAACCGCTTCTCATCGATCGGCTCGACGAGGTCGCCGCGCGCCACGAGGAACGCGCGCAGGCGGGCCGCGAAGTCGGCGGGCTCCAGGCGCCGCAGATGCTCGGCGTTGATCGAATCGGCCTTCTTCTGGTCGAAGCGCGCCGGGTTGGAGTTGACATTGCGGACGTCGAACGCCGCGATCATCTCGTCCAGCGTGAAGATGTCCTCGTCGCCGGAGAACCCCCACCCGAGCAGCGCCAGGTAGTTCAGCAGGCCCTCGGGGATGAAGCCGCGGTCGCGGTGATGGAACAGGCTCGACTGCGGATCACGCTTGGAGAGCTTCTTGTTGCCCTCGCCCATCACGAACGGGAGATGCGCGAACTCGGGCACCGCGTCGGCGACCCCGATCTCGATGAGCGCCTGATACAGCGCGATCTGCCGCGGCGTCGACGACAGGAGGTCCTCGCCGCGAAGCACGTGCGTGATCTTCATCATCGCGTCGTCGACCGGGTTCACCAGCGTGTAGAGCGGCTGACCGTTGGCGCGAGTGAGCGCGAAGTCGGGAACGGTGCCCGCCTTGATGGTCGTGGTGCCGCGAACCAGGTCGTCCCAGGCGATGTCCTCGTCGGGCATCCGCAGGCGCACGACCGGATCCCGCCCCTCGGAGCGGTACGCCTCACGCTGCTCAGCCGTGAGGTCGCGGTCGAAGTTGTCGTAGCCGAGCTTCGGATCGCGGCCCGCCGCCTTGTGTCGCGCCTCGACCTCGTCGGGTGTGGAGAACGCCTCATAGGCCAGACCCGCCTCGAGGAGCCGTGCGACGACGTCGAGGTGGATCTGCTTGCGCTCGGACTGCCGGTACGGACCGTACGGACCGCCGACCTCGGGCCCCTCGTCCCACTCCAGGCCGAGCCAGCGCAGGGCGTCAAGAATGGCGTCGTACGACTCCTGAGTGTCCCGGGCGGCGTCGGTGTCCTCGATACGGAACACGAAGGTCCCGCCGGTGTGGCGAGCCTGAGCGAAGTTGAAGAGGGCCGTCCGCACGAGGCCGACGTGCGGAGTCCCGGTGGGCGACGGACAGAAGCGGACGCGGACGTTGTCAGCACTGGTCATGCAGGTCAGCCTATGTCATCGAGCGTCGACGGCGACGACCAGGTCGTACGGGCATTGACTTGATTGTTCTAGTTGAAATAGAATTACTATCGTGCTCGTCAACATCGATCCCGCCAGCGATCGGCCAATCTTCCATCAGATCGCCGACAGCGTCCGCTCGGACGTCGCCGCGGGCCGTTCGCGGGCGGGCGACCGACTCCCCTCGGCCCGCGAACTCGCCGCAGCCCTCGACGTCAACGTCCACACCGTCCTGCACGCCTACCAGGACCTCCGCGACGAGGGCCTCGTCGAACTCCGACGAGGTCGCGGCGCCGTCCTGACCGACGCGGCGCGCGCTCTGTCGACCATCCACGACGACATCGCCGCGCTCGCCGCCAAGGCGACCGCGGCCGGTCTGCATCCGGAAACCCTGTCCGCACTCGTGAAGGAGGCATCCCGTGCCGTCCAATGAACCCTCTCCCCACCGCCGACGCCTGACCTACATCGCGGTCGGCTTCGTCGCCCCGATCGTCGTCACCCTCGTCGCCGTTCTTGTCGAGGCGTTCGCCGTGGGCGACCTGCCGGACCGGATCGCGGTGCACTGGAACGCCTCCGGCGAGGCCGACGGGTGGGGTTCGCCGTGGGTGATCGTCGCCCTCACCGTGATCCTCGGACTGTCCGCCGCCGCGCTCTCCACGGTCAACTACCGACAGTTGACCGACGGAGCGCCCGGCGGGACGTTCCGGTGGGTGTCGACGACCGCCGCAGCGACGGCGACGGGCACCGGCGTGATCCTCGCGGGCATCATGGTGACGCAGGCCGACGGCGATTCGACGTCCCCGACGGCCCTGATCGGAGTCGCGGTCGCCGCCGCCGTCGTGGTCGGTGCGATCGGCTGGTTCGTCCAACCGACGGATCCTCCGACCGGATCGGGCCGTCACCCCGAAGCGATGGGGCTGGCACCCGGCGGACGCGCCGTGTGGCTGCACACCGAGACCACGTCTCGGTTCATCCTGATCGCGGGTGCCGCCGCGGTCGTGTTCGCTTCCGTCATCGGCCTGCTCACCGCGATGAACGGCGGCTCGACCGCCTCGCTGTGGGCGGCCGTCGCGATCATCGTGATCATCCTGGTCGCGATGTCGACCGTCGTCGGGTACCACGTCCGCATCGATTCGTCCGGACTTCGCGTCCGGTCGATCGCCGGACTCCCCCGCTGGCACATCGCCGCCGACGAGATCGACGATGTGACGGTGGTCGACGTCCGCGCGATCGGCGACTTCGGCGGATACGGCGTCCGCTACTCGCGCGGCCGGACGGGCGTGATCCTGCGATCGGGTCCGGCCGTCCAGGTGACCCGCACCGAAGGCAAGCCGTTCGTCCTCACCCTCGACGACGCCGCCACCGCCGCCGCACTCCTTGCCGCCGTCGCCGCGCGGGCCCGTCGGGGCTGACCGGCGCTCAGCCCCGATGCGCGGCGAGGAAGTCGATCAGTCCCGATGCGCTGCGAGGAAGTCGAGCAGTACCGTGTTGACCGCGGCAGGCTGCTCGATGTAGCCGAAATGGCCCGCATCGGCGATCTCCTCGTACTGCGCACCGGGAATGGCGTCGGCGACCTCCCGGGCCAGGAACACCGGCAGGGTGCGATCGTCGGCGAACCCCACCACCAGGCACGGGCGGGTGATCCCTCCGTACGAGGCGAGACGGTTCTCATCGCGTTCGGGCAGCGCGAGCTGAGCCCGCACTCCCGCCGACTGCGACTGACCGCCGAAGCCGATGATGTCGAGCCAGTCGCGCGCCGAGCGATCGTCGGCGAGCGTCGTCGGCGACAGGTTCATATGCGCGGTGATCGCCGCATGGAACGCATCCGGCAGCTTCTGGCCGGCGTCGATCAGCGCCCGCTCCCCCTCGTTGTACGCGGTCAGGAGCGGCGTCGAACGTCCGTACGTGCCGAGCATCGCCGCGGCCCGGACCAGCTCCGGCCGACTCAATGCCAATTCCTGGGCGATCCGCGCCCCCATCGAGGTGCCCACGACCAGCGCGGGTCCGCCGAAGTGCTCGACGACCACCGCGGTGTCGGCCACCATGTCGGCCATGCTGAACCCGTCCGCGCACTCGCTCGACGGCGCGATTCCCCGGTTGTCGAAGGTGACGACTCGGAATCCGGCCTTGACCAGAGCGGGCTGCTGATGCGCATGCCACACGCGCCCGGGGCTGCCGGTTCCCATGACCATGACCACGAGAGGGCCGTCGCCGACCACCGTGCAGGAGAGTTCGACGTCGCCGTTGCGGACGACCGTCGGGGCGACCCGTCCGGGGCGGGTCACTTGTCGACCACCGGGTTGGTCAGCGTGCCGATGCCCTCGACGGACACCGAGACCGACTGTCCGGCGACCATCGGGCCGATCCCCTCCGGGGTGCCGGTCAGGATCACGTCGCCCGGCAGCAACGTCATGACGCGGGACACCCATTCGATGATGTCCCCGACCGAGTGCAGCATCAGCGACGTGCGACTCGACTGCTTCTCGACGCCGTCGAGTTCGGTCCGGATCGCCACGTCGGCCGGATCGAACTCGGTCTCGATCCACGGACCCAGCGGGCAGAACGTGTCGTACCCCTTGGCGCGCGTCCACTGACCGTCGTGCGCCTGCTGGTCACGAGCGGTCACATCGTTGGCGACGGTGTATCCGAGGATGACGTCGTCGGCCTTCGCCGCGGGGACGTCCTTGCACGGACGACCGATGACGACGGCGAGCTCGCCCTCGAAGTCGACGCGCTCGGACGACGGCGGACGCACGATCGGCACGCCCGGGCCGATGATCGAGGTATTCGGCTTGGCGAAGATCACCGGATCGGCCGGTGCCTCCGACCCCATCTCAGCGGCGTGAGCTGCATAGTTCTTACCGATCGCAATGATCTTGGTAGCGAGGATCGGCGCCAGGACACGTGTATCGGCGAGCTTCCACGTGCGACCGGTGAACGTCGGATCACCGAACGGATGTTCCGCGATCTCGCGAGCGGTCTCGTGACCTTCGGGGCCTTCGACAGCGACGAATGCGACGCCGTCCGGACTTGCGACTCGACCGAGTTTCATGCCCCGAAGACTATCGCACAAGATTTCTGTTCTACACTGTGAAACGCATTTCCTAATATATGAGACGAATCGAGGTGCTCCGTGACCAGCACATCCCCTTCGACCGCCCGCCGGTGGACCATGCTCGTGAGCGCTCTCGTCGCGGCGATGACGACGACGTGCGCGACGTCGGGCGTCGCATACGTGATTCCCGCGCTGCACGACGACCACGGAGTGTCCCTGGCCGACGCCGCCACGCTGGCCGCGATCCCGACCATCGGGCTGACGTTGACCATCATCGCGTGGGGCGCGGCGCTCGACCGCTTCGGCGAGCGACGCGTACTGCTGGTGTCCCTCGGCGTCACACTGGTCGGCACGACGGCGGCCCTCGTCGTCGCCGCCACGGGCGGCGGCTTCGCCGCGCTGGTCCTGCCGCTGTTGCTCGGGGGCCTCGGCTCGGGTGCGGCGAACGGCGCCAGCGGACGCATCGTCGTCGGCTGGTTCCCCGCGGACCAGCGCGGCACGGCGATGGGCATCCGGCAGATGGCGCAGCCCCTCGGGATCGGCGTGTGCGCGTTGACGATGCCGGTGTTCGCGCAGTCGTGGGGGCTCGCCGCGGCGTTCGCGGTGCCGGTCGCGGTGACTGCCGTCGGCTCGATCGCCGTCGCGACCGCGATCGTCGATCCTCCCCTGCCCGCGGCGACCGTCACCGGGCGGGCCGCGAATCCGTATCGCGGCGGCAGCTTCCTGCAGCGTGTCCACGCGGTGAGCGTGCTGCTGGTGATCCCCCAGTCGATGCTGTGGACGTTCGTGCCCGCATGGCTGATCGTCGGACACGGCTGGTCGCCGTTGACCGCGGGCGCCCTGGTGACGGTCACCCAGGTGATCGGTGCGTTCGGGCGCATCGCGGCCGGGCGGGTCTCGGACGTGGTCGGGTCGCGGATGCGGCCCATCCGCTGGATCGCCGTCGCCGCCGGAGCCTCGACCGCGGTGCTCGCGTTGACGGACTGGATCGGCAGTCCCCTCGCCGCCGTCGTCATGGTGGTCGCGACCGTCAGCGCCGTCGCCGACAACGGGTTGGCGTTCACCGCGATCGCCGAGTTCGCCGGCCCGTCGTGGAGCGGCCGGAGCCTGGGTGTGCAGAACACCGCGCAGTACGTCGCCACGGCCGCCGGAACGGCGGTGTTCGGTCGACTCATCGACGCGACGAGCTATCCGGCCGCGTTCGCCGTGGCCGCCGTCGCCCCGCTGATCGCGATCGGACTGGTGCCGAAAGACCCGCCTCTCCGCGAGGATCCGGTCGCCGACTGATTCCCCGGACGCCCGGACACCATCCGGTCCGCCTCATGACGCAGCCCGCACCCGGTCGGACGGGTGCGGGCTGTGTCAGTGCCTGATCAGATCAGACGGCCGCGAGGATGCGGTCGCCGACCTCGGTGGTCGAGCCGCGGTTCTCCCCGCGCGAGGCGACGTCGGCCGCGACGGCCTCCTCCACGCGGGCGGCGCCGTCGACGTCGCCCAGGTGACGGAGCAGCAGCGCGACGGACAGGATCGCCGCGGTCGGATCGGCCAGACCCTGCCCCGCGATGTCGGGAGCACTGCCGTGGACCGGCTCGAACATCGACGGGTTGGCACGCGTGGCGTCGATGTTGCCCGACGCCGCCAGCCCGATGCCGCCCGAGACGGCCGCGGCCAGGTCGGTGATGATGTCGCCGAACAGGTTGTCGGTGACGATCACGTCGAAGCGTCCCGGGTCCGTGACCATGAAGATGGTCGCCGCATCGATGTGCAGATAGTCGGTGACGACGTCCGGGAACTCCGTGCCGACCTCGTCGACCGTGCGGGCCCACATGGAGCCTGCGAACGTCAGCACGTTGGTCTTGTGGACCAGCGTCAGCTTCTTGCCGCGCGACTGTGCGCGGGCGAACGCGTCGCGGACCACGCGCTCGATGCCGAAGCGGGTGTTGACGCTGACCTCCGTCGCGAGCTCGTGCGGCGTGCCGACCCGGATCGCTCCGCCGTTGCCCGTGTACGGCCCCTCCGTGCCCTCGCGGACGACGACGAAGTCGATGCTCGGATCGCCCGCCAGCGGCGAGGCGACGCCTGCGAAAAGGATCGACGGACGCAGGTTCACGTGGTGGTCCATCGCGAAGCGCAGCTTGAGGAGGAATCCGCGCTCGAGGACTCCCGACGGCACCGACGGATCGCCGATGGCGCCGAGGAGGATCGCGTCATGCTCGCGCAACGAGGCGAGGTCCTCATCGGTCAGCAGTTCGCCGGTCGCATGGTAACGGCGTGCGCCGAAGTCGTACTCGGTGGTCTGCACCTCCGGGTGCAGCTTGCGCAGGACCTTCAGGGCTTCTGCGGTGACCTCGGGACCGATCCCGTCACCGCCGATGACTGCGAGCTTCATCCGAGATCGACCTGCTTGATCAGAGTGGCCGACACTGCGTCGCCGATGGAGGCCAGCAGATCGTCGCCGAGCTCACGGTCGACGCGCAACAGCATGGTCGCGCCGTCGCCCTCCGCGTCCTGTGCCAGGGCCGCGGCCTCGATGTCCACGCCCGCCTCACCGAGCAGCGAACCGATCTTGCCCAGAGTGCCCGGCTGATCGGCGTAGCTGACCAGGAGATTGCGGCCCTCGGCGCGCAGGTCGAAGTTGCGTCCGTTGATGTTCACGATCTTCTCGACCTGACGCGGACCGGTCAGGGTGCCCGCGACGTTGACGACACCCCCGTCGCCGAAGACGGCCTTCACGTCCACCTGGCTGCGATGGTTGGGGCTCTCCGACTCGGTGACCACCTCGTGCGAGACGCCCCGCTCGGTGGCCACGGCCGGCGCGTTGACGAAAGTGACCGGCTCGTCGACGACTGCCGAGAACAGTCCGCGAACGGCGGAGAGGCCGAGCACGTCCACGGGACTCGCGGCGAGCTCGCCGCGGACTTCGACGGTCAGGTTGGTCGGCATGCCGCCGGCCACGACGCCCGCCAGGACGCCGAGTTTGCGCGCGAGCTCCAGCCACGGGGCCACTTCGTCGTCGACCGGGCCGCCGGTGATGTTGACGGCGTCCGGAACGAAGTGACCGGCCAGTGCGAGCTGAACGCTCTTGGCGACATCGGTGCCCGCACGGTCCTGCGCCTCGGCGGTCGATGCGCCCAGATGGGGGGTGACGACGACCTGCGGCAGTTCGAACAGGGGCGAGTCGGTGCACGGCTCCGAGTCGAAGACGTCCAGTCCGGCGCCGCGGACGCGGCCCTCGGTGATGGCCGTCGCGAGAGCCGCCTCGTCGATCAGACCGCCGCGCGCGGCGTTGACGATGATGACGTCCTTCTTGACCCGCTTGAGCTGTTCGACGCCGATGAGACCGGCGGTCTCCTTGGTCTTGGGCAGGTGGATCGTGATGAGGTCGGCACGCTCGAGGAGTTCGTCGAGCGTCAGCAGTTCGATGCCGAGCTGGGCGGCGCGTGCTGCCGAGACATACGGGTCGTAGGCGACGATCTTGGCTTCGAAGGCGGCCAGGCGGGCGGCGACCAGCTGACCGATGCGACCGAGACCGATCACGCCGACGGTCTTGTCGAAGATCTCGACACCGGAGAACGACGAGCGCTTCCAGGTGTGCTCGCGCAGCGTGGCGTCGGCGGCCGGGATCTGGCGGGCGGCCGACATGAGCAGCGCGATGGCGTGCTCGGCGGCCGAGTGGATGTTCGAGGTCGGGGCGTTGACGACCATGACGCCGCGCTCCGTGGCCGCGGGGACGTCCACATTGTCCAGCCCGACACCCGCGCGGGCGATGATCTTGAGCTTGCGACCGGCGTCGAGCACCTCGGCGTCGACGGTGGTCGCCGAGCGGACCAGGATCGCGTCGGCGTCGACGACGGCCTCGAGCAGCTTGGGACGGTCCGGGCCGTCGACCCAGCGGACCTCGACGTCGCCGCCGAGTGCTTCCACGGTCGAGGGCGCGAGTTTGTCGGCGATCAGGACGACGGGGCGGCCGGCATCGGTCACAGGTTCTCTCCAGATTTCTCGGGTAGGGACGCCGCCGGGCTGGGCCGACGACGATTCACACGAGTACCGATTCTAGGGCCATCGGACGCGTCGCACCTATCGACCCACGTGCGACTGTGGCGGCGACCACCCGAGCGGGGTACATTGCGATCGTCGTATCGTTCCGATCACGACCAGCACACGATCGAGTTCCGGGCCGGGGTCTCCCGCGAGCAGTGCACGTAAGGTGGGAGGGTCTGCGCTGCCACGCGACGGACCGACGAGACAATGCGAGCGGAGTGAATATGAAGAAGCTGACGGTCCTGTTGGCAGTCGCACTGACTGCCATGGCGTCGCTCATCGGAATCGGAGTCGGCACGGCCGACGCCGCGGGCAAGGTCCCGCTCGGCGGCGGTTCGGGCATCCTGATCCTCAAGGGCGGGAACACCGCCTCGGCGTGCACGGTGACGACCGTCGGCCGCCCGACGTCCGGATCACACCGCGGCGAGCTCATCGCCGTCACCGCGGGCCACTGCGGCACGCCCGGTCAGCGCGTGTTCTCCGAGCGCTACCAGCAGCGCGGCCAGATCGGCACCATCGCGTACAGCGCATCCGACATCGATGTCGCGGTCATCAAGCTCGACGCATCGCGTGTCCGCCCGGTCAGCACCGTCAACGGTGTGACGATCCGCGGAGTCGATACGCGCGCACCGCAGTTCCCGACCGTGCTCTGCAAGACCGGACGCACCACCGGCAAGACCTGCGGAGTCAACTGGCTGTCGACCGGCGGCCGCCACATCAGCCAGATGTGCGTGATCGAAGGCGACTCGGGCAGTCCCGTCGTCGTCGGCGACCGCCTCGTCGGCATGGTGAACGCCTACTACTTCCTCTCCTGCATCGGTCCGGAGACCGGCACCAGCATCAAGACGATCCTCGATCGCCTGAACCGCACCGGCTACGGAGCCTTCAAGCCCGTGTGATCGACGCGCGTTCTGCCGAACAGACGAAGCGGCGGCCCCTCCATCCCGGAGGGGCCGCCGCTTCGTTCGGTTCACTCGCGGATCAGTCGTTCTGCGTTGCCAGGTGCTTGCTGATCACCGAGTCGGTGTGCTTGACGGCCTGCGCGACGAACGGCTCCATCAGCCCGCCGAGGACACGGCCGGCGATACCGCCCGGAAGCGTGTAGTCGAAGACGACGTCGGCGACGACGGTTCCCGGTTCGTCGCCGTCGGCGAAATACCACTCGGTGCTCGCGCCGAATCCTTTGACGGAGGTGAGCTTGATGACCTCGTTCTCGACCCACTCGGTGCATTCGACCGTCGACTCGAGGGTCTTGGGTCCCACCTTGAGCGTCGTCACGAACTGCGACCCGACGCCGCTGGTGACCTCGGTGATCGGCCGGAAGTCACTGACCCCGAACATGTACTCCGGCACGTTGCGGTAGTCGTTGACGTACGCGAACGCGACCTCCCGCGAACCCCTCATCGTCGCCGTGTGGCGGATCTCTGCCATGTCTCTCCCTCACAGTCCCGCGGCGTCACGCCGGTCGCGCCGCCGCCGTGTGTCACAACCTCGGATATATTGTCACACGGCTACTCCACGGCGGACCTGATCGCATGCTCGGTCTGCCTGACCGCCTGCCCCACGATCGGTTCGATGATCTTGGCCAGCGCGCGCCCGGCCAGACCTCCCGGCAGGTTGTAGTCGAAGTGGACGTCGACCGTCGTCGACCCGTCGTCTCCGTCGGAGAACCTCCACCGCGTGGTGACGTCGAATCCGGCGATCGACGAGAGGATCAGTTCGCTGTCCTGCGTCCACAGCGTGACCTCGAGGGTGGAGTCCAGCGCCTTGGGGCCGATCTTCATCGTGGCGTCGTACACCGCGCCCAGGCCCCGGCTCCGGCCGCCGCGCGGGGCGAACTTCGTGACGCCGAACATCCACTCGGGCACGTTCTCCGGGTCGTCGACGTAGGCGAACACCTTCTCGCGAGGCGCGTGGGTGGTGACCGTGTGGTGTACTCCGGGCATCGGGGCTCCTTGACCTCGTTCTGACTCTGACCGCATCGGAGACCTCACGCACCCGATGGCATCACCCCACAGTGCCATGGTCCATTGTCACGTTCGCCGATGGCCCTCGATTCGCCCGTGATTCGCCCGTCGGGGCGACGCACTGCGGCCCCGCCCCTCGACGTGCGAGGAGACGGGGCCGCGGGTACAGCTGCCGGGACGCTTATGCGGTCTCGGTGATCGGGCGGTCGACCCAGCTCATCAGGTCGCGCAGCTTCTTGCCGGTGACCTCGATCGGGTGCTCGGCGTTCTCCTTGCGCAGCCCCTCCAGCTCCTTGTTGCCGCCCTCGACGTTGGCGACCAGGCGCTTGACGAACGTGCCGTCCTGGATGTCGGTCAGAATGGCGCGCATGCGCTCCTTGGTGTCGGCGTCGATGACACGCGGACCCGACACGTAACCACCGAACTCCGCGGTGTCCGACACCGAGTAGTTCATGCGGGCGATACCGCCCTCGTACATGAGGTCGACGATCAGCTTGAGCTCGTGCAGAACCTCGAAGTAGGCCATCTCCGGTGCGTAACCGGCCTCGACCATCACGTCGAAACCGGTCTTGACCAGTTCCTCGGTGCCACCGCAGAGGACGGCCTGCTCACCGAACAGGTCGGTCTCGGTCTCCTCCTTGAAGGTGGTCTTGATGATGCCCGCGCGGCCGCCGCCGATGGCCGAGGCGTACGCCAACGCCAGAGCCTGGCCCTCACCCTTGGGGTCCTGGTCGACCGCGATCAGGCAGGGCACGCCCTTGCCGTCGACGAACTGACGACGGACCAGGTGGCCCGGGCCCTTCGGGGCGGCCATCGCGACGGTCACGTTGGCCGGCGGCTTGATCAGGTCGAAGTGGATGTTCAGACCGTGGCCGAAGAACAGCGCGTCGCCGTCCTTCAGGTTCGGCTCGATGTCATCGGTGAAGATCGACGCCTGGCTGGTGTCCGGAGCCAGGATCATGATCACGTCGGCCCACGCGGCGGCCTCGGCGTTGGTCATCACCTTCAGGCCCTGCTCTTCCGCCTTCTCACGCGACGGCGAGCCCTCGCGCAGACCGACGACCACGTCCACGCCCGAGTCGCGCAGCGACAGCGAGTGCGCGTGTCCCTGGCTGCCGTAGCCGATGACGGCGACCTTACGGCCCTGGATGATCGACAGATCGGCGTCTGCGTCGTAGAAAAGTTCGATTGCCACAGCAATTCCCTTCGAATGATGTTGAGGTGTTGTCGTTTACAACTCTGCTCGACCGTCGCGTGCGTCACGCCGAGCGGCGTCGGTTGTCTATTGTCCCGCTAGCGGTTGGCCGACATGCTCTTGGGTCCACGGCCGAGGGTCACTCCGCCGGATTGGGCGATCTCACGGATGCCGTACGGGTCCAGCATCCGCAACAGAGCTTCGAGCTTCTCCGACGTTCCGGTCGCTTCGACGGTCACCGATTCCGGCGACACGTCGATGACCTTCGAGCGGAACAGGTTGACCACATCGATGATCTCGCTGCGGTTGGTCGCATCGCTGCGGACCTTGATCATCATGAGCTCACGGGAGACCGAGTTCGTCGGTTCCTGCTCGACGATCTTGATGACGTTGATCAGCTTGTTGAGCTGTTTCGTCACTTGTTCGAGGGGGAAGTCGTCGACGGTGACCATGATGGTCATCCGCGAGATCCCTTTGAGTTCGGTCGGGCCGACGGCCAGCGACTCGATGTTGAATCCGCGCCGTGAGAACAGCCCGGAGACGCGGGCGAGGACACCTGGACGGTCCTCGACCAGAACGCTTAGCGTGTGGGTGGTGCTCACAGCGAATCCCCTTCCGTGGTGGCCTGCTCGCGATCCATCGTGTCGTGGATCTCGGCCGGGTCGGCCGCAGCCTCGTCGTCGTCGAAGAGCGGACGGATGTCGCGGGCGGCCATGATCTCGTCGTTGCCGGTGCCCGCGGCGACCATCGGCCACACCTGGGCGTCCTTACCGACGATGAAGTCGATGAGGACCGGGCGGTCGTTGATCTCCCGCGCCTTCGCGATCGCCGGGGCGACGTCCTCTTCGCGTTCGACGCGGAGGGCCACGCAGCCGAGGGCGTCGGCGAGCTTGACGAAGTCCGGGATCATCCGCGAGTGCGTCGACAGGTCGGTGTTCGAGTAGCGCTGATCGTAGAACAGGGTCTGCCACTGACGGACCATGCCGAGATTGCCGTTGTTGATCAGGGCGACCTTGATCGGGATGCCCTCGATCGCGCAGGTCGCGAGCTCCTGGTTGGTCATCTGGAAGCATCCGTCGCCGTCGATGGCCCACACCTCTTTGTCCGGAGCGGCGGCCTTGGCGCCCATCGCGGCCGGGATCGAGTATCCCATCGTGCCCAGACCGCCCGAGTTCAGCCAGGTGCGCGGCTTCTCGTACTTGACGAACTGTGCGGCCCACATCTGATGCTGACCGACTCCGGCGACGTAGACCGCGTCCGGGCCGGCCGCCTTGCCGAGTTGCTCGATGACGAACTCCGGCGAGAGCGATCCGTCGGACTGCGGATCGTAGCTGAGCGGATACGTCTTCCGGATGTCGTCCAGGTACTCCCACCACTTGCCCAGATCGGACTTGGCGCCGCCGGTCGCGTGCTCGGCGCGCAGTGCCTCGAGCAGGTCGACGATGACCGCCTGCACGTCGCCGACGATCGGGACGTCGACGTCGCGGTTCTTACCGATCTCGGCCGGGTCGACGTCGGCGTGGATGACCTTGGCGTCCGGTGCGAACGAGTCCAGACGCCCGGTGACGCGGTCGTCGAAGCGGGCGCCCAACGTGATCAGGAGATCTGCGCGCTGCAGGGCGGCGACCGCCCCGACCGCGCCGTGCATGCCGGGCATGCCCATGTGCAGCTCGTGGCTGTCCGGGAACGCACCGCGCGCCATCAGCGTGGTGACGACCGGGATTCCCGTCAACTCGGCCAGCTCGAGCAGCTCCGGCGAGGCCTCGGCCTTGATGACTCCGCCGCCGACGTACAGGACCGGTCGTCGTGCCTGCTGGATCAGCCGGGCTGCCTCGCGGATCTGCTTGCCGTGCGGGCGGGTCACCGGACGGTAGCCGGGAAGATCGAACTGCGGCGGCCACGAGAACGTGGTCTGGGCCTGCAGGATGTCCTTCGGAATGTCGACCAGGACCGCGCCGGGGCGACCGCTCTCGGCGATGTAGAACGCCTCGGCGATGATGCGCGGGATGTCGGCGGCCGAACTCACCAGGAAGTTGTGCTTGGTGACCGGCATGGTGATTCCGGAGATGTCGGCCTCCTGGAATCCGTCGGTGCCGATGAGTGCGCGACCGACCTGTCCGGTGATCGCGACGACCGGGACCGAGTCCATCTGCGCGTCCGCCAGCGGGGTCACCAGGTTGGTCGCACCCGGACCCGAGGTCGCCATCATGACGCCTGCCCGGCCCGCGACCTGGGCGTAACCGGTCGCGGCATGGCCTGCGCCCTGCTCGTGGCGAACCAGGACATGGCGGACCTTGGTCGAGTCGAGGAGCGGATCGTACACCGGGAGGACGGCTCCACCGGGAATGCCGAACACGGTCTGGACGCCGAGCTCTTCGAGCGTCCGGACCACCGACTGCGCGCCGGTGACCCGCTCGGGAGCGACGACCGCGTCGCCCGAGCGCATCGACTCGGTGGACGGCGACTGCGGTCGTCCCCCGGACCCGTGTGCTGCTGCTGGATTACTCACTGCACGTTCCTCATCCTCTGGTGCCAGCAAAATTCTTGACGCCCCGCCGGACCGGTCGCAGTGCTCACCTGGTCCTGACAAGAAAAAACCCTCGACAGCGGGTGCTGGTCGAGGGGCGCGTCGTGGGTGATTCGAAAGGGTCTACGAAGTGACCGATCAGGCGTTGACGCGCCGACCGATTACTACAAGAAGCTTGCGATCCATCACGAGAAACAAGGTAGGCCCCGACCGGACTCCGAGTCAAATCCGCCCATGACGACGACGAATACCGCTCATGGGACAATGGACGCCGTGAGCGATCCGGAATTCGATTTCAAACTGTCCCGACTGGCGTACGCGGGTGTGCTCGTCGCCGTTCTCCTCGTGGTGATCATGATGGGCGGTTCGCTCTGGTTCGGTTTCCTGGCCGTCGTTCCCGTCGCCCTCGCCTGGTGGATTCACCGGCTCCGCACCCACGTCGACTCCGACGGGATCGTGGCGGTCGGCACGTTCGGCGAGCAATCGGCCTCCTGGGACGAGATCGACGGCCTGCGGTTCCCCAAGTGGACCTCCGTGCGCGCGGTGACCACCGACGGCACGGAGATCCGTCTGCCGTCGGTGGGCTTCGAAGACGTTCCCAAGCTGTCGCTGGCCAGCGGCGGCCGTCTCCCCGACCCGTTCGCCGCCGAGCGCGAGGCCAGGTCCGCGGACGGAACCGCGGGCGAATAAGCGCCGTCCATCGCCGTCATCGGGACGGCGCAGCGCGCGGTCGACCGTCTCGTGCGACCATCGTCGCCGTGAACAGCCGGACTCGTCGCGAAGCGGCTCGCCGCTCCGCGAGACAGGATGCATCGATGACCGCACACCGTATCCGGGCCCTCGTCGACGAGGAGCGGCTCGCCGACGTGGCCCGCGAGCTGTCCGCCGTCGCCCCGCAGGAGGCGGCGGCGATCCTCGACGGCCTCGACACCAGGCGCGGCACGATCGCCTTCCGCCTTCTGTCCAAGGACGACGCGGTCGACGTGTTCGACGACATGTCACCGAACACGCAGGCCCGCCTCATCGACGCCCTCGGCACCGCCGAGGTGGTCGACGCCTTCGACAACCTCGACCCCGACGACCGCGCCGAGCTCCTCGACGAACTGCCCGCGGCGGTCGCCAAGCAGTTGATCCGTACTCTCCCGCCCGCCGAACGCGAGGCGACCGCGGTGGTCCTGGGGTTCGGCCGCAACGCCGTCGGCCGCCGCATGAGTCCGGAGTTCGTGCACGTCTACGCCGACGACACGATCGGCGCCGGTCTGGCGCGCGTCATCGAACGAGGGCACGACGCGGAGACCATCTACACGATCCCGGTGGTCGACGCCGAGCGCCGACTGCTCGGAGTCGTGAGTCTGCGCGATCTGCTGCTCGGCGACCCGTCGGTTCCGGTCGAGACGTGCCGTCGCCCGCCGGTGTACGCCCACGCGACCGCCTCGGCGGAGACGGCCGCGCGACGCTGCGTCGAGCTCGGACTCCCCGCTATGCCGGTCGTCGACAGCGAGGACCGACTGATCGGGATGCTGACACTCGACGATGCGGCCGAGGTCGTCGCGGCGGCCGACGACGAGGACGCGGCCCGCGCCGGTGCGCGCGAGAAGTTGAAGACGCCGTATCTGCGGTCGTCGGTGTTCGCGATCACCCGCGCCCGCGTGGTGTGGCTCTTCGTGCTGGCGGTCTCGGCGATCCTGACCGTGAACGTCCTGGAGGTGTTCGAGGGCACCCTGGAGCAGAAGGTGGCACTGGCGCTGTTCATCCCGCTGTTGACCGGCATCGGCGGCAACACCGGATCGCAGGCCGCCACGACGGTCACCCGCGCACTCGCGATGGACGAGGTGCGCCCGCGCGACGTCCTGCGAGTCGCCCTCAAGGAGGCGAGCGTCGGAGTGACCATGGGTGCGGCGCTCGGTGCGGTCGGATTCGCCGTCGCGTCGGTGGCGTACGAGACCGGCATCGGAGCCGTCATCGGTCTGACGATCGTCTCGGTGTGCGCGGTGGCGGCCACGGTCGGCGGCGTCATGCCGCTCGTCGCGAAACGGATCGGCGTCGATCCGGCGGTGTTCTCCACCCCGTTCATCTCCACGTTCTGCGACGCCACCGGCCTCCTCATCTACTTCATGATCGCCAAGGCCGTCCTCGGCATCTGATCGGGCGGCGCAACACGATCGTCCGTCGCGGCCCCGCAGGCGCTCGGCGACCCGCCGCGAACCCGACATCGCAGAGGGCGCGTAAAGTCGGAAGAGCCCCGATCGCAGCCCGACCGGGCGAACACCAACGTCGAGCGAGGATTCACTATGCCAGCCCTTCGGTCTCGCACCACCACTGTCGGCCGCGAGGCGGCCGGCGCCCGCGCCCTCTGGCGCGCCACCGGAATGACCGAGGACGATTTCGGGAAGCCGATCGTCGCCATCTCCAACTCGTACACGCAGTTCGTGCCCGGTCACGTGCACCTCAAGAACGTGGGCGAGATCGTCGCCGAGGCGATCGAGGCAGCGGGCGGCGTCGCGAAGGAGTTCCACACCATCGCCGTCGACGACGGCATCGCGATGGGGCACGGCGGCATGCTGTACTCGCTGCCGAGTCGCGAGATCATCGCCGACTCGGTCGAGTACATGGTGAACGCGCACACCGCCGACGCCCTGGTCTGCATCTCGAACTGCGACAAGATCACCCCGGGCATGCTCAACGCCGCCATGCGCCTGAACATCCCGACCGTGTTCGTCTCGGGCGGTCCGATGGAGGCCGGGACCTCGGTGGTCGTCAACGGGGTCGTCCGCCCGGGCACCGACCTGGTCGACGCCATCTCGATCTCGGCGGACAGCACCGTCAGCGACGAGGAACTGCTCACCGTCGAGCGGTCGGCCTGCCCGACCTGCGGATCGTGCTCGGGCATGTTCACCGCGAACTCGATGAACTGTCTCACCGAGGCTCTCGGCCTGTCGCTGCCGGGCAACGGCTCCACGCTGGCCACGCAGATCGCGCGCCGCGATCTGTTCACCCGGGCCGGAGAGCTGGTCGTCGACCTGGCCAAGCGCTACTACTTCAACGACGACGAGTCGGTGCTGCCTCGCAACGTCGCGACCCGGGAGGCGTTCGAGAACGCCATGTCGCTCGATGTCGCCATGGGCGGCTCGACGAACACCGTCCTGCACATCCTGGCGGCCGCGCAGGAGGCCGAGATCGACTTCGACCTCGCCGACATCGACCGCATCTCCCGCAGCGTGCCGTGTCTGTCGAAGGTCGCACCGAACTCGCCGGACTACTACATGGAGCACGTTCACCGGGCGGGCGGCATCCCCGCGATCCTCGGCGAACTCAACCGCGCCGGTCTGCTGAACAAGAACGTGCACCCGGTCCACGCCGACTCGCTGGAATCGTTCCTGGCCGACTGGGACATCCGCAGCGGCACCGCCACCGACACCGCGCTCGAACTGTTCCACGCGGCGCCCGGCGGCGTCCGCACCACCGAACCGTTCTCGACGTCGAACCGGTGGGAGTCCCTCGACACCGACGCGGCGGACGGCTGCATCCGCGACTTCGAACACGCGTACACCGTGGAGGGCGGCCTCTGCGTGCTGCGCGGGAACCTGGCGCCGGACGGAGCAATCCTCAAGACCGCGGGCGTCGACGAATCGCTGTGGCACTTCCAGGGGCCGGCGCGCGTCGTCGAGTCTCAGGAGGACGCCGTCCACGCCATCCTGTCGAAGGAACTGCAGGCCGGTGAGGTCCTGGTGATCCGCTACGAAGGCCCCGCGGGAGGCCCCGGCATGCAGGAGATGCTGCACCCGACCGCGTTCATGAAGGGCACCGGGATGGGTAAGAAGTGCGGTCTGGTCACCGACGGCCGCTTCTCCGGCGGCTCGTCCGGTCTGGTGATCGGACACGCTTCCCCGGAGGCGGCGGCCGGCGGCGACATCGGTCTGGTGGAGAACGGCGACGAGGTGCTCATCGACGTCAAGACCCGGACTCTCAAAGTCCTCGTCGACGATGAGACGCTCGCCGAGCGTCGCGCCAAGATGGAGGCCTCCGAGCACCCGTGGCAGCCCCGCAACCGCGAGCGCACTGTCAGCAACGCGCTGCGCGCCTACGCCAAGCTCGCGACCTCTGCCGATAAGGGCGCCGTCCGCGTCGTCGACTGAGAACGCGCGGGCGCACCCGCCTGAGAGACGAGAAGAATACGCACGAGCGGCACTCACGGTGCCGCTCGTGCGCTTCTGTCTCGGGGTGCGGTCCTCCCGGCTACATGTTCACCAACGGATTCGCTCCGTTGAAGACCAGCCACACGGCCACGGCGACGCCGATGCCGATCACCAGCCAGGCCGCCGAACCCCACGCCGGGCGGCGTGCCCACCCCCATCGTCGGTCCACCGAGTACAGACCCGGACCGGTGAGGATCACGGCTGCGGCCGCCGCGGCGAGCGTCGCCTCGAACTCGACGCCGTTGCCGCCGCCGTCGGCCGCGAAGAACCAGACGCCGCCCGCGAGGGTCGCCTTGTAGGTCATCGCGACCAGAATGCTGCTCAGCACCGCGGCCCCGGCGATCGGGGTGAAGAGTCCGAGGATCAGCAACACACCGCCCGCGGTCTCGCTGACGCCCGCCACGAGCGACAGGATCTTGGTCACGTTCTCGTCGAATCCCAGGCTGGGATCCGAGGAGTTGGCTAGGAAGTCCGCGAATCCCTGCGGGCCCGGACCGCCCAACCACCCGGTCGACTTCTGCAACCCGTGCAGGAGGAAGACGACACCGAGCGCGACGCGCAGCACCAGCAGACCGAGGTCGACGGTGCCGCGTCGCGCAGGCGGCGCCTGCGCAGCCACCTGCTCGGGCGGGGCGACGGACTCGTCGTCGAACGGTTCCGGGGCGAACGGCTGCGGCGGCGCCTCGGTCTCGATCGGACGCGTCGGCTGCGGCTCGATGTACGGCAGCGGGTCCTGCGTCAGGTGTTCGGCGGTACGCCGCTCACCGCGTGGACGGTCGCGCTCGTCGTCCGGGTCGTCGAACGGCTCCGTGGTGACGGGCTCGTCGGACGACTGCACGGGGACGTCGCTGCGCGGAAGCCGCGTGGTCTCCTCGGATCCGGCGGTCGAGTCGGATGTCGGCTCGTCGACGGCTGCGTAGGCGCGCGGCGGGGCCCCGGTCTCCTGATCGACGGCGCCGGGCGCGGCCTCCTCGTCGGCCGGACCGTCACCGATGCGCTCGATGACCTCCGTGTCGTTGACATCGGCGGGCGAGTCGACCGGCTCGATGATCGACGTCGGCTCACCCGCGTCGATCGGATCGGTGGCGTCGGCGGCGACGTCGGCGGGCTGCGGATTCGGCGCGGGGCGTCGACCATGCCGTTCGATGAAGTCGTCGCGGTCCGGTCGCGGACGACGGGGCCGCGGCCGCGACGGTCCGCGCTCCGGATCGTTGTCGTTGGAACTACTCACCTCACCGAGGTTATGCGGCCGCATCGCGACGTGGGCGTAGCGCCACCCGACGATTTGGTAACGATCGAGCGATCGAGTGACCTGATCGTGTCATCGCCTACGCTGGAGGGATGCCGCTGCTTTCCACACGTGGGCGGCGCACCGCCGCCGCAGCCGTCCTCGCCGCCGCGTTCGTCGCCTCGGCCGGGTGCGCCGACTTCGACTCACAGCAGTCCACTGCAGATCAGGGCACCTTCAGCGAGGTGCCGAGCGAGATGTACCGACCGCAGGCGCCGACCGCCCCGGAGTCGCCCGACGACCAGGGCGGCGACCCGCCGACGGGACCCTGCGTCGACCCGAATCCGTCGGTGATCGCCACCTGCCTGGACCAGACGGCGGGCGTCCGACCGGCCGATGCCCAGGGCAAGACCACCTACGTCGCCGAACGCGTCACCGGCAAGATCATCCTGTCCAAGCGCTACGGGCCGCAGCGGGCGGTGGCCACGGTCCCGGTGGACGGCTCCGGCGACGGCGGACTCGTCGACTTCGAGTTGTCTCCGACGTGGCTCGAGGACCAGATGATCTTCGCCCTGATCACGACGCCGTCGGACAACCGCGTCGTTCGCATCGCGCCGTCCGGATCCGTCAAACCGATCCTCACCGGCATCCCGAAGGGCGCCACCGGCAACATGGGCTCGATCGCGTTCACCGGCCCCGACACGCTCACCGTCGCGACCGGCGATGCGGGCGATCCGGGCGCCGCTCAGGACCGATCGTCGTTGGCGGGCAAGATCTTCGAGATCAACCCGAATCAGCCCGCGCCGAAGCCGGACGTCCTCGCCTCGGGACTGGGCTCGAACGTCGCGCTGTGTCGCGACCCCGACAACGGCCAGATGTACGTCACCGACAGCGGACGCGCGGGAGACCGCCTGTCCCTCGTGACTCAGAAGAGCCTCAAGACGCTGTGGACGTGGGCCGACCGGCCGGGGCTCACCGGCTGCGCGACCGGCACGGACACGATCTCGGTGGCCGTCGGCGCCAAGAAGCGCATCGACGTGTTCACCAAACCCGACAGCGCGAACCCGGTCCTGACCGAACCGACGGCCGACGACGTGTCCAAGACCTACGGCGCGGTCGGTCGGATGACGACCTTCGGCGGAGCGTTCCAGCTCGCGACGATCAACAAGACCCTGCCCGGGATGAAGACCGAGTCGTTCGACGACCGCGTCGCCGTCCACGTACCGCAGGGCGGCAGCGAAGACCGGACGTGAGTTCTGCGGTCCGAATGCGATCCGCGCCCGCCCCCGGTACGGAGGTCGGGCGCGGGATCGACGTCGTGAGGACGCGCTACTGCGCGCCGCACGCGGCGAGTACGAGCTCCTTGACGCGGCCCGGGTCGGCCTGACCGCGGGTCGCCTTCATGACGTCGCCGACGATCTTGCCCGCGGCCTGAACCTTGCCGCCGCGGATCTTGTCGGCGATGTCAGGGTTCGCGGCGAGAGCGTCGTCGACGGCCTTCTGCAGGGCCGAGTCGTCCCGGACCACCTCCAGACCGCGATCGGCGACGATCTGCGCGGGCTCGCCCTCACCGTCGAGAACCGCGGTGACGACCTGCTGGGCCAGCTTGTTGGTGAGCTTGCCCTCGTCGACGAGGCCGATGACCTCGGCGACCTGCTTCGGCGTGATCGCCAGCTCGGCCAGCTCCACGCCGCGGGTGTTGGCCTGCTGAGCCAGGAATGACACCCACCAGCTGCGCGCGGCGTCGGCGGATGCGCCCGCTTCGGCGGTGGCGATGATCAGGTCGACGGCGCCGACGTTCACCAGGTCGCGCATCACCTCGTCGGACACGCCCCACTCGGCCTGGATGCGAGCGCGGCGCACCCACGGCAACTCGGGAAGCGTCGCCCGGATCGACTCGACCCACGCGGGGTCGGCGATGACCGGCGGCAGGTCCGGCTCGGGGAAGTAGCGGTAGTCCTCCGCGGTCTCCTTGCGACGACCGGCCGACGTGGTGCCATCGGCCTCCTGGAAGTGTCGAGTCTCCTGGATCACCTCGCCGCCGGAACTCAGGACCGCGCCCTGGCGCTGCATCTCGTAGCGCACCGCGGTCTCCACGCTGCGCAGCGAGTTGACGTTCTTCGTCTCGGTGCGTGTGCCGAACTCGGTGGCGCCCTTGAGCATGAGCGACAGGTTGGCGTCGCACCGCATCGACCCCTGGTCCATGCGTACGTCGGAGACGTCCAGCGATTTGAGGAGGTCGCGCAGAGCGGTGACGTACGCGCGAGCCACCTCGGGAGCCCGCTCGCCGGCGCCCTCGATCGGCCGAGTGACGATCTCGACGAGCGGCACGCCCGCGCGGTTGTAGTCCAGGAGCGAGTGGCTGGCACCGTGGATGCGACCGGTCGCCCCACCGATGTGCAGCGACTTGCCGGTGTCCTCCTCCATGTGCGCGCGTTCGATCTCCACGCGCCAGACGGTGCCGTCGGTCAGGGTGACGTCGAGGTGGCCGTCGTAGGCGATCGGCTCGTCGTACTGGCTGATCTGGTAGTTCTTCGGCTGGTCCGGGTAGAAGTAGTTCTTTCGCGCGAACACGCTCGACTCGCGGATCGAGCAGTTCAGTGCCAGACCGATCTTGACCGCCGACTCGATCGCTTTCGCGTTCGCGACCGGAAGCGCACCGGGCAATGCCAGGCACGACGGGCAGACCTGCGCGTTCGGGTCGCCGCCGAAGGTCGTGGGGCAGCCGCAGAACATCTTGGTCTCGGTGCCGAGTTCGACGTGCACCTCCATGCCCATGACCGGGTCGAAAGCTCCGATGACGTCGTCGTAGTCCATCAGTTCGTCGGTTACCGCACTCATGCGCTCCATCGTATCTGGGGGTGTTTCTCCGGGATCGCACCGATGCCCCGAGCGGACCCGCGCCCATACCGTGGAACGCAGATCGACACCATCGGAAAGGACACGCGATGAGCGACCAGATCCCCCCGTACACCCCCGACCCGACGGTCCCGGCGCAGCCGCGCCGTCTGCGCCGTTCGCGGACCGACCGCAAGATCGCCGGCATCGCGGGCGGCGTCGCCGACTATCTCGGCGTCGACTCGACGCGGGTGCGCGTCGCGTTCGTGGCGTCGATTCTGCTGCCGGGCCCGCAGGTGCTGCTCTATCTGATCCTGTGGCTGGTGATCCCGGAGGACTGAGCTCAGGGCCGGCGGTCTCGGCTCAGCCGAAGGTGGCGCGCGCACCTCGGTACTGGTCGAGCGGCACCGTCTTGGTGTGGCCGACGGCGTCGGAGAACGGCACACGGACGATGTCGCGGCCGCGCAACGCCACCATCTTGCCCCAGTCGCCGTCCGCCACGAGATCGCTGACCGCCTGCCCGAACCGAGAGCCGAGGACTCTGTCCCATGCGGAGGGGACGCCGCCGCGCTGGATGTGGCCGAGGACCGTCGCGCGTGTCTCGACACCCGTCCGTTCCTCGATGAGCGGTGCGAGGATCTCGCCGATGCCGCCCAGTCGCGGACGGTTGAAACCGTCCAGCCCCTTGTGCGAATGCGCCTGGTCCATGTCCGGAAACGTGAATCCCTCGGCCACGACGACCATCGGCGCACGCCCGCGGTCGCGTACGCTCGCGACCCACGTGCAGATCTGCTCCAGACTCTCGGGTTGCTCGGGGATGAGGATCGCGTGGGCGCCGCCCGCGATACCCGCGTACATGGCGATCCACCCCGCGTGTCTGCCCATGACTTCCAGGACCATGCACCTCTGATGCGAGTTGCCGGTGGTGCGGAGCCGGTCGACGGCTTCGGTCGCGATCTCGACGGCTGTGTTGAAGCCGAACGTGTAGTCGGTGGCCTCGAGATCGTTGTCGATGGTCTTCGGCACCCCGACGATCGGCACCCCGTCCTCCAGGAGCCGGTTGGCGGCGGCCATCGTGCCGTCGCCGCCGATCGCGATCACCCCGTCGACGTCGAGTCCGGCCATGCGCGCGAGGATGTTCTGGGGCGTGCCGTCGGGTTCGGTGTACGGACCGAAGCGGCTCGTGCCGAGGATCGTGCCGCCCTGCTGGGAGATGCCGCGCACCACACTGCGTTCGAGCGGCATCACGTCGCCGTAGACCAGGCCCCGGTACCCGCCGCGATATCCGACGAACTCCTGCCCGTGCACCATCTCGCCCTGCAGCACCGTTCCGCGGATCACCGCGTTCAGTCCGGGACAGTCGCCGCCGGAGGTCAGAATCCCGAAGCGCGCCATGTACACCCCTTCTCTCGCCGAAGTCGCCGACTCCATGACAACACGAGTTCGGCGCTCCGGCACGGCTTGGCGCTATTTGAGCCCGTTCTCGTACGCGAAGACGACGGCCTGTGCGCGATCCCGCAGTCCGAGCTTGGCCAGGACGTTGCTCACGTGCGTCTTGACCGTCTGCTCGGACACGAACAGCTGCGCGGCGATCTCCGCGTTCGACCTGCCGTCGGCGACCGTCTCGAGCACTTCCCGCTCACGCGGAGTCAGCACCGCCACGGCCGGGGAGGGCGCTTTCGGCGACCGCGCGGTCACCTCGGCGATGAGCCGTCTGGTGACCGACGGCGCGAGCAGTGCGTCGCCGGCCGCGACGACGTGCACCGCGCGGACCAGTTCGTCGGCGGGCGCGTCCTTGAGCATGAATCCGGATGCTCCGATCCGCAGCGCCGAGTACACGTAGTCGTCGATGTCGAAGGTCGTGAGCATCAGGACCCGGGTGGACGATCCGCCCGCGATGATCTGCTCGGCGGCCCACAGTCCGTCCCGGCGCGGCATCCGCACGTCCATCAGTACGACGTCGGGCTGCAGTCTCTTGCAGACCTCGACGGCCGCCAGTCCGTCCTCGGCGTCGCCGAGGACCGAGATGCCGTCGGCCGCGTCGAGCAGCGCCGCGAATCCGGCTCGCACCATCGCCTGATCGTCGGCGATCACCACTGTCGTCACCGTCACCCGATCAGCCTAGTGTGCGACGGTGCGGGACGGTGGCGGTCACAGCGAAGCCGCCGTCGGCGGTCGGCTGAGCCGACAGGGTCCCACCCACCGCGGACGCCCGTTCACGCATTCCGATGACGCCCTGCCCGCTACCGGGACGCGTCGGCGCCGACGGATCGGCCGGCGGACCGTTGACGATCGAGACGACGGCGTCGTCGTCGCGCGCGGTGATCCGGACGGCGATGCCGCAGCCCGGCGCGTGCCGGGTCGCATTGGTCAGCGACTCCTGCACGATCCGGTAGATCGCCGCACCGGCCGCGCCCGGCTCACCCCAGTCGCCGATCCGGTCGGAGTAGTCGACGACGACCCCCGCCGCGCGCACCTGAGCGATGAGGGACGGTAGATCGTCGACCCCCTGGACCGGCGCCAGATCGACTCCCTCGGACGGACGGAGGACCCCCAGGAGCTGGCGGACCTCGTCGAGCGACTGCCGCGCGGCGTCGGCGATGGCTCCGAACTCGGCTTCGGTGGCCGGCCCGATCGTCTCGCCGTCGTCGCCGGCCGCCAGCCGATACTTCGCGGTCTGCGACATGACCACGACCATCGACATCCGGTGCGCCACCACATCGTGCAGTTCGCGGGCGATACGGGTGCGTTCGGCCAGGACGGCTTCGCGTGCCCGGGCGTCCTCGGTCTCGGAGGTCTGCTTCTCGATCTGCTTCTGCGACATCCACCGATAGCGGATGAACGCGACGCCGATGGTCACGACGAGCAGCGCGAAGATCCAGCCGATCCTGGCCCCCGGCTGGACGCCGATCACCAGCGCTCCGGAGGTGATGGCCGCCACGAGCGGCAGTTTCGACAGCGGCTGAGTGATCAGCGCTGCCACCGTCATCGCGTACAGGACGAGGAACATCGGGATCGGCATCGGGAAGTCGATCCCGGGGTGCGGGACGAACGACGCGATCGATCCGGTGACCGTCACCATCGCCCAGCCCACCCGCACCGCGGCGGGACCTGCGAACAGCAGTGCCATCGGCGCCGACGACGCGACCGAGAACACCGGCAGCAGGTACGCGGGCATGGGGTGGCTCATCGCGAGGTTCGGCCAGGTGACCGAGAGCATGGTCACCGCGATCAGCATGCCGAACCAGTTCCACCCGCTGCGCAGATAATCGCGCATCACCGGGTCGGGCACGGCGTCGAACGACGGTCGACGTGCTCGCAGACGTTTCAGGGACGGTTTCTTCACACTCCGAACGGTAGATCGTGCCGACGTCCGTGCGCCTCCCCCGCGAGAGGGATTCCCGCCCCGTACCCCAGTGTTGGTCGAAGGCCTCCACTCATCCGAAAGCATTGACCACCAATCACTTCCGCGGGCGATCCGGTGAAGCGCGCAGAACCGCGACGCTCAGTGCATGACCGAGACCCCCACCCGTAGATCACCCGTCCGTCGCATCGTCCGCCGACTGTGGCTCGGCTTCGCGATCAGCGTGTTCGCGCTGCTGTCCCTGTGCACCGCCGGAGTCACCTCCGCGGTGACCTCGTCGCCGGCGCCGGTCGGGGACGTGCGCACCGATGTCGACCGTGCGATCGCCGACCTGGTCGGCGACGATCCGGCGAGAGCACTCGCCGACCTTCCCGAGGGATTCGCCGCGACCATGGGCTATCGGCCCGTCGTCGAAGACGGGCGTCCGGTGAATCCGGACGGATCGTGTTCATCGCCGATTCGGCTGCCGGCCAGGTTCGAGGGTCTGTGCCGCGCACACGACTTCGGCTACGACCTGCTTCGATTCGGTGCGCGTACGGGGCGCGAGCCCGCGCCGTGGGCGCGGCGCGCACTCGACGACATGCTGGTCGACGCGATGCACCGGGCGTGCACCAACCCGCTGTGCGATGTCGCCGCGACCGTCTCCGACGGCGGGCTCACCCTCAACTCGTGGAGACAGGAGTGGCGGGCACCCACCCGGGAGTCGACGTCCGACCTGGCCTCCTCGACCCTGCACCGCGTCGTCGACGTGATCGGTCGGCGGTCATGAGCGCCCGAGTGAGCCGCGCCGTGATCGTCGGAGGGCTGGCCGGTTGGGCGACGGCGCTCGCACCCGGCGCACTGCCCCACCCGGCGCCGCTGGTCGCGGCGGCGGGCACGCTGCTCATGCTCGCGGGGATGGCGGTGGGCCGGCTCGTCGGACGCCGAGCCCGCGCGGCGACCGCCGAGTTCGCGATCGGTGCGGGACTGGTGGCGGGAGCCCTGCTCGTCGCGGCGCTGTGGTGGCAGACGCAGGTCGCTGCGACGGTGTCGGCCGCCGCTCCCGGACCGGGGTGGGTCGCGGTCGCCGGCGGCGTTCCGCTCGCGGTGGCCGCGGCGGTGGTCGTCGTCCCGCGCCGGGTCTGGGCGGCCGGAGCACTCGTCGTCGCCGCGATCGTCGGTCCGACCGCCCAGGCGAACGCCGCCCCCGACGTCCCGACTTCGGAACTGCTCACGTATTCGCGACTCGACGATCGAGGATTCGACGCGCGGGCCGAGGCTCTCGTCGACGCGTGGGCGGCGGCGGGCGGCGCCGGGCAGGACGCCGTGGTCGTGGGGGTGCCGACCGGATCGGGCTGGCTCGACTCGGCCGCGGTGGACGGTTTCGACCGGCGCTTCCGCGGATCGGTGCGGTTCGTCTCGATGCAGTATTCGCAGGTCCCGTCATGGCAGGCGTACGTCCGCTCGTCGGACGGCGCGACCCGCAGCGCGATCGCCGTCGTGCGCGCCCTCGACCATCGACTCCACGACGGCGGTCGCCGCCCCGCGGTCTACCTGTACGGACAGAGTCTCGGCGCGATCGGCGCCGACGCGGCGCGCGCCTGGGCGCAGCGCAACGACGTCGACATAGCGGGCACCGTCGTCTCGGGTGCACCGGCGGGAACGATCGAAGCGCTGCCCGGCTGCGCCCGCCGCGTGTCGATAGCCAACGCCACCGACCCGGTCGCCGAGTTCTCGGCCTCACTGCTGTGGCGGCCCGCCGACGACGACGGCACCCGGACCGTCGGAGTCGAACCGTCGATCCGGGTGCCGTGGACACCGGTCGTGTCGTTGTTCGGTGCGGCACTCGACCTCGCCGTCTCGCTGAACGGTCCGGTCGGCACCGGGCATCACTACGGCGTCGAGCAGGGGCTCGCCGTCGCGCAGATGCCTCGCGGCTGTCAGCCGACGGGACCGCGTGCGGCCTCGTAGGCGGCGCCGACCTTGTACAGGCGGTCGTCGGCCAGGGCCGGGGCCATGATCTGCAGTCCCACCGGGAGCACGGCTCCCCCGTCGTTCGCGGTACCCGACGGGACCGACATGGCCGCGGTTCCGGCGAGGTTCACCGGGAGCGTGCACAGGTCGAACAGGTACATGGCCAGCGGGTCGTCGACCTTCTCGCCGAGCTTGAACGCGGTGGTCGGCGTCGTCGGCGAGATGAGGACGTCGACGTCCTGGTACGCCTTGGCGAAGTCGCGCGCGATCAGTGTGCGGACCTTCTGCGCCTGGCCGTAGTAGGCGTCGTAGTAGCCGGAGCTGAGCGCGTACGTACCGATCATGATGCGGCGCTTGACCTCCGGGCCGAATCCGGCCTCGCGGGTCAACGCCATGACTTCGTCTGCGCTGTGCGTGCCGTCGTCGCCGACGCGCAGTCCGTACCGCATGGCGTCGAAGCGCGCGAGGTTGCTCGACACCTCCGACGGCAGGATCAGGTAGTAGGCGCCGAGTGCGTAGGAGAAGCTCGGGCAGTCCACCTCGACGATCGTGGCGCCCAGCGACGTCAACGTCGCGCACGCCTGCTGGAAGGACTCCAGCACACCCGCCTGGTAGCCCTCGCCCTGCAACTGCTTGACGACGCCGATGCGGACTCCGGTCAGATCCTTGTTCGAGCCTTCGCGTGCGGCGGCGACCACATCGGGCACCGGCGCGTCGATCGACGTGGAGTCACGCGGATCGTGACCGGCGATCACCTCGTGCAGGAGCGCGGTGTCGAGCACTGTGCGCCCGCACGGGCCGCCCTGGTCCAGCGACGAGGCGCAGGCCACGAGTCCATACCGCGAGACGGTGCCGTAGGTCGGCTTGACGCCGACGGTCGCGGTGACCGCGGCGGGCTGCCGGATGGAGCCGCCGGTGTCGGTGCCGATGGCCAGCGGCGCCTGGTACGACGCGAGGGCGGCCGCACTGCCGCCGCCGGAACCGCCCGGGATCCGATCGAGATCCCACGGGTTGCGGGTCACCTGGTAGGCGGAGTTCTCGGTGGAGCTGCCCATGGCGAACTCGTCCATGTTGGTCTTGCCGAGGATCGGGATGCCCGCGTCGCGCAGACGCCGGGTGAGCGTCGCGTCGTACGGTGACACCCAGCCTTCGAGGATCTTCGACCCGCACGTGGTCGGCGCGTCGGTCGTGGTGAACACGTCCTTGAGCGCGATCGGCACACCGGCGAGCGCGCTCGGCGCTTCACCGGCGGCGATCGCGTCGTCGGCGCGGCGCGCGGCAGCGAGTGCCTCCGTGCCACCGACGTGCAGGAACGCGCCGAGCCGGTCGTCGACCTCGGCGATCCGGTCGAGGTGCGCCTGGGTCACCTCGACCGACGACAGCTCGCGCGCGGCGATCTTGGCGGCCAGGTCGGCTGCGGACAGTCCGGTGATCTCACCGGCTGTGCGGGTGCTGGTCTCGGTCAACTCATTCCTCCCCGAGGATCTGCGGCACGGCGAAACGGTCTTGTTCGACGGCGGGCGCACCGGCCAGCGCCTCGCCGGGTGTCAGACTGGGCACGACGACGTCCGGGCGCAGGACGTTCTGCAGATCCGCCGGGTGCGCGGTCGGGGGCACGTCGTCGGCGGCCACCTCGGCGACCTGGGCGACATGTGCCAGGATCGAGTCGAGCTGACCCGCGTATTGATCGAGCTCGGCGTCGGTCAGCGCCAGACGCGACAGCCGCGCAAGATGCGCGACCTCCTCCCGGCTGATCGCCGGTGAAGTTGCGGACTCCGATTCGGTGGACATCACCAAGGGCCTTTCTCGCCTGCGGGATGGACTGCCTCAAGGATATGGGAGCCGCGCGGCGCACCGGCAGTCGCCTCCGATCCGCACCGCGATGCCGATCGATCGATCCACGCCAGAACGCCGGTCCTCCCTGGCCGCCCGGCGGCGGGCGACGTACCGTGGTGGGCATGATCATCGTCACGACCAACGAACTTCCCGGCTACCGCATCGAGCACACCTTCGGCGAGTGCTTCGGTCTCACGGTCCGGTCCCGCCACATCGGTTCCAACATCGGTGCCGGGCTGAAGTCGATCGGCGGCGGCGAGCTGAAGGGCATCACCCAGCTGCTGCACGAATGCCGCCAGGAGGCGTTGAGTCGCCTCGCCGCCGAAGCGCAGGGTCGCGGAGCCAACGCGGTCGTCGCCTTCCGTTTCGAGACCACCGAGTACGCGAGCAGCGGCGTCGAAGTGTGCGCGTACGGCACCGCGGTCGGCGTGACTCCCCTCGCCGGGCAACCGCCGGTGTCGAGCCAGGCGGCCGCACCGGTTCCTCCCCAGCAGTAGAAGGTGTCGTACCTACTGCGCCTGCGTCTGTCCGACCGGCCGGGCAGTCTCGGCATGCTCGCCGTCGAGTTGGGCGCCGTCGGCGCCGACATCCGTTCGTTGGAGGTCATCGAGCGAGGCGACGGCTACGCGATCGACGACATCGTCGTCGAACTGCCGGCCACCTCGCTGCCCGACACGCTCATCACGGCCGCGCAGAACGTGCACGATGTGCGGGTGGAGTCGCTGCGTCCGTTCTCCGACGTGCTCGACACGCATCAGGAGCTGGAGCTGATCGACATCGTCGCGACGGCGCCGCGCGATCGGCTGCAGGTGTTGGTCGACCACTCCCCGCGTGTGCTCCGAGCATCGTGGGCCATGGTGATCGCCCGTCCGGGCACCGACGTGCTCACCCTGTTCGCGAGTTCCGGCGCGCCGGAGACCCCGTTGGAGCGGGCCGACTGGCTGCCGTTGACCACGGCGACGGGTTTTCCGTCCGACAACGACTGGGCCCCCGACGTCTGGCGCGACATGGACACCACCCTGGCCGCCGCTCCGATGGGCCACGGTGCCAAGGCGTTGCTTCTGGGGCGGACCGGTGGGCCGGAGTTCCGGCCGTCCGAGGTGGCCCGGCTGGGCTATCTGACCGGCATCATCTCGACGGTCGTCGACGCACCGTCGCACTGACGCCGTACGCTCACCTGGCCGACGGTCGCTCACTTCCGGAAGTGAGCGAGTGGCGGTGACGTGAGCGAAGACGGTCAGCCATAGCGGATTCCGAGTCTGTCGAGGCGAACGCACACCTTAGGGACCATCGTTCGACCGCGCAGGTCCGCCCAGATCCATCGCCCGACGTCGAGTCCGAGGTCACGGAGTTCGTCCTCGCGGATCTTCTCGCGGATTACAATGCTCTCCGGGTCTTCGTCTCGCCGCATGCCACGGCGGTACTTCACGAGTCCGTCGAACTCTCCGACGAAGACGTCGTCGAGGCTGAAATCACAGAACGCTCGCCCGCCGGAGCCGAGGCGGTACTCCACCTGCAGGTCCATCACCGGGAGTCGAGCCTCGATCATCTGCGCTCGGCTCCACGACTCGCCCGGCGATTCAGACCGCCCGTCGGCGAGCGCGTGAGCCCGCCGGACGAGAGCGATGCCGTGCCGTGGCGCGCTCAGCAGCCGCGCGGCCTGTTCGCGAACCTCGTGGTCGGCGACGATGCCGTCGAAGGCGGTCAACGCCTGCGCGAACGTCCCGGCCGCGAGTGCGACGTCGACCGCGGTCCGTGCAAGGCTGGTGACCAGTACGCCGCCGATCTCGACGACGTCGTCTGACGGCAGGAGTCCGGCGTGGATGATGCGCCGCGACCGGCGCGAGCCCCCGGACTCCCGCCCCGTGGTCACGTGCACGCGACCGCGGTCTGGGCCGAGCAACCGCAGTCCGTGCACGGCGGCCGCGGAGTCGTGACTGAGGACGGGGCGCCCGGGGCCGGTCGCTGCCGCGACACATCTCGCCCGGTACAGCACGTCGTCTGCGTCGTCGTTGTGGGTTACCGGAGTGGGCACGTACCGGCCGCGCGCGACGACGCAGAGCTGCCCCGCGTGCACTGCCCGCGCGATAGTCTTCTCGCTGATCCCGGCGTCGAGCGCGACGTCACGGTGGATGATTCCGAATCGATCGACAGGCCACATACTGCGAAGTAGACACCGGATCGCCGAAAGGCGCACCCCGTTATCCACAGGCGGGCAATTCGCCGATCCTCGCTCACCTCGACGCTCTTCGCTCACTTCCGGAAGTGAGCGAAGAGCGTCGAGGTGAGCGGAGGCTCGTCATTCCTCGTCGGCCATCTCCCCGGGCGCCCGGCCCGTCTCGAGCAGGACTTTGAAGGCGTCCTCCTCGAGGATGGGGACCCCGAGCTCCTCGGCCTTGGCCGCCTTACTGCCCGGCGAGTCGCCGACGACGACATACGAGGTCTTCTTCGACACCGAACCCGAGGCCTTGCCCCCGCGCGAGATGATGGCCTCCTTCGCGCCGTCACGGGTGAAGTCGACGAGCGAACCGGTCACGACGATAGTCTTGCCCTCCAGGGTGCGCTCGATCGACTCGTCGCGCTCGTCCTCCATCGACACGCCCGCGTGACGCCATTTGTCGACGATGTCGCGGTGCCAGTCGACGGTGAACCAGTCGTGCACGCTCTGCGCGCGGGTGGGGCCGAGACCGTCGACGGCCGCCAACTCGTCGACGGTCGCCTTCTCGATCCGCTCCAGCGAACCGAACTCGGTGGCGAGGGCGCGGGACGGCGTCGGACCGCAGTGCCGGATCGAGAGAGCGACGAGGACCCGCCAGAGGGGAACCTGCTTGGCCTTGTCGAGGTTCTCCAGGAAGCGACGGCCGTTGGCCGACAGCGCGCCGTCCTTCGTGGTGTAGATGTCGGTGCGGAGCAGATCGTCCTCGGTCAGCGAGAACAGATCGCCCTCGTCGGTGAGCACGCCGCTCGATAGAAGCGCCTGTGCGCCTTCGTATCCCAGCGCCTCGATGTCGAAGGCGCCGCGGCCGGCCAGATAGAACAGTCGTTCGCGGAGTTGCCCGGGACACGTCTGCTGGTTGGGGCAGCGGATGTCCTTGTCGCCCTCCTTGGCCGGTGCCAGCGTGGTCCCGCACTCGGGGCACTCGATCGGCATCACGAACGCGCGCTCGGTGCCGTCTCGCAGATCGACGACGGGGCCGAGCACTTCCGGGATCACGTCGCCCGCCTTGCGGATGGTGATCGTGTCGCCGATCAGGACGCCCTTGCGCTCCACCTCGAACGGATTGTGCAGCGTCGCACGGGACACCGTCGACCCGGCGACGGTGACCGGCTCCATCTGCGCCCAGGGTGTCACGCGGCCGGTGCGCCCGACGCCGACCATGATGTCGAGGAGCTTGGTCGTCACCTCCTCGGGCGGATACTTGTAGGCGATCGCCCAGCGCGGGGCCCGCGAGGTGGCGCCGAGACGCCGCTGCAGGGTCACATCGTCCACTTTGACGACCAGCCCGTCGATCTCGTGGTCGAGTTCGGGCGAATGCCGATTCTCGCCCCAGTAGGTCACCGCGTCGAGCACGGCGTCGGCGCCGGTCACCTTGCGGGTGTGCGAGGAGACGGGCAGCCCCCAGTCGGCCAATGCGAGATACGCGTCGTGCAGGGACCCGGGACGCCAACCGTCGATGCGGCCGATACCGTGACAGATCATCCGCAGATTCCGCTTCGCAGTGACCTGCGGGTTCTTCTGGCGCAGCGAGCCGGCCGCCGAGTTGCGCGGATTGGCGAACGGCGGCTTCCCCTCGGCGACGAGGGAGGCGTTGAGGTTCGCGAAGTCCTCCAGCCGGAAATAGACCTCGCCGCGGACCTCGAGCAGGTCGGGGACCGGTCGTTCGTCGGTCGCGGTCAGCTCGTGCGGGACGCCGACGATGGTGCGGGCGTTGAGCGTCACGTCCTCTCCGGTGCGCCCGTCGCCGCGCGTCACACCGCGGACCAGGACGCCGTTCTCGTACACCAGGGACAGCGCCACGCCGTCGATCTTCAACTCGCACAGGAACTCGATGCCCGCCCCGGCGTCGGACTCGGTGCGCGAGACCCAGGCTCGCATCTCGTCGGCGTCGAAGACGTTGTCGAGCGACATCATGCGTTCGAGGTGGTCGACAGAGGCGAAGTCGGTGGAGAACCCGCCGCCGACGAGCTTGGTCGGCGAGTCGGCGACCGCCAGCTCCGGGTGCGCCTTCTCCAGCGCGAGGAGGCGCTGGAACAGGTCGTCGAACTCGCCGTCGCTGACGACCGGCGCGTCCTGGACGTAGTACCGGAACTGGTGTCCGCGCACCTGCTCGGCCAGCTCGGCCCAGTGCCGGGCGGCGTCGTCGGAGTCGGAGTCTCGCGTCTGCGGATCGGTCACCGGTTCAGATTAACGCAGCCCTCCGACACGGCTACTCTGGCAGAATGCCGCACCCGATCATGTTCGACGACGCCGACCCGATCCTCGCCCGGGTCCGTGCGTGCGCGCTCGCATTGCCCGAGGCCACCGAGAAGATCGCTCACGGACGACCGACCTTCCGCTGCGGCAAGATGTTCGCGATGTACGGCGGATCCCGCAAGGGTGAGACGCGCTCCCCGATCGACACGGCGCTGCTGATCATCCCCGATCCCGGCGAGACCCAGGCCCTCGAACAGGACGCGCGCTTCTTCGTGCCCGCCTACATGGGCGCCTACGGCTGGCTCGGCATCGACCTGGCCGACCACCCCGATTGGGACGAGGTCGCCGAACTGCTCGACGCATCGTTCCGGCAGATCGCGCCGAAACGGGCGGTCGCGGCGCTGGACGGCTGACGGACCCGATGCTCGGCGGCCCGCCGTCTCCGGCCGGAGCCGCCCGTCTACAACGCGTCGGGATCCTGTGTCAGGAGTTCGGCGGTCTGCGAGGCCAGGCGCAGGGCCGCGGCGGCCCAGGTGGGTGATGCGTCGGCCAGATCCGAGTGCGGAGTGAGCACGAACCCGTCGCGCAGCACGGTGCGCGGCAGGCCGAGTTCGTCGGTGGTCGCGGCCACGCCCTGCGCGATCTGCTCAGCGGTGATCGGTGCGACGGGTGGTCGCACGGGCACCACGCCCGCCATCACGACACCGCCGGAGTCGAGATATTCGCCCATCTTGTCCTTCTCGTCGTCGGGCAGCGGACGGGAGAAGTCGACGGTCACCGAGTACGAGGTGAGCAGGCGGCACAGCTCAGGATGCGGCCGCGCGCCGGTTCGCAGGATCAACGGTCGGGCGATGGTCGCGGCCATCTCTTCGAGGCATTGGGCGATCATCGGCGCAGGCACCGGTGGGATCGGGTCGAGTCGTGTCAGCGGAGTGACGCTGCCGTTGAGGATCGCCTCGAGTTCGGGTTCGTCGAGCTGCACCACGACCCGGGCGCCGAGCCGTCGTTCGAGTTCGCGAACGTGGTCCACGAGACCGTCCGCCATCGACTCGACGAGATCGAGGCGAGCGCCCCTGTCCCGCACCATCTTGTGGCCGTTGCGCAGTTCGACGAGGGCCGCGAAGCTCAGCGGCCCCAGCACCTGCGCCTTGAGCAGACGGCCGGTGTCGATCAGGCCTTCGGCGTCCCAGTGCTCCTCGAGCGCGTCCAGGTCGCGCGCCAGGAAGTCGCGCGCCAGGCGGGTCACCCTCCCCGGCCGCGATGTCATCCGATACACCTCGTGGACGTACTCGAACGGCATGTCGATCAGTATCGCGCCCGCCCGGCCGACCGGGTCGGCGCCCACCCCGCGGTTCGGCAGCTCGGGGACGAAGGCGAAGTCGGTCTCCCCGGAGACGATGCGCACCGCCTCGGCCGGATCCAGGCCCGGCATCGCCCCGAGTCCGGTGCCGAGCCCCGCGGGTACGCCCCCGACGGGTTCGCTCACGCGTGCGCCTCGACGGTGTCGGCGATCCGGCCGCACCCCAGAACCAGGTCGCCGGCGGCCTCGTCGGAGGCGTACAGCACCGCGGCCTGACCGCGTGCGACGCCACGCAGCGGCGCCCGCAGGTCGATGCGCATCGCCGCGGCGCCGTCCACCTCGATCGGTGTCGCGACGGCCGGTGCGAGGCCACCGTGCGCGCGGACCTGCACGGTGCACTCGACCGGGCCGTCGGGCGTCACACCGCTGGTCCAGATCGCCTTGACCGCGGTCAGCGACGTCACATCGAGATCGGCCGCACCGCCGACGGTCACCGTGCCCGAGGCGGGGTCGATGCCGGTGACGTAGCGCGGCTGCCCGTCGACCGCGGGCGCCTCGATGCCCAGCCCCTTGCGCTGCCCGATGGTGAACCCGTGCACACCGTCGTGGTCGGCCAGCTTCTCCCCCGTCGACGAGTCGACGACGGCGCCCGGCCGCACACCGATCCGCGATCCCAGGAACGCCCTCGTGTCGCCGGACGGGATGAAGCAGATGTCGTGCGAGTCCGGCTTGTTCGCCACGGCCAGACCCCGGCGTTCGGCCTCCTCGCGGATCTGAGGTTTGGGAGTGTCCCCGATGGGGAACATCGCCCGCCCGAGCTGATCGTGGTCGAGGACGGCCAGCACGTACGACTGGTCCTTGTCGCCGTCGACGGCGCGTCGCAGCTCACCGTTCCGCAGTCGCGCATAGTGACCGGTGGCCAGGGCGTCGAAACCGAGGGCGCGCGCACGCTCGGCGAGCGCCGAGAACTTGATCTTCTCGTTGCAGGACAGGCACGGATTGGGGGTCTCGCCCGCGGCGTAGGCGGCGACGAACTCGTCGATGACGTCCTCTTTGAAGCGGTCGGCGAAGTCCCACACGTAGAACGGGATGCCGAGGACGTCCGCCGCCCGTCTCGCGTCGTCGGCGTCCTCGCGTGAGCAGCACCCGCGCGAACCGGTGCGCAAGGCCCCGGGCGCCGTCGACAGCGCCAGGTGCACGCCGACCACATCGTGTCCCGCCTCGACGGCGCGCGCCGCGGCCACCGCCGAATCGACGCCGCCGCTCATCGCAGCCAGAACTCGCATCGTCTACTCCCCTCCCGTTCGTGCCCCGGACGCCGACAGCATCCCGGCCGTCCGCGCACGGTCGGTGACCTCCTCGATCACCCGTGCCACGGCGGTCACCTCGTCGTCTGTGTTGTCGTGCTCGAGCGAGAAGCGCAGCGATCCGCGCGCGGTCTGCTTGTCCAGTCCCATCGCGAGCAGGACGTGACTGGCCGCCGCCACCCCGGCCGTGCACGCCGATCCGGTGGAGCACTCGACGCCCTTCGCGTCGAGGAGCATGAGCAGCGAATCGCCCTCGCATCCGTCGAACGACACGTGCACCAGTCCGGGGAGTGCGGCGTCCTCGTGAGCCAGCGCGCCGTTGACGCGCGCGCCACCGACCGACGTCAGAACGCGTGCGAGGCGGTCGCGAAGCGCGATCACGTACGCGGTGCGTTCATCGCGGCAGGCCACGGCCTCGCGCAGCGCGGCCGCCATGCCCGCCGTCGCGGGCACGTCCTGGGTTCCCGACCGAATGTCGCGCTCATGACCGCCGCCGTGCAGCAGCGGAACGCACGCCACATCGCGCTGCAGAAGCAGCGCGCCCACCCCCTGCGGTCCGCCGAACTTGTGGCCCGCGATGCTCATCGCCGCGAGTCCGCTCGCGGCGAAGTCGACCGGCAGATGGCCCACCGCGGCGATGGCGTCGGAATGGACGGGCACCCCGTACTCGGCGGCGAGCGCGGCGATCTCGCTGATCGGCTGCACCGTGCCGACCTCGTTGTTGGCCCACATCACCGAGATCACCGCGACCGTGTCGGCGTCGCGGGCGAGCAGTTCGCGCAGCGCGTCCACCCGTACGCGGCCGATCTCGTCGACGGGAAGGACCACGAGGTCGGCGCCTGCCTCGTCGGCCAACCACTGTGCCGGGTCGAGCACCGCGTGATGCTCGACAGCCGACACGACCACCTTGCGGCGACGATCGTCCTCGCGACGACGCGCAGCGTAGATTCCCTTGACCGCGAGGTTGTCGGCCTCGGTGCCGCCGCCGGTGAGGATCACCTCGGACGGGCGGGCGCCCAGATCGCGGGCGATCGACTCGCGCGCCTCCTCCAGGATGCGGCGGGCGCGTCGGCCCGAGCCGTGCAGCGACGACGCGTTTCCGGGCAGCGCCCAGGCCGCAGCCATCGCTTGAGCGGCCGCAGGGACCAGCGCGGTGGACGCGGCGTTGTCGAGATAGACCGAGGGGCGAGACGTGGGCATGACTCGTCCCAGGATAGCCGCGGCCGTCACCGCGGGAAAATCACCGCACGACCTGGCCCGCTCGCAGGACGCCGCGGCGGTCGAATCGCACGGCCAGCGCCGACAGCCACGATCGGGTCTCCTCGTCGTAGCACGCGGCGATCACCGCCTGATCCGAGCTCGCCGAGAAGTTCGGCAGCCGTCGACCGTCCGAGTAGTCGGCCATCGATGCGACGAGAGCCGACACCTGGCCCGCGGCGATGTCGGCCGCCTCCGGCGCGAGGACGCCGACGGCGTACAGGTGGGCGACGGCGTCGCGATGGCACACCGCGCTGTCGACTCGGGGCGCCTGCGCGAAACGGCCGCCGAGCAGCCTGATCTCGACGACGGCGAGACCCGTCCGGACGTCGGGTCCGGCGTGCCGGAGGATCTCGTCGACCACGCCGTCGGACAGGTCGCGCAGCAGTACGCCGCCCTCGACGACCGGCATCGGGTCGACCGGGTCGGCGTGAACGGCGCCGATCGCCGCGTACGGCATGGTTCCGACGGTGTCCAGGATCGGGTCGGCGGCGGCCCGGATCGGCGCGAGGACGGCCTCCGCGCGCTCGGGTGTCGTGAGGGCGGCGTAGCGCACCGCGACCGTGGTCCGGCCCGCCAGCGGAGCGGGCACGCCCGGCAGGTCGGGCAGCCGCATCACGGCGACGGAGGTGTCCGCGTCGTCGGGCAGTGTGTCGGTCCAGGCTCGCCACCGGCGCAGCACGACCTCGGCGTCGGCGGCGTCGAAGTACATCGCACCCGCGTACAGGGTCGCGATCGGCAGCAGATCGATCACCGCCTCGGTCACGACGCCGAGGGTGGCCTTGCCCCCGCGCAGTCCCCAGAACAGTTCGGCGTTCTCCGACGGCGACGCGTGGACGAGTCGTCCGTCACCGGTGACGACCTCGAATTCTCGGACGTGGTCGCTCGAGCAGCCCACCGCGCGCACGAGCGGACCGATGCCGCCGCCGGTGAGGAAGCCGATCACGCCGACCGAAGGCGCCGAACCGCACAGCGGGGCGAGACCGTGCGGTGCGGCGGCCTCGAGCACCTGTTGCCACCGGACGCCCGCACCGACGCGCGCGGTCCGCTCCCGCGGGTCGATCTCGATAGCGGTCATGCCGGACGTCCGCACGAGCAGCGACGTGCCGTCGACGGTGACGGCTCCGTGGCCGGTCGCATGCACGGCGACGGTCATGTCGTTCGCGCCGGCGAAGCCGACCGCCGCGACCACGTCGCCCGCGTCGTGGGCGTCGATCACCGCCCATGGTCGGCGGTCCACGGCGACGTTGAATCCGACCGTCGGGTAGCCGTGGTCGACGGGACGGTGCACCGCGCCGCGAATCCGTTCCCGGAGTTCGGCGACGTCGGCTCGGTCGATGGGGTGCGCTGCGGTCATCGTGCGGCTCCTGCCGGTCTGAGCGGTGCGCATCGGCGCGCACCCGTCTCGAGGACAACCGTCAGCCCGGCCGCTTGACCTCTTCTTGGCGTCGGCTTGGCACGGCTCGCAGAGCGGCGTCGGCGACCGCGGGAATCCCCAGTTCTCGTGCCCGGTCGGCGATCGCCACCAGCTCGCGGTCTCGCTCGGCCGACGCGTCGGCTCGCGCGGCCGCGAACAGCCGACACCGGAGCAGACCGGGTTCGCTGCCGCCCGCCTGCACCAGCGTTCGCGCCCGGAACAGCGCCGAGGCGACCTCCCACTCCTGCCCGAGGATGTCGTAGAGGCCGGCCAGTGCCAGGTCGACGGGGCCGACACAGCCGACCTGACCGACCGTCGCGATGTGCCCGCGGAACGGTGCGAGCACGTCGACGAAGGTCTGCGCGTACTCGTCGAGCCGCAGCTCGACGACGAGATCGGCCAGGATCACGGCTTCGGCCAGCGAGGTCCACAGCATCGGACGATCGTCGGCGGCCCACGCGTCGATCATCGCGCGGATCAGATCCTCGTCGCCGTGCTCGACGGCGACGGTCGCCACCCCGGCGGCGAGCAGCCGCGGCACCGGTCCGTCGGGCGCCGCCGAGACGACGCCGCGCACCCAGGCCATCCGGTCACCGCCCCCGGTCCCGAGGACATCGTCGACGACGTCGTCGAACATGCCGCGCTGACTCGCGGTGGCCATCAACGCCAGCGCCCCCGATCCGGCCACATACAGCTCGGTCTGCCGGTGCACGGCGAGGGCGGTGCGGAAGTGCTGCTGGGCGGTCGGGAAGTCGCCGTGCCACACCGCGAGCGCGGCCTCCATCCAGCGCAGCTGTGCGCGTAGGACCGGCAACCGCATCCGTTCGCTGCCCGCGATCGCGGACCGCAGGCGCGCGCCCGTCTCGTCGACGTCGCCGAGGCACATCGCCGCCATCGTCACGACCGAGCCCGCGATCACCTGGTCGAGTGCGCTGTCGACGTGCGGCAGCGCGATCAGTTCGTCGGCGAGTTCGATGAGTTCGGCGGCGTGCGAGGACACACCCGAGTACGTGATGAGTCGAGCGAGCAGCGCGTCGGCCGTCACATCGGGTTCGCCCAGGTCGACGGCGATCGCGGCCGCCCGGTCGAGGTAGCCCGCCGGAACCCCGGCGTCCCGGTGGTAGCAGTGCCCGATGGCGAGGGCGCCGAGGACCCGGACCAGGGACGGTCGGTCGCGCTCGGCCAGACTCAGCGCCGATTCGAGGGCCGCGTGCAACGAACCCGGCGCGGCGTCGGGTGCGATCCACGGCCACCCGCCGCCCGCCCGGAGCAGAACGCCCGCGAGCCTGCCGACGGTCACCGCGCTGTTCTGCTGCACAGCGGCGACGATGCGCTCCTCGACGGTGTCGAGCACCACCTGAGCCCGCCCCGCCCGCACCTGCGCGCGCAGCATGCCGACGAGCAGTGCGTCGCGGTCGTCGATCGAGGCGCCGGGTCCGGCGAGCGACTCGTGCGTCTGCAGAGCCCGACCCAGCCAGTGCGCCGCGCTCTCGGAGTCCCAGCGGCGGGTCGCATCGTCGGCTGCGGCGCGACACGCGGCCACCACCTCCTCGACCGGCGCCACCGGCAGCGCGTCGAGCAGGTGTGCGGCGCGACGAGCCGTCGCCCCGGGATCCGTCCGGCCTTCGTACAGGGCCGCCACCCGCAGGTGGATGCGACAGCGGCGCAGCGGGGCGAACGTCGCCGCCGCCTCGTCACGGAGCAGGGCGTGCGCGAAGACCAGGCCCGCACGATCGGGCGACCCGACGACGATCCGCTCGTCGACGGCGTCGTCGAGGCAGTCGGCCACCTCGTCGCGTCGTCGGCCGGTCAACACGGCGAGCAGTTCGACGTCGATGTCGTCGCCCATCACCGCGGCCTGGCCGATCACCTCGCGAACCGTCGGATCGAGCGTGGCCAGGCGACGCCGCAGCACCGACCGGACGGCGGCCGGGACGGTGTCGCGGCGCTGTTCCGCGGGCAGGCGGGCGTATTCGCTGACGAACAGCGGATTGCCGCCGGTCCGAGCGGCGATCTCGTCGGTCTCGGTCGCGGTCGGATCGACGCACGACACCGCGCGCACGAGTTCGCCGACCGCGTCCCGGCTCAGCTGAGGCACCGATGCGAGAGTGCCGCCGTCGCGGGCGACGGTCTCGCACAGCAGTCGGGTCGCATCGCCGCCCTCCTCCTCTCGGAGAGTCACGACGATGTGCACGGCCGACTCGCGCAGCACCGGGACGAGGTAGCGGAGAAGGCCGGTCGACATGGCGTCCGCCCACTGGACGTCGTCGACGACGACGGTGATCGGCGTGTGCGCGCTGACGCTCTCGAGCAGATCCTGGACTCGCTCGTACACCTCGAAGCGCGCCGCATCGGCGTCTGCGCCGTCGGGCACCGACAGCAGCTCGGTGTCGACCTCGAGTGCCCGACACAGCTGCCGCAGCGGCCACCAGGCCGGCACCCCCTCGGCGTCGGGGCAGCGGATCCATACCACCCGCTCGCCCGCCGCCTCCGCCAGCCGGACCGCTTCCTCGGCGAGCCTGGTCTTCCCGATCCCCGCCGGACCGATGAGGACCGTCCACCGGGTCCCCGGTGCGACGGCGCGCTCACGAAGCATCCCGACCAGGTTCTCGCGGCCGATGATCCGCGTGTCGTCGATGACGGCCGCGTCGACGATCCGGTCACCGGCGTCGCTGCGAGCGGCTCCCGCCGGGGCGGGCGAGACGACGGTGCGGGCACCGGACCATCGCGGATCGAGCGGCCACGCCGACAGCTCCGGATCCTGCCGCAGGATCGCGGCCTGCAGATCGCGCAGCTGAGCGCCGGGATCGATGCCGAGTTCGTCGACCAACGAGCGTGTGTGCGCGGCGAACACCTCGAGCGCGCGACCTGCCCGGCCGTCGCGGTACAGCGCCACCATGTGCAGCCAGACACTGCGATCGCGCAGGGGGTCGTCGCGGCACAGCGCCTGCGCCCGCCCCAACGCCTCGGCCACGTCGCCGCGCGCCAGGAGCGCGGTGATGTGCGCGTCGGCGGCGGCCATCCGCAGTTCGTCGGGGGCCGCGGCCTCGGCCGCGATCCACTCCTGATCGTCGAACTCCTCCAGCAACCGGCCGCGCCAGAGGTCCAGGGCGCACGCGGATTCGGCGAGTGCGGCGTCCCAGTCGCGGGCGTCGACGGCCTCGCGCGCCCGTGCGACGCACTGTCCGAGTTCGACGACGTCGAGGAAGTCCGAACCTATCTGCAGCCGATAGCCGGGGCTGACGCGCTCGATCGGCGACGACCCGTCGTCGGCGCGCAACAGCCGACGCAGATTCGAGATGTAGGCCTGCAGACTGGTCGCGACCGCCGCGGGCGGATCGTCGCCCCACACCGACTGCTCGAGACGGCCGGTCGACACGACCGCCCCGCGCGCGAGGAGCAGCGCGGCGAGTACGGCCCGCTGTTTCGGCGGCCCCGGATCGATCACGGCGTCGCCTCGACGGACGACGAGCGGCCCCAACACCAGGTACTCGCGCGCACGCGTCTGCTTCACGCCGGAGATTCTAGTATCGCGACGTCGGAGTTCACCCGGTTTGCACGCATCCAGGTCGCGGCGACCACCGCGCCCGCCACGGCGATCCCGCAGCTCGCCCAGAGCGCGACGTGCAGGCCGTCGACGAACTCGTCGGGCGAGCCGCCCGCGAGGACCGACCGGGCGGGAAGCAGTGCACCGAGAGCAGCCACGCCCAGCGCGATGCCCGACTGGCGGAAGGCGTCGTTGATCCCGGCCGCGAGCCCGGCGTCGTCGTCGCCTCCCTCACCGAGGATCACCGAGCTCATCACCGGATTGAAGGCGCCCGCGCCGATACACGCGACGATGAATCCCGGCACCATGGCCGTGCCGTTCGAATGCACACCGCCGACCGTCATCAGCGCCATTCCGGCGGCCACCGCGATGAGTGAGACCGACAGGACCAGCCACGGCGGCGTCTGTGCGAGGAAGCGATCGGTGGCGCCCGCCACGAACAGCATCACCACGGTGCCCGGCAGATACACGAGCCCGGCCTGGATGGGGGTGAGTCCGAGGACGCCCTGCAGGTACACGGTCACGTAGACGAACACGGCGAACATCGACGCCGATATCGCGAAGACCGCGATCTGCGCGCCCGCGAAGGCGCGGTTGGCGAACAGTCCGAGCGGCAGCATCGGCTCGGCTGCCGTCGCCTGGACCGCCACGAACACGATGAGCGCCGCGGCTGCCGCGCCGAGGGCCGCGACGGTCACCGGATCGGTCCATCCTCGGTCGTTGGCCTCGACGAGGCCGTAGGCGAGAGCGCCCAGCCCCACCACGACGGCGACCTGTCCGCGGTGATCGCCCCGCCGCGGTGTCGAGCTCCGCGACTCCTCGACGCGTCGGGTACCGACGAGGATCGCCAGTCCGATCGGGACGTTGATCAGGAAGATCGCCCGCCAGTCGAGGAGTTCGGTCAGGACCCCGCCCAGCAGCGGTCCCACGGCGAACGCGGCGCCGATCGTGGCGCCGTACGCCGCCAGCGCCCGGGTGCGCTGCCTGCGGTCGCCGAACGCCGCCGCGAGCACGGCCAGCGACGACGCGAACAGCAGCGCGGCCGCGACGCCCTGCACGATGCGGGATGCGATGAGCATTCCCATGCCCGCGGACGCCGCGCACAGCACCGACGCCGCCGTGAAACCGATCGCACCCACCACGAAGACGCGGCGCCGACCGACACGGTCCGACCACGCCCCCGCGCTCAGGACGATCGTGGCGAGAGCGAGGGTGTAACCGTCGACGACCCATTTCAGGGCGCCCATTCCGGCGTCGAACTCTCGAGCCATGGCCGGGAGCGCCGTGTTGACCACCGCGATGTCGAGCATCAGCATTGCGGTGGCCGCGCAGACCACCGCCGTCGTCACACGTTGGACGGAGTCGAATCCGCTCGGTCGTTCTGAAGTGTCCATGGGTCCTGTCCTCGGTCGACGGCGTTGTCGAGGACAGGTTCTGCGGATGCGCTTGGAGCGGGCTTGAGAGCCACTTGGTGCGGTGCGGGGACTCCGACGATCTGCTCCTCGCAGACGTCGGCCAGGTGGCGTCGATCCGGCACCGGCAGCACCAGGTCGAAGACGGTGACCTCGACCGTCAGCTCGCGTGCCGACACGATCCGGGAGAACGTGGTGCCGATCGTGTCGTCGCCGATGAACCCGGCGAGGGTGGTCGGACGACCGGACTCGCTGTACGACAGCCTCATCGGGACGATCGGCGCGCCGGCGTCGACGGCCGCCTGGAAGAACGCCGGTCGGAACCGTCCGGCCGCCCCGCCGCACCAGGTGGTGCCCTCGGGGAACACCGCGACGCTGCGGCCCCGGTCGAGGATTCCGGCGACGCGGTCGACGAGCGGACGCAGCCGGCCGAGGTCTCCCCGAACGTGTGAGAGCACTCCGAACAGCTTCGCCACATAGCCGAATCCCGCCATCTGCAGGACTTCGCGTTTGGCGATGAAGCGCGCGGGCGCGACCGATGCGACCGCGACGATGTCGAGGAAGGAGATGTGATTGGCGACGATCAGCGCGCCGCGCAGACGCCGGGCCGTCTCGGGGCGCCGGTCCTCGATCGTCAGGCGCACCCCCATCGACGCCAACGCGATGCGCGCGCTGCGTCGCCAGTACCGGTGACGTGCCCGGCGCGGCATCGCCATCGTCGCGACACCGAGCGCGAGCACCAGGACCGCGAACGTGCCGAACGCGGCGAGCCGAGTCCACACCCGCAGGCGGGAGACCCGCGGGGTGTCCGGGACGCAATGCGCACCGCACGGGCTGACCGGCACCCACGGGTTGGTCGCCATCGGAGCCACCGCCGTCAGTCCGCGCTCTTGAGCCGGGCCATGGCGCCGCGGAGCCGATCGACGTATCTCGCCTCACCGCGGGTCCGGTCGAGCACGGTGAAGAAGTCGCCGACGTCGAAGACCGCGTCGAAGGCCGGTTCGCCGCAGACCCGCGAGCCGAGGCGGGTGTAGCCGCGCAGCAGGGCGGGCAGTCGCAGCTTCTCCGGCGGTTCCAGTTCGTCGAGCCCCTTGCCGTCGACCTCGACGCCGATGTGCGGGAAGACCTCCCACTCGGCGCGGTAGGATTCGCGCGCCAGGTCGCGGATGCCGCGCAGTTCACGGCCTCGGCCGATCGGCGAGTCGAGCGGCACCGACACACAGCCCATCATGTACCGGTAGCCGCCGTCCTCCAGGTAGCCCAGGAGCGCGGCCCAGAGCATCGCGGTGACCGCGCCGCTGCGGTGTGCCGGATCGACCACGGCGCGTCCCATCTCGACGGTCTCGCCGCGGATCGGGTCGAGTTGTGCCAGGTCGAACTCGCCCGCCGAGTACCAGCCGCCCGCGGCGATCGCGCGGGGCGGCGGGAGCACGCGGGCGCAGCCGACGAGGGCGTCGGTCGCCAGATGCCGGACGAGCAGGTGTTCGCAGTAGTCGTCGAACGAGTCGGCGTCGCGGCGCGACGTCGCGTCGCCGATCGAGTCGGAGTAGCCGGGCTCGTTGTTGAACACGTCGAAACGCAGACGCTGCGCCGCATGAACGTCGTACGGCTGGTCGGTGATCGACACCTCGTAGTCCCCACCGGACAGAAGCACTGTGCGCCTTGCCGAACTCATCACTGTCATGTCTGCAGTCAACGAGATGCACGGAACCCGGCGGTCACGACGGCGTGACGTGTCCGCACACGCGGGGTGAACAGACGACGACACCCGGCCGGAGGCGCCCGGCCGGGTGTCGTCGCGTCAGATCAGCGCATGATCACTTGCGCTTGTTGATCTCTTCGGTCAGCTGCGGGGCGACGTTGAACAGGTCGCCGACGATGCCGAAGTCGCTGATCTCGAAGATCGGAGCCTCTTCGTCCTTGTTGACGGCGACGATGGTCTTCGAGGTCTGCATGCCCGCGCGGTGCTGGATGGCGCCCGAGATGCCCAGGGCGATGTACAGCTGCGGCGAGACGGTCTTACCGGTCTGACCGACCTGGAACTGGCCCGGGTAGTAGCCGGAGTCGACTGCCGCGCGCGATGCGCCGACGGCTGCACCGAGCGAGTCCGCGAGGGCTTCGACGACGCTGAACTGCTCGGCCGAACCGACGCCGCGGCCACCGGAGACGACGATCGACGCCTCGGTGAGCTCGGGGCGGTCGCCGCCGACGTTGGCCTCGAAGCCGGTGATCTTGACGCCGTTCTCGGCCTGCGCCGGAACCTCGACCTCGACGACCTCGCCGGCGCCCGCGGCCGGAGCCGCCTCGACGCCGCCCGGACGGACGGAGATGACCGGGGTGTCGCCGCCGGCCTGGGCGTCGACGGTGAACGCACCACCGAAGATCGAGTGGACGCCTGCGCCGCCTTCCTTGACCTCGACGACGTCGGCCAGCAGACCCGAGCCCAGACGCACCGCGAGACGGCCCGAGATCTCCTTGCCCTCGGCGGTCGCGGCGACGAGGACGCCCGCGGCGCCGTTGGCCTCGGCGAGCGACGAGAGGACGTCGACCTTCGGCGAGACGAGGTAGTTCGCGACGTCGTCCGACTCGGCGACGTAGATCTTCTCGGCGCCCGCCTCGGCGAGTGCGGCGGTGACGCCCGCAGCCGAACCGGGCTTGCCGACGACGACGGCTGCCGGGCTGCCCAGTGCGCGGGCGGCGGTGATGAGCTCGCTGGTGACCTTCTTCAGTCCACCCTCGGTATCCTGCTCGACGAGCACGAGTACTTCAGCCATGATTCTTCTCCTGAATGTCTTTGGTAGTCGCTGATACTTCGGGCGGGGCTCAGATGATCTTCTGGCCGACCAGGAACTCAGCGACCTTCACGCCGCCGTCGCCCTCGTCCGCGACGCGCTCGCCGGCGGTCTTGGCGGCCTTCGGGGTCACGCCAGTCACCGTGCTGCCCGCGTTGGCCAGACCCACGGTGTCCGCTTCCACACCGATCTCGGCGAGCGTCAAGACGGCGACTTCCTTCTTCTTGGCGGCCATGATGCCCTTGAAGGACGGGAAGCGCGGCTCGTTGATCTTCTCGTTGACCGAGACGATGGCGGGCAGCTGTGCCTCGACGTGGAAGATGCCCTCGTCGGTCTCGCGCTCGCCCTTCAGGGTCTCGCCGTCGATCTCCAGCTTGCGCAGGTGAGTCAGGTGCGGGAGCTCCAGGTACTCGGCGACCATGGCGGGCACGGCGCCGACGCGACCGTCGGTGGCCTCGTTGCCGGCGATGACCATCTCGACGCCCTCGACGGTGCCGAGCGCGCTGGCGATCACATAGGCGGTCTGGACGGCATCGCTGCCGTGCATCAGGTCGTCCTTGATGTGGATGGCCTTGTCGGCGCCCATCGAGAGCGCCTTACGGATAGCGTCGGTGGCGCGCTCGGGACCAACGGCGAGGATGGTCACCTCGCCGCCGTCGCGCTCCTTGATCTGCAGTGCCTCTTCGACTGCGCGCTCGTTGATCTCGTCGAGAACGGCGTCAGCGGCTTCACGGTCCAGCGTGTAGTCGCCATCGGCGAGCTTGCGCTCGGACCAGGTGTCGGGAACCTGCTTGATCAGAACGACAATATTCGTCATGGGTCTTCGTCGACCTCCTGCGTCGGGTTCGGCAACTTACCGGCCGGTAAGGCCCTGGGTCATATTTCACTGTAGCGGCTGAACACCGCGCTAGAGAACGTGGCGTCTCTCATAGGTCGCTCCCGCACGACTCATGCCGATCCGGCGGGCCCGCGCCGTCGGCGGTTGAAGACGCGCGACCGGTGTCCACTACGCTCATGCGAATGAGCGAACCCCAGTCCGCCGATCAGCTCGCCCTCACCGGCGAGCGCACCGTTCCGGGCATCCCCGCCGAGAACTACTGGTTTCGACGACACGAGGTGGCCTACGAGTTCATCGTACGACGCTGCGGCGGGCTGGACGTGCTCGAAGCCGGGTCGGGCGAAGGCTACGGCGCGGCGATGATCGCCCGTGCGGCCCGCTCGGTGACCTGCGTCGACTACGACGTCCAAGCGGTCGAGCACACACGACGCGTGTATCCGGAACTGGCTGTGCACCAAGGGAATCTGATCGACTTGCCGCTCGACGACGCATCCGTCGACACGGTGGTCAACTTCCAGGTGATCGAGCACCTGTGGGATCAGAGCGAGTTCGTCCGCGAATGCCACCGAGTGCTTCGCGGCGGCGGCGAGCTCCTCATGAGCACCCCCAACCGCATCACGTTCTCCCCCGGCCGCGACACACCGCTGAATCCGTTCCACACCCGTGAACTCTCGGCCAGCGAACTGACCGAACTGCTCTCCGACGACGGCTTCGACATCAGTGCGATGCTGGGCGTCCACCACGGACCGCGTCTGCGCGAACTGGACGCCAAATGGGGCGGCTCGATCATCGACGCCCAGATCGACCGCGCGTTGGCCGGACAGGAATGGCCCGAGGATCTCGTCGCCGACGTCGCGAGCATCACCGTCGACGACTTCGAGATCCTGCGCTCGACCGACTCCGACATCGACGCCAGTCTGGACCTGCTGGCCGTCGCCGCGCGCTACTAGAGTCCCCATGAGCGCGCGCGTACCCGGACAGTTCACCCTGGTCCTGCACTCTCATCTGCCGTGGCTGCCCAATCACGGACGGTGGCCGGTCGGCGAGGAGTGGCTCTACCAGTCGTGGGCCGACAGCTATCTACCCGTGTTCGGAGCACTCCGTCGCCTGGCCGCCGACGGCTTCACCGATCAGCTCTCCCTGGGGATCACGCCGGTGCTGGCCGCTCAGCTCGACGATCCGTACGCCGGATCGTCGATGTACGAATGGCTGGCCGACTGGCAGTTGCGCGCGATGGAGGCCGCACTCTCGAGCGATCCGGTGCGAGCCGACGCGGGGACGCGTGAATTCCGCTCCGCGGCAGCGGCTCTCACCGATTTCGAGACGCAGTGGCGGCACGGCGGCAGCCCGCAGATCCGTCCGCTCGTCTCGTCCGGAGTGATCGAACTCCTCGGCGGGCCCCTCGCCCATCCGTTCGCACCGCTGCTCGATCCGCGGCTGCGTCGCCTGTCTCTGCACGAGGGTCTGGCCGACGCGCGGCTGCGATGGGGCACCCGCCCGACGGGCATCTGGGCGCCGGAGTGCGCGTACACGCCCGGTATGGAGAGCGAGTACGCCGCCGCGGGCGTCCGGCACTTCATGGTCGACGGTCCCACACTGCATGGCGACACCGCACTCGGCCGGCCGGTCGGCGACAGCGGCGTCGTCGCCTTCGGTCGGGATCTGACAGTGAGCTACCGGGTGTGGTCGCCCAAGTCCGGGTATCCCGGTCACGCGGATTACCGCGACTTCCATACGTACGATCACGAGACCGGGTTCAAGTCGGTGCGAGTCACCGGGAAGACGGTCCCCGCCGAGAAGAAGAAGCCGTACGATCCGGCGCGGGTCGACGCCGCGATCGACAAGCACGTCGACGACTTCATCGGCGCCGTCCGGGACCGACTGATCGCCGAATCCGAGCGCATCGGACGGCCGGCGCTGGTGGTCGCCGCGTTCGACACCGAACTGTACGGGCACTGGTGGCACGAGGGGCCGGTCTGGCTGGAGCGTCTTCTCCGTCGTCTCCCCGAGGCGGGGGTCTCCGTGGGCACGCTCGACACCGCGCGCCGGAACGGCTATGTCGGCGACGCGGTGGATCTCGACGATTCGTCGTGGGGGTCCGGCAAGGACTGGCGAGTCTGGGAGGGACCGCAGGTGCAGCATCTGGTGCAGTTGAACTCGGAGGTCACCGCGACCTCGTCGGACAGCCTCGACAAACGGAGGGTGCCGTTCGGACCCCGCGACGAGGTCGCCGACCAGATCCTGCGCGAGACACTGATGACCGTGCAGTCCGACTGGCCGTTCATGGTGTCCAAGGACACCGCGGCCGGGTACGCCCAGGATCGCGCGTACAAGCACGCGCACGCCACCCGCGAGATCTGCGCGGCCTCCGACTCCGGGAACGACGCGCAGGCGCTGCGTCTGGCCCGCGGGTGGCGCCGCGCCGACAACCTGTTCGGCGCTCTCGACGCCCGCAGGCTGGAGCAGCGGTGAGCGCCCGACCGGTGCGGGTGCTGATGGTGTCGTGGGAGTACCCGCCCGTCGTCGTCGGCGGACTGGGACGGCACGTGCACCATCTGGCCGAGGCGCTTGCCGAGTCGGGCGTCGACGTGACGGTCCTCACGCGCCGTCCGTCGGGAACCGATGCGTCCTCGCATCCGACGGTCGACACGGTGGTCAACGGCGTCCGCGTGATCGCCGTCGCCGAGGATCCGCCGGAGTTCGAGTTCAGTGTCGACATGATGGCCTGGACGCTCGCCATGGGTCACGCCTTCATCCGGGCTGGTCTGGCGCATCTGCGCGGCGGTCCGCCACCCGACGTGGTGCACGCTCACGACTGGCTGGTCGCCCATCCCGCCATCGCTCTCGCCGAGTTCTTCGACGTGCCGCTCGTCGCGACCCTGCACGCCACCGAGGCCGGTCGCCACAGCGGCTGGGTGGCCGGCCATGTGAACCGACAGGTCCATTCGGTGGAGTCCTGGTTGGCGCACGACGCCGATGCGCTGATCACCTGTTCGGCGTCGATGCGCGACGAGGTGACCGCCCTGTTCGGTCCGGCACTCGCACCGATCGCCGTGATACACAACGGAATCGACGTCGACGCATGGAGTTTCGCACCGCGCGCCGAGCACGACGGTCCGCCCGAACTGCTGTTCGCGGGACGGCTCGAATACGAGAAGGGCGTCCAGGACCTCATCGCCGCGCTGCCGGTGATCCGCGCCGATCACCCGGGAACCACGCTGACCGTCGCCGGTGAGGGCACCCAACTGGCCTGGCTCCGCGAGTTGGTGATCGCACACGACGTGGTCGACGCCGTGACGTTCCTCGGTCGCCAGGACCACGAGCAACTCGTCACCCTGATGCACCGATGCGACGCGATCGTCCTGCCGAGCCGCTACGAACCGTTCGGCATCGTCGCACTGGAGGCCGCGGCCACCGGGATCCCTCTGGTCACCTCGTCCGCGGGCGGACTCGGTGAGGCCGTCACCGACGGCGAGACCGGCGTGACGTTCGCCCCGTTCGATCCGGCCGGGCTCGCGGCCGCCGTCGTCGGGGCCCTGGACGAACCCGACGTGTCCGCCGCGCGTGCGCGGCGCGCCGCGGACCGGCTCACCGCGGAATTCACCTGGAGCGTCGTCGCCGAGCGCACGGCGACGATCTACCGCTCGGCCGTCCGACATGCGCGGACCGCGCTCGCCCGCCCGACGATTCCGCTGCGCCCGCTGCCCGACCGCGACCGCGAAATCTGAGTCGTCGACACATCCGTCCCGTCGCACCCCGCGATCATCTATTTCACTTCGGTAACGTTTCCACGGCGAGCGAAAGGGATGATGCGGGACTAACGGATGATTCGGGTGGGATCGACGCCCACACCCCGATGGTGCGTGATCCATATCACGAAGGGTCCTCACGATGAACAGACGAACTAAGGGTGCCCTCGCCATTGGCGCGGGAGTCATCATTCTTCTCGGTGGCGCGGGTTCGTACGCGCTGTGGAGTGACACGGAGGACATCGCGGGCGGCAACATCCAGACCGGTGACTTCGGCCTGGATTGCGGCACCGGTGAGTGGACCGACGAGAGCGCCACGACCAACGGCGGCACGGCGATCAACCCGACCAGCGACCTCATGGTCCCGGGGGATGTGTGGCAGTACGCGGGGACGTGCCTGGTGACCGCCACCGGTAAGAACATCGATGCCACGCTCGGCGTCGAGGGCATCGGCGGCGACGACCTGCCCTCGTCGAATTTCGCCGTCACCACCACCGTCGACGGCACCGACACCACCACGACGCCCATCTCCGTGGCGGACGGGGACAGCCTGCCGGTGACGGTCACGCTGGAGTTCAAGGACACCACGACCGGGACCGAGGACACCGACGTTCCGGTCGACGTGTCCGGTATGAAGGTCACGCTGCGCCAGGTGCGCCCGGCCTGATCGACCTTCTCCCCGTGACCCGACGACGTGCTCTGATCGCCGCACTCGGCATCCTGGTGGCCTCACTGATCTTCGGCTCGGTGCGGACCACCGGTGCCTTGTGGGCAAGGGATTCGGACACTCCCGACGGCCAGTTCACCACCGGCCGGTTCGGCATCTCCGCCGACGGGGGTTCCGGCCAGTCGTTCACGTTCGGGCTGGGTAAGAACGGCGTCGTCGTCGACGAGACGGTCTCGGCACCGCTGACGATCACGAACATCGGCACGCCCCCGATCAGTTTTCAGGTGACCCACGCCGGTCCGGCGGTCAGCACGGCAGGGGCCGCGGTACAGGTCGATCTGTCGGCGACGGTCGGGGGCTGCGACACGACCGGTGTGACGGCGTTCTCGGTCCACGGTGCCACCTCGACGGGTTCGACGGCGACCGGCAGCCCCCGTCCGCTCGCGCCCGGCGCCGCCGAGACCTGGTGTGTGCACGCGGTCCTGAAATCCGCCTCCGGCACGTCCCCGGCGTCGTACCGGATCGTGCTGACCTTCCGCGCGGATCAAACACTCGCATGAGCGCCAGAGACGACACAGTCGAACACCAGGACGTCCCTCACCGATCGGTGCTGGGACGCCTCTGGCAGGCGACGTCCTGGGTGCTGCTCGCCGCCGCATTCGCCATCCTGTTCGCCGCCATCGTGATTCCCAAGATCTCCGGCGGCGCGCCGTACACCGTGCTGACCGGATCGATGCGGCCGACGTATCCGCCGGGCACCCTGGTCGTCGTGCGACCGGTCGCCGCCGGATCGATCCGGGTCGGCGACGTGATCACCTACCAGATACGTTCGGGCGACCCCGCGGTGGTCACCCACCGGGTCACGGAAGTGACCCACGCACCGAACGGAGAGCTGCGCTTCACGGCCCGAGGCGACGACAACGATGCCGCGGACCCGCTCCCGGTGCGGCCGGTCCAGGTCCGCGGGGAGGTGTGGTACTCGATTCCGTACTTGGGCTATGTGAACACCTGGTTCACCGGAGTCCGGCGGTCCGTCATCGTCTTCGTGCTCGCCGGACTCCTGTTCGCCTACGGAGCGTGGGAACTGTACGCCGCACACCGCGAACAGCGCCGCGAACCGCCCGAGGACGCGTCGGTCGCCGCCGATCCGCCGACCGAACCCCTGAAGCCCACATCACTACCGACCGCGACTGAGGAGGACCACTCGTGATCGCACGCCTCCCGCGCTCGACCTCCCGTCGGATACGGGCCCTCCTCTCGTGCGGCATCGTTCTGGGCGCGGGCGCCGTCGGCACCACCGCACTGTGGTCGACGACCGCGGCGACCACGTCCGCGGAGTTCACCACGGCCGACGTCAAGATTCGGGCGGGCGACGCCGAACCGTACTCGTTCACCTTCCCCGGCAGTCTCCTGCCAGGAGGAACGACGGCGCAGATCGTCGACGTCCACAACATCGGATCGGCCGCGTTCGTGTACACGGCGTCGAGGTCGAGCACGACCGCTCTGGGTCAGGCAATGCAGTTGACTGCGGTGCACGGCGGGTCGGTGTCCGGCACGACGTGCACCGGCGGCACGACGGTCGTCTCCAATACGTCGGTCCCCGCCGGCCCGACGCAGTTCTGGACGTCGTCGCCGACCGTCCTGGCCGTCGACGGAGTCGATTCCTGGTGCTTCCAGTTGACCCTTCCCACGGGCGCCCTTCCATCACTGGCCGCCCAGACCGGGAATGTCCAGTTCCTCTTCGTCGCGACGGGAACGGCGTCATGACAACGCTCGCCGACCGCCGGGCGGCCGATATCGCGCTCACCGTCGGCGCGGTGCTCGGTTCGCTCTGTCTGTTGGCCACGGCACTCGCGGTGGTCACCGGTCTGCGCCCCGTGATCTTCGAGACCGGGTCGATGAGTCCGGCGATCAGCACCGGTTCGCTCGGCCTGAGCCGCACGGTCCCCGCCGCCGACGTCCACCGCGGCGACGTCGTCGGAGTGACTCGACCGGACGGCACCCGGGTGACGCACCGGGTCGAGTCCGTCGACGGGAGACTCGGTGATTCGGTGACCTTGACGCTCAAGGGCGACGGCAACACCGTCACCGACGCCCGCCCGTACGCGGTCACCGAAGTGGATCGCGTCTACACCACCGTGCCCGGTCTCGGATACGTCGCGATGTGGCTGAAGAACCCGTACACGATCGCCCTCGAAGCACTGGTGCTGCTGGGTCTGCTCGCGGTCGCGTTCGCACCCAGAGACGGCTGGCGCGCTACCTCGACGGGTCGACGCATTCTGATCGGCACGGCCGCGGCGACAGTCGCCACGGTCGCCGTCACGGGCGCCGTGACGCCGGGACGATCGGACGCCGCCCTCACCGCACAAGCGCACGCAACCGGCAGCGTGCAGACCGGGCGACCGGCCAATGCGGCGTGGCTGCGCTGCAACGATACCGGCGGGTTGCTCGGCCTGGGCAGTTCGGTGACCATGACCTGGCCGAATCCGCCGGGCACACCCACCGGTCTGACGTATGTGCTCACCGTGCAGGGCCCGAATGCCACCCCGCAGGAGCACACGTACCCGGCTGCCACCGCCGGCAATCCAGTAGTCGTCAACGCGGCCAATCTGGGCCTGCTCAGTTGGCTCGTGGCACTGCTGGGCAACATCGTCGGGGGCGGACAGGTCACGGTGTCGTTCACATTGACGACGAAGGTCGGGAACTTCACGTCGGCGACCTCGCTCACTCAACTGGTGACCCTGAAAGGCACCGGGTTGCTCGGCCTGGTCCCGGCGCTCACCTGCAACACCGGCGGCGACGAGGGCGTCGTCACCACACCGCAGAACAAACTCACGACGGTGTCGCCGACCCATCAGCTCTCGACCGCCCAGAACCCCTCGTCGTCCGCGACCTCATCGTCTGCGGTCACCCCGGCACCAGCGCCGTCCGAGGCGTCGCCATCCGAGCCCGCGCCGTCAGAGGCGTCGCCCTCAGAGGCCGCACCGACGCAGACGCCCACCGCGACTCCGCAGGCCCCTCCTCTACCGCCCGGCGGCGTGCTCACCGACTCCGGAGCGTTCGCCTACTACCGGGACGGCGACGACCTGACGATCCGAGACACCGCGACCGCCACCGTCGTCTACAGGTACACCGTCCCGGCGGACTGCAGTGTGCACTGGCAGTCGGGAACCGAGCAACTGGTCGTCACCGCCCCCGACGGAACGGTGACGACGATCAGCCGCATCGACCAGGCCTGGCGGGAAGTGGTCGTCGCCCCGTCACTCGACGCAGACACCTCCGCGCCGGCGACCGAGCGGCCGGCAGCGTCGGGACCGAGCACGGGTACGGACACCGATGTCGATCCGTGACGCGTAACGCCTCACTCGTGTTCGGTGCCCGCGTTCTTCTTACGCTCGATGTCCATCAGCGCACGCTCGAACTCTGCGCGCTGCTCGGCGCCGGCCTCCCATGCCTCGAGGCGGTTCTTGACCACGCGCGCCGGAGCGCCGACGGCGATCGAGTAGTCGCCGATCTCGCCCTTGACGACGGCATGAGCACCCAGAACACAACCCCGTCCGACGAGGGTGTCGCGTAGGACGGTGACCTTGGCCGCGACCCAGGTGTCCGGGCCGATCCGGACCGGGCCCTTCACGATCCCCTGGTCCTTGATGGGCATGTCGATGTTGTCGGTCACGTGGTCGAAGTCGACGATGTAGCACCAGTCGGCGACGAGCGTCGATCCGCCGATCTCGATGTCGAGGTAGGCGTTGACGACGTTGTTGCAGCCGAAGACCACCTTGTCGCCGATCCGGAGGCTGCCCTCGTGGCAGCGGATCGCGTTGCCGTCGCCGATGTGCACCCAGCGGCCGATCTCCATGCGCGAGAGCTCCGGCGTGGCGTGGATCTCCACGTTCTTGCCGAGGAACACCATGCCGCGCAACACCACGTGCGGATTCGCGAGACGGAACTTGGCGAGTCGGTAGTAACGGACCAGGTACCAGGGCGTCCAGGCCCGGTTCCGCTTGATCCAGCGCAGCGAGTCGAGCGTCAGGAAACGCGCCTGCTCCGGATCGCGGCGGCGTCCGGCGCGACGGCGCGAACGATAAGACGCATTCCACATCGTGGTCATGACGACAAACCCTAGTAGAGGAGCACCCGGCCTGCGGAATCAGGCGAGCACGACACGATAGAGTCGTCCGCGAACCCCGTCCGCCTACCATCAGGAGAACGATGACCCGGGCAGTCCGCCGACGACGCAGATCATCCCTGGTCTTCGCAGTGATAGCCGCCGCCCTCGCCCTGGTGGCGACCGCCTGCTCGGACGGGCGCATCGACGTGCTGGCCAAGCCGTCCGCCGGCTGGGCGTCGTTCGGCGGCAACGGCGCCAACGCGAACTACGCCTATCCCGTGGTCCCCGACGATCTGAAACTGTCGTGGACGCGTCCGGCGGGCGGCCCCGTCACAGCGCAGGTGTCCATCGACGCCGGCGGCAACGTCGCGGCCAGCGCGAAGGCTCCCGTGGGGTGCGACTTCCAGGTCCTCGACCAGCGCAACGGCCGCAAGAACTTCTGCAAGCGTCTCGGACCGGGTTCGGCGATGAACACCGCCTTCTACGACCAGCTCGGTCAGCCGTACATCGGAAAGGCCGGCGAGTTCTTCGCCTACAACGGCGGCGGCGCGATCCGCTGGCGCGCATCGACCAGCGGCGTCGCACTGTCGGCGAAGTCGGCCGGTCCCGGTCGCATCGTGCTCGCCACCACCGGCGGACAGATCATGCTGCTCAACGCTCAGACCGGCGACCCGGCGACCCCGCAACTGCGGTTGCGCCCCAAGCCGCCCAAGAACACCGATCCGATGGCGGGCGTCGACCAGTGCGCCTCCGGCGGCCCGGCGTGCGCGATCTCCGCGCCGCCTGCCGTCGACATCGCCTCCGGGCGAGTGTTCGTCAACGTCGTGCCCGCCGGTGCGAAGACCTCGCAGCTGACCGCGGTGAGCTACCGCGATCCCGCCGGCAAGGAGAAGCTGAGCACGATGTGGACCGCCGATCTCGGCGGCGGAATGGCCGGTCCGGCGTCGCTGTCGGCCGACGGGACGACCGTGTACGCCTTCGGGCGCGACGGCAAGCTGTACGCCGTCGACGCCGCCGACGGTTCGGTCCGCTGGTCGCACGATCTGGACGGCCACGGCTTCGCGACGCTCTCGGTCTCGCCCGACGGCACCCTGGTTCCGGCCGGCGGCCTCGGCTCGCCGCTGACCGTCCTGCACGACGACGGCGATCACGCCTCCGAGGTGGCCCGGCGCGACGACGTCCAGATGGCGGGAGTCGGGACTCAGACGTCGGCGGGATCGTTGTGGGCGGTGGTCCGCGAGGGCGCCGATTCAGCTCTGGTGCTCACCGAGTTCGACGTGAAGACGGCCAAGACCAAGCGTTCGCTGCCGCTGCCCGAGGCCACCGGGTTCTCCACCGGGGTCGCCGTGTCGGCCGTCGGTCAGCTGGCGGTGGCCACCACCGACGGCACCGTGTACTTCTTCAGCAGGCCGTGAGACCGTGGCCTACGAGTTCGGGCTCGACGACGTCGCCTATCTCGCCTCCGCTGAGGGGACCGACGCGCTGAACGTCACGGCAGGTCTGCCGCTGACGGACGCGTCGCTGCTCAAAGACCTGCCCGCCCTCCGCGCACGCTATGCGCCTCGTGAGGCGGCTCTGGTCGAGACGATCCGCGCGCGACGACGCGCGGTCGGCAAACTCGACTCCCCCGATGCTCTGCTGTTGAGCGACACCGCCCTGCAACAGGCGACACCGTCCGCCGTCGCGGCGCATCGCGCGGCGGACATCGCCGCGCGTCACCCCGGCGGCGTCGTCCACGACGTGACCTGCTCGATCGGCGCCGAACTGCTGTCGTTGTCGACGGCCGCCGGACTCGGCGGAGTGATCGGCAGCGACCTCGACGCGGTACGGCTGGCGATGGCCGCACACAATCTACGAGGACGTCCCGGGGTGCAACTCGCGCGCGCCGACGCTCTCGCCCCGTGCTCGCGCGCCGACGTCGTCGTCGCCGATCCGGCTCGCCGCAGCGCACGCGGACGGACGTTCCGCCTCGACGAACTCGATCCTCCCCTGCTCGAACTGCTGTCGGTGTACGCGGGCCGCCCGATGGTCGTCAAATGCGCACCCGGTCTCGACTACCGGATGCTCCGGGATCGGTTCAGCATCGAAGTCGCCGTGCAGGTCACCTCGCTGGACGGCGGGGTCCGCGAGGCGTGTCTGTGGACCGAGGCCGCCGGACTCCCCGACCGGCGCGCCAGTGTCCTGCGAACCGACGCCGACGGCGTGGTCCGCGCCGACGAGTACACCTCGACCGAGCCGGACGACATCGACGAGCCGGGTGTCGACGAGTGGATCGTCGACCCGGACGGCGCCGTCGTCCGCGCCGGCCTGGTGCGCAACTACGCGCGCCGTCACGGACTACGCCAACTCGATCCGCAGATCGCCTACCTCACCGGCGCCGCCGTGCCTCCCGGCGCCCGGGGATTCCGAATCATCGACCGAACCGCCGTCTCCGAACGCGCGCTGCGCTCCGCGTTGGCCGCACACGACTGCGGCAGCCTCGAGATCCTGGTCCGCGGCCTCGACGTCGACCCCGACCGGCTGCGCCGGAAGTTGAAGTTGCGGGGATCCACACCGTTGTCGCTGGTGATGACCCGGATCGGACGCACCGGCGTCGCGTTCGTCTGCGAGCCGGGCGTACGCCACTGACCCAGAATGCGCACGAGCGGCGCCGAAACGGCCGCTCGCGCGCATTCCTTCGACGGCGTCGTGCCGAGGGTCAGCTTGCGGGCTTCACACCGGTGATCAGCACGTTGTAGAAGAATTCCGGCGGCACCACCTTGCGGAGGATGTTGTCGTCGATCCACGTCATCCGCTTCCAGCCGCCGAACGCGAAACGCGCCCATCCCCAGCCCAGCTTCTCCGACGGCACCGCGGCCTCGAAGGTGCGGACGGGCCAACCGAGCATCGCGGCCGCCAGTTCCTCGCTCGCCGAGCGTACGTCGACGGCTCCCGCGCGGGTCGCCAGGTTCTCCAGATCCTGCGGAGAGAACGTGTGGATGTCGACGACGGCTTCGAGCGCCGCGGCACGCGAGCTCTCGTCGAGTTCCTCCTGCGGCCTGCGCCAGGCCTTCAACGGACCGAATCTGGTGACATTCGTGGTCGCCCACCACGTCGCGCGGCTCATCCAGCGCGCATAGAAGTCGCCGTACGTCGACGGCTCCCCGGCGAAGATGAAGCGACCGCCCGGCTTCAGGACGCGCAGCACCTCCCGCAGCGACTTCTCGACGTCCGGAATGTGGTGCAGCACAGCGTGTCCGACGACGAGGTCGAAGCTGTCGTCCTCGTACGGGATCGACTCGGCATCGGCGACACGACCGTCGACGTCCAGGCCGAGGTTCTCCGCGTTGCGGAGCGCGACCTTCACCATGCCGGGCGACAGGTCGGTCACCGAGCCCTTCTCGGCCACGCCCGACTGCATCAGGTTCAGCAGGAAGAAGCCGGTGCCGCAGCCCAGCTCCATCGCCCGACCGTAGGGCAGCTGTGCCTCGGGCAGGATCAGGTCCAGCCGACCGCGCGCGTAATCGATGCAGCGTTCGTCGAACGAGATCGACCACTTCTCGTCGTAGGTCTCGGCCTCCCAGTCGTGGTACAGCACCTGCGCGAGCTTGGTGTCGGAGAGTGCGGCTTCGACCTGCTCGGCGGTGGCGTGCGGGTTCGGTGCCGGGTCGTTGGTGTCGTCAGTCGTGGTCATCGTCCTACTTTCCGGTGAATTCGGCTTTGCCCGGGCCGTTCTCGATGAACGAGGCCATGCCGATCGCGCGATCGTCGGTCGCGAAGAGAGCCGAGAAGACCTGCGCCTCGATCTTGAGGCCGGTGGCGAGATCGGTGTCGAGGCCTGCGTCGACGGCCGTCTTGGCCGCGGCGAGGGCCACCGACGCCGCGCCGGCGAACCGGCCCGCCCAGACGAGGGCCGCGTCGTACACGTCGTCGGGGGCGACGACCTGGTCGACGAGGCCGATCTGCAGTGCCTCGTCGGCTCCGACGAAGCGGCCGGTGAAGATCATGTCCTTGGCGCGCGACGGTCCGATCAGGCGGGCCAGTCGCTGGGTTCCGCCTCCGCCCGGGATGACGCCGAGAAGCACCTCGGGGACACCGAGTTTGGCGTTGTCGCCCGCGATGCGGCGGTCCGCGCCGAGCGCCACTTCGAGGCCGCCGCCCAACGCGTAGCCGGTGATGGCGGCGACGGTCGGCTTGGGGATCGTGGCGATCGCGCCGATCCCGTCCTGCAGCCTGCCCGCGACCTTCGACATGTCGGCGAACGACATGTCGTTCATCTCCTTGATGTCGGCGCCGGCGGCGAGGACCTTGGGTCCGCCGTAGACGACGACGGCCTTGATGTCGTCGCGAGTCGACGCCTCCTCCGCCGCGGCGAGCAGCTCGGACTGCACCTGACGGTTCAGCGCGTTCATCGGCGGACGGTTCAATCGGATCGTGCCGACGCCGGGATGATCCGGCGACGTCTCCAGAGTCACAAACTCAGCCATGGTGGCAGGCTACCGGTTAGTAGCCCATGCGCCCTAACCAACCACTACTGTTGCTCCATGGGCACCGACGCCGTCGAGTTGCAGGTTCCGAATCCGACCGGGGCGATGCGGGCTGTCCGCATCAGCAGTCCCGACCGCGTCTACTTCCCCGAGATCGGCCTGACCAAGCTCGATCTCGCGGACTACTACCTGTCCGTGGCCGACGGAATCAGCCGCGCGCTCGATCGTCGACCGTGCATGCTGCACCGATTCCCCAAGGGCACCGCGGAGAAGAAGGTCCATCAGAAGAAGCTGCCCGCGGGCGCACCCGACTGGATCGAGACCGTCGACGTGTACTTCCCCCGCTACTCGCGGACGGTCGGCGAACTCTGCGTGACCGAGCCCGCAGCGGTGCTGTGGGCGGTGCAGATGGCGACGGTCGAGTTCCATCCGTGGAATTCACGACGCACCGAACCCGGCATCGAGTTCCCCGACGAATGGCGGATCGATCTGGATCCCATGCCCGACTGCGATTTCCCGAAGGTGCGCCGCGTCGCCGGGATCGTCCACGAGATCCTCGATGAACTCGGCGTGGTCGGCTACCCGAAGACGTCCGGCGGGCACGGACTGCACGTCTACGTGCGGATCGCCCCCGAGTGGGCGTTCGGCGACGTCCGACGGGCCGCACACGCCTTCGGCGCCGAGGTGGCCCGGAGGTCGGCGGGCGAGGCGACGGTCACCTGGTGGCGCAAGGACCGTGATCCGGCGGCGGTGTTCGTCGACTTCAACCAGAACGCGCGCGACCACACGATGGCCGCGGCGTACTCGGTGCGGGCCACCCCACGCGCGACGGTGTCGACGCCGATCACCTGGGAGGAGATCGAGCAGGTCGAACCCGACGACTTCACCGTCGCCACCGTTCCCGCACGCTACGCGGCGATCGGCGACCTGCACGCGGGGATCGACGATGTGGCGCACCGCCTCGACACCCTGCTCGAATGGGCCGAGCGCGACGAGCTGCAGACGCCTACAGACTGAAGTCCTTCTCCACGCGGCCGTCGGCGAGCGCGGCGAGATAGCTGTCGGAGTCGGTGAACCGGAGCCCGGCGATGCCGCTGCCGTCGCTGATCGACGGTTCGATCGGCTCGATCTCCCGGGGCGCGTCGAGAAGGTCGGCGACGGTCGCGAAGTCGGCGATGTAGCGCAACTGGGTCCACGTCGGAGGCAGCAGGAAGTGCTCCCCGCGATCCCACGCAGCGATCGCCGCGCCTGCCGGCATCCACATGGTCTCGGCGGCCTCGCTGGTCTCGCCGTCGGCTTCCTGACCGTCGGGCATCGCGGCGAGGAAGAACCTCGTGTCGTAACGACGCTTCTCGTTCTTCGGGGTGATCCAGTGAGCCAGCGGACGCAGAAGATCCGCGCGCAGAACCAGGTCCTGCTGGTCGAGGAATTCGGCGAACGAGAGTTCCTTGGCCTCGAGGCGGGCGCGTTCCCCGAACAGCGACACCGGATCCGCGTGCGTCGCATCGGCGGTGCCCGCCAGCAGTACCCCGCACTCCTCGAAGGTCTCACGGACCGCCGCGCACACCAGTGCCCGCGCCGTCGCCTCGTCGGCGGCGAACGCGTCGGCCCAGAAGGAGACGTCCGGTCCCGCCCACCGGACGTGCGCCTCGCGATCGCGCGGGTCCACGCCGCCGCCCGGGAACACCGTCATGCCACCCGCGAAGGCCATCTGCTTGACACGGCGCTGCAAGAACACTTCGACGCCGTCGCTGCCGTCGCGGGCCAGGACCACGGTCGACGCATCCCGCAACGGGGCCACTTCGCTATCGGTCACCAGAGTTCTCCTTCGCTCACCCGCGGCGTGTTCGCCGCATCACATCCTCGACACTATCGGCCGCGGTTCACCCGCCGTCGACCGGTCAGGCGCGGCGGTGTCCGCCGGCTCGGCGGGCACGGCGGGCGAAGTACCGGCCGTCGTCGTAGGTGAGGGCGATGCTCTGGTGGAACGTCTCCGACAGGTTCTCCGCGGTCAGCGTGTCCTCGATGGCGCCCTGGGCGACGATGCCGCCCTCGGACAGCATCAGGATGTTGGTGAAGCCCGACGGAATCTCCTCGACGTGGTGGGTGATGAGCACCATCGCGGGCGAGTCCGGGTCGGAGGCCAGGGTCCCGAGACGGTCGACGAGTTCCTCACGGCCGCCGAGGTCCAGACCCGCGGCCGGCTCGTCGAGCAGCAGCAGTTCCGGATCGGTCATCAGGCCGCGGGCGATCATGACCCGCTTGCGCTCGCCCTCGCTGAGGGTGCCGAACGTGCGGTCGGCGAGATGCTCGGCGCCCAACGACTCCAAGACGTCGGCGGCCTGCGCGCGGTCCATCTCGTCGTAGGCCTCACGCCAGCGTCCCAGGACCGCGTAGCCCGCTGAGATGACCAGATCCGAGACCTTCTCATCACCGGGGATCCGTGCGGCGAAGGCGGAACTGACCAGTCCGATCCGCGTCGTCAACTCGCGGATATCGGTGCGCCCCAGCTTTTCTCCGAGAACGAAGGCGTCGCCCTTCGTCGGGTGGTCCAAGGCCGCAGCCAACCGCATCAAGGAGGTCTTGCCCGCTCCGTTCGGACCGATCACCACCCAGCGCTCGTCGAGCTCCACCCGCCAGTTCACGGGGCCGACGAGCGTCTTGCCGCCGCGCACCAACGAGACGTCGTCGAATTCGATGAGGAGGTCGGGATCAGCGATGCGTTCAGTCACACCACCATGGTGCCGGATGGACCACCGGTTACATGCGCCGGGAATAAACGAGTGACGTATTTCGCTGAAACGACGCGTGACCGACTCCTTCCCGAACCTGCACTCCATGCCGCTGTCCCTCCTCGACCTGGCACAGGTCGGTCCCGGCGAGACCGTCGCGGAGTCCTTTCAGCACTCGACAGACCTCGCGATGTACGCCGACGACGCCGGATACGAACGCATCTGGTACGCCGAACACCACAACATGCCGTCCATCGCATCGTCTGCCCCGGCCGTTCTGATCGCCCACATCGCGGCGCACACCTCGACGATCCGGCTCGGCGCCGGCGGAGTGATGCTCCCCAACCACTCCCCGCTCGCGATCGCCGAACAGTACGGCACCCTCGCCGAACTGCATCCCGGGCGCATCGACCTCGGACTCGGGCGCGCACCGGGCGGCAATCAGGCCGTATTCCACGCGCTGCGCCGCTCCCCCGCCGCATCCGAGCAGTTCCCGCAGGACGTCGTCGAACTGCTCCGCTACTTCTCCGGGGCGGGCGTCGACGGTGTTCAGGCCACTCCCGGCCGGAACACGCAGGTGCCGCTGTACGTCCTCGGATCGTCGCTGTTCGGCGCCCAGCTGGCCGCCGCGACCGGTCTCCCGTACGCCTTCGCCTCCCACTTCGCACCGCAGGCCCTCGAGCAGGCCGTCGAGATCTATCTGCGTGACTTCCGGCCGTCACCACTGCCCGGTGGCGGCGAGTCCGAGCCGTATGTGATGGCCGCGGCCGCGGTGATCGCCGACGACGACGCCGAGCGCGCCTCGTCGGAGCTGCACAAGGCGAAGGTCTCGCGCATCAAGCACCTGTTCAACCAGGGGCGCAACCTCACAGACGCCGAGGCCGAGATGCTGCTCGACGCGCCTCCCGGCGCTCAGGTCAACGAGATGCTGCGGTATGCCGCCGTCGGCACTCCCGACCAGGTCCGTGAACAGCTCGATCGCTTCGCGGTGCACGCCCGCGCCGACGAACTGATCCTCGCCCCGCTGGCCGGTGACCGCGAGGTCCTCCTGGGCACCGTCAGACATCTGGCGCCGAAGGGCTGATCGCCCACCCGTACCGGCCGGATCAGATGCCCGTCCGCTCCGCGATGACGGTGACCGATCCGGCGGCGATCTCGGTGAAGCCCGCATCGCGTACGGCCGCGGCGGCGCCCCGATCGGAGGCAGCCGACAGCTCGGTCCACCTCGCCTCGTCCGCCATCCGGACCTCGAGCGGGCAGCCGGCGTCGTACCAGGCACTCGCCTCGTCGAACGAGAAGAGCGCGACGCCGAGCATCGACGCGTGACCGACCTGGGCCGCGGTCTTGCCGACGGACATGTCCAACGACGGGTTGAGCCACAGGCACAGACCGTCGACGGTTCCGGTCGGCGCCGCGGAGACCAGCTCGCCGTCGACGTCGGTGCCGCCGATCTGCAGCTTGCGTATCCGCTGATCGACGTCGCCGACCCGGCCCGGGACGAACGCCCGCGCGCGAGCACCGTCGTGTTCGGCGGTGACGCCCCACAGTCCCTGCACATCGCGCCACTGCTTACCGCGGGCACGGCGGGCGATCTTCCGTATTCGCGCACCGCACCAGTCGTCCAGTCCCGGCGCCCACGGCCCGTCGGGACCGCCGCGGTCGTCCAGGCACACGAGCACGGCGGCGCGAGCGGCAGCCACGAGCAGTCCCGTCCGCGACGGCGGAGCGGCCTTCTCGATCTGCAGCACCATCTGCATCGCCAGCACGTCCGCCGGATCGATCGGATCCTCGCCGCCGCCGACGTATCCGACGAGGCGGTCGTACGCGTATGCGAGCACCCCTACGACTCCAGCGGGACGCGGCGCAGCGTGCCGTCCTCGATGTCGGCCGCCTCGATCTCGTCGCGGGTCACGCCGAGCATGAACAGCACGGCATCGAGGAACGGGTGGTCGAGTGTCGTGTCGGCCACCTCGCGCAGCGCGGGCTTGGCGTTGAATGCGATGCCCAGTCCCGCCGCCGCGAGCATGTCGATGTCGTTGGCGCCGTCGCCGACCGCGATGGTCTGCTCCATCGGGACGCCCACCTGGTCGGCGAACGCACGGAGCGCCCGCGCCTTGCCTGGTCGGTCGACGACCTCGTCGATCACCCGCCCGGTGAGCGTGCCGTCGACCACCTCGAGGGTGTTGGCGCGGACGAAGTCGAGCTCGAGCTCGCGGGCGAGAGGATCGATCACCTGTCGGAAGCCGCCCGACACCACACCGCAGTGGTAGCCGAGGCGGTGCAATGTGCGGATCGTGGTCCGCGCTCCCGGGGTCAGCTCGAGCGAAGCGGCGACCTCGTCGATCACCGACTCGTCGAGTCCCTCCAACGCCTTGACGCGCTCATGCAGTGATTCGGCGAAGTCGAGTTCCCCGCGCATGGCCGCCTCGGTCACCGCGGCCACCTCGGCCTCGCGCCCGGCCGCCGCGGCCAGCATCTCGATCACCTCGCCCTGGATCAGCGTCGAGTCGACGTCGAACACGATGACACGCTTGGCGCGCCGTGCCAGGCCGCCGCGGTCGACGGCGATGTCGATCGGGAACCGGGAGGCCACGGTCACCAGACCGGCGCGCAGCGCCGTGTCGGCCGCCGCATCCTCACCGACGGTCACCGACAGCTCGAGACCGGTCAGCGGGTAGTCCGCGACGCCGCGGATCGTGTCGATGTTCCCGCCGCAGCCTGCGATCTCGGAGGCGACCGCCTGGAATGCGGCCGCCGACACCGGGCTGCCCAGCAGGACGATCGCATGCGTGGACGGACGATGCCCGTTGCTCGTCGCGTCGACGGCCAGCTCGACCGACATGCCGCGCGAGTGCATCGGCAGGTCGACGGCGTCGAGCACCGCCGCCGCCGAACCCGTCGTCGACACGAGGACGCCGAGCGTCAGATGGTTGTGGATCACCACCTGCTCCACATCGAGCAGATCGACTCCGACACCGGCGAGCGCCCCCATCAACGACGAGGTGACACCCGAGCGGTCGGGGCCGCTGACGGTGATGAGGATGGTGCGCTTGGACTCCACGTTTTCCACTCTTGAATTATGAGGTGTCGGCACACCTCGCCGCGAATCGGGATCTGTCGACGTTCTCCCCGCGGCGGGCGCGACGAACGTCGACGGATTCGAGGCCCGGATGCGAGAAGAGCCCGTCCGAGCGAACTCGGGCGGGCCCTTCTGCGACGAGCATCGTCAGTGATCGTTGTGCTTCTCACTGCCCCAGCCCACATGGGCTTCGGCGCGCATGCGCTCCACCATGTGCGGGTAGTGCAGCTCGAACGCCGGACGCTCCGAACGGATGCGCGGCAGCTCGGTGAAGTTGTGGCGCGGCGGCGGGCAGCTGGTGGCCCACTCCAGCGAGTTGCCGAAGCCCCACGGGTCGTCGACCGTGACGACCTCGCCGTACCGGTAGCTCTTGAACACGTTCCACAGGAACGGCAGCGTCGAGATGCCCAGCACCAGGGCGCCGACCGTCGACACCACGTTCAGCGTCGTGAAGCCGTCCGACGGCAGGTAGTCGGCGTAACGACGCGGCATGCCCTCGTTGCCGAGCCAGTGCTGCACCAGGAAGGTCAGGTGGAAGCCGATGAAGGTCAGCCAGAAGTGCCACTTGCCCAGGGTCTCGTCGAGCATGCGTCCGGTCATCTTCGGGAACCAGAAGTAGATGCCCGCGTAGGTGGCGAACACGATGGTGCCGAAGAGCACGTAGTGGAAGTGCGCGACGACGAAGTAGGTGTCGGACACATGGAAGTCGATCGGCGGGGCGGCCAGCAGGACACCGGTCAGACCACCGAAGAGGAAGGTGACGATGAAGCCGATCGAGAAGAGCATCGGGGTCTCGAAGGTTATTCGGCCCTTCCACATGGTTCCGATCCAGTTGAAGAACTTCACACCGGTCGGGATCGCGATGAGGAACGTCATGAACGAGAAGAACGGCAGCAGAACCGATCCGGTGACGTACATGTGGTGCGCCCAGACGGCGACCGAGAGGGCCGCGATGGCCAGGGTCGCGTACACCAGGCCCGAGTAACCGAACAGCGGCTTACGCGAGAAGACCGGGAACACCTCGGACACGATGCCGAAGAACGGCAGGGCGATGACGTACACCTCGGGGTGACCGAAGAACCAGAACAGGTGCTGCCACAGAATCACGCCGCCGTTGGCGGGGTCGTACAGGTGCGCACCGAACTGACGGTCCACCTCGAGACCCATGAGGGCGGCCGTCAGCAGCGGGAAGATCAGCAGGATCAGGACGCTGGTGACGAGGATGTTCCAGGTGAAGATCGGCATGCGGAACATGGTCATACCCGGTGCGCGCAGGCACACGACGGTCGTGATCATGTTGACCGCGCCCAGGATGGTTCCCAGGCCGGCGACGCCCAGACCCATGATCCAGAAGTCCGCGCCGACGCCCGGCGCGTGCACCATGTCGGTCAGCGGGGTGTAGGCCGTCCAACCGAAGTCGGCCGCACCGCCCGGGGTCAGGAAGCCGGCCAGGGCCACCAGGTTGCCGAAGAGGAACAGCCAGTAGCCGAAGGAGTTCAGTCGCGGGAACGCGACGTCGGGCGAGCCGATCTGCAGCGGCAGGACGAAGTTGGCGAAGCCGATGACGATCGGCGTCGCGTACATCAGCAGCATCACGGTGCCGTGCATCGTGAACAACTGGTTGAACTGCTCATTCGACAAGAACTGGAGTCCCGGATGAGCAAGCTCGGCACGCATCAGAAGCGCCATCAGGCCGCCGACGAGGAAGAAGGCGAAACAGGTGACGATGTACATCTGACCGATCACCTTGTGATCGGTAGTCGTGATGAGCTTGTAGAAGAAAGAGCCCTTGGGCTGGTAACGCTCCGGATAGGGGCGCTCGGCCTCCACCCGGGTCGTCGGCTGATCTACCGCGGTCACTGAATCCTCCTCGTGAGCACCACCGTCGCGAGTGTCCTCGGTCGGCGGTACTGGACCTTCGTCCGTCTACTGCTGTGGCGCCGACCGAAGACAGCGCGCTGCACCACTGATCGTAGACCAGACCCCGGTGCGATTCCGAGTGGGTCCTACGAACTGTCGTATTACGTGTTCGTCGTCCCAGATCGACGCGGTCGGCGGGTCGATCTCCGTGCTCTGCGCCGGTGCTAGCGTGGGCGCGTGCATCTTTTCCCCCGACGCCCCGACCGCAGTCGCGTGAGGACCACGGTCGCCACATTCGCCTGCACCGCCGCACTCGTGGCGGGGCTGTCCGCGTGCGCCGGTGACGACGAGGTTCTTCGCACCCCCGACGGTTCGGTCATCTCCACGACGACGACACGGTTCGCCCAGGTCAACATCGTCGGCGCGGGCCGTAACTATTCGCGCACGTGCCTGGCGCCGACCGCCGTCGACCCGGGTCGCGTCGATCCGACACGCATCATCGTCACCGACCCGGCGCTGCTGGACTCGCTGTGCGCGCTCGGACTCGGTCCGCAGGTGCGGGCGATCACCGCCGCACCGGGATCGGTTCCGGAGTACCTCGGCCCGCAGTTGGGCGGGGTTCCCGCGCTCGGCGACACGCCCGACGCCGCAGCGGTCCGCGAGGCCGCGCCAGACCTCGTGCTGTCCACGCCCGACACCGCCGACCGCCTCGAGGCACTCACCGCGACCGGTGCGCTCGGCAAGGCCGCCACCGCGACGATCGATCTCGGCGCCGACTGGCAGCGGTCGTTCGCCGCCGTGGCCGCCGCCACCGGCCGGTCCGCGGCGGGCAGACAGCGCATCGAGGAGTTCACCACCGAAGCCACACGGGTCGGACGGGTCATGGACGCCGCCCACAGTCAGGTGTCACTGGTGCGGTTCACACCCGACGAGACGCTGATCGAGGGCACGTCCTCGTTCGGCGCACAGATCATGTCGCTGGTCGGTGTCGCCCGTCCCGCCCCGCAGCGCACCCCCGACGCGGTCGTGATGAACGAGACGAACATCGCCGACGCGGACGCCGATCTGATCTACGTCAGCTACGAGGGCGACGGCGGACGGGCTCGCGGGCAGGACGTCCTTCTCTCGGACGACTGGCTCGACCTGGGCGCACCGTCGTGGAAGCGGGTGCTGTCGGTCGGCGACGCCCTCTGGTACGGCCGTCCAGGGCTGGCAGCGGGCTGGCTCGTGCTCAACGATCTCAAGGAATCCCTGAACGGCAGTTCCGCGGGCGAGTGAACTGTCGGTGCCCTCGGGTAGAACTGTGCCTGTGAACGCGCCGCCCGTCCGAGTCCTATGGCGACCGGGCCTCGGTCTGGTCGTCTGGCCCGGTGTCGACGCGGAGTCGGTGAGCGCCGGTTCGCGGCTCGACGAGGTGACGGACCTGCCCGGACAGCTCACGGATCTACTGGGCGGCCGCCGACTCCGGCATCCGGTGGAGCTCCGCACCTCGGACGGGTCGCGCGGGTTCGTGCACGGCACCGCGATCGGTGTCCCGACCGCAGTGCAGTTCCTCGACCGATTCGACCACCTGGCACCCGGCGGCGACGTCGCCTTCTATCGGTATGTCCTGGCCGGCGTACGCGCGGTGATCGACGCGGGAGCGGTGGCACCGGGGATCGTCGACGTCGCCGGGATCATCGAGGTGCGCTGGCTGCCGATGCCGACGAGCGCATGGCGCGCGTGGATGCAGGTGGCGCACGGCGGCGCTCCCGCGGCGATCGCCGAGAACGGCGGGTCGGAGGCGATCGCCGACTTCGCGGCCGAACTCCTCGACCACGAGGTACGGCGCCGTATCGGCACGCGTGTCGGTTCCCAGGTCCCGCTCGTCGCCGGCCTCGCGGCGTCGGCGCCCGTCGCCGTCTCCGATCTGCCGGGCGCGCGGACGGCATGGACGGAATGGCTGGCGACCATCGGGCCGGAGGCCGCGTCGCTCGTGCTGCGGCTCCACGAACCCGCGGACGACCCGGACGACCCGACACCGATCGCGGCGACCCGGTGGCGTCTGGAGGTGTGCCGCCGCACGCCGGCCGGCGACGTGGTGCCGGTCGCGCCCCACCGGATCGACCCGCACGAGCTCGAGTCGATCACCGGCGACCTCGCGACCGTGGTCCGCGCGTTCGATCCGCTGCTCCGGTCCGACACCGATCCGCATTCGCTCGACTTCCTGCTCGACACCGGCGCCGTCGACGACCTGTTCGACCACGGCGCGAATGCGATCGCGCGGGCGGGCGTCACCATCCTGCTGCCCCGTACGGTCGCGGACGTGTCGCCGAGCCTGTCGCTGCGCGCCGGACAGGCGGTGCCGGACGGCGGCGCCCGGCCCGGTTTCGTCGGACTCGACGAGATCGCCGACTTCGAGTGGCGCCTCGCGCTCGGCGACGCACCGGGATCGCCCGAACTCACCCAGTCCGATCTGGACGAGCTCGCGCAACAGCACGGGAACCTGGTGCGGGTCCGTGGACAGTGGATGCGCGCGGAGGGGGCGGCTCTTCATCGAGCGGCGGCGTTCCTGGCCGCGCAACGGGCCGTCGCCGATCCGGATGCGAAACCCACCATGGGCGAGCTTCTCGATCTGGTGGCCGATCCGAACGACAAGCTTCCCCTGCCGGTGGCGTCGGTGCACGGTCTCGGCTGGCTCGACGATGTGGCGCGCGGCGGCACGATCGTTCCCGAACCCGTCGTCGCCCCCGCCTCGCTCCACGCCACGCTGCGCCCTTACCAGCAGCGCGGACTGGACTGGCTGCACACGCTCGGGTCGTTGGGTGCGGGGGCGGTGCTCGCCGACGACATGGGACTCGGCAAGACGGTTCAGGTGATCGCACTGCTGACGGTGATGCGCGCCGACGACGGAGGGCCTCGTTCGCCCGCGCTGGTCGTGTGCCCGATGTCGGTGATCGGCAATTGGCATCGCGAACTCGCGACATTCGCGCCGGATCTGCGTGTCATGGTCCATCACGGGACCGGACGGTCGACGGACGCGATCGTCACCGGCGAGGTCGACGTCGTCCTGACGACGTTCGCGACACTGGCGCGTGACCGGGCCGAGCTGTCCGCGTTGGACTGGAGCGAACTGATCGTCGACGAGGCCCAGCACGTGAAGAACGTGAACACCGCGGCGGCGAAGGCGTTGCGCGCCATACCCGCCCGGCTCCGCGTCGCCCTGACGGGTACACCCGTGGAGAACCGCCTCGAGGACCTGCGGGCTGTGGTCGATCTGGTGAATCCGGGGATGTTGGGGACCGCGTCGGCGTTCCGTTCCCGGTTCGCCGAACCGATCGAACGCGATCGCGACCAGGATGCGCTGCGAAGACTCAACGCCCTGACCGGACCGTTCATTCTGCGTCGCGCCAAGACCGATCCGGACGTCGCACCCGATCTCCCGGACAAGTCGGAGCTGATCGTGCGCACCAATCTGACGACCGAGCAGGCCGGTCTGTATCAAGCGGTGCTGAACGAGTTGCAGGAGGCGCTCGCCGAGCGCGACCCGGTCGGTGAGCGGCGGCGAAGCGTACTCGCCGCGCTGACCCGGTTGAAACAGATCTGCAACCACCCCGCCCACTATCTGGCCGACGGATCGGCGTTGATGCGCAAACGGCGCCACCGGTCCGGCAAGGTGGAGTTGCTCGTCGACATCCTGAGCACGCTGATCGCCGAGGGCGACAAGGCGCTGGTCTTCACCCAGTTCGCCGCCTTCGCCGAACTGCTCAGCGAATGGCTGGAGCCGATTCTCGGTGTCGAGGTCCCCGTCCTTCACGGCGGTCGATCCCGGACCGACCGCGACGGCATGGTGGAGCGCTTTCAGAGCGACGGCGGACCCCCGATTCTGATCGCGACGCTCAAAGCCGGCGGCACCGGTCTGAATCTGGTGGCCGCCAACCACGTGATCCACGCCGACCGCTGGTGGAATCCGGCGGTCGAGGATCAGGCGACCGACCGTGCCTACCGCATCGGCCAGACGCGCAATGTGCAGGTTCGCAAGTTCGTCTGCGTCGGCACTCTGGAAGAGCGGATCGATGAGATGGTGACCGCCAAGCGCGAGCTGTCTCAGCTGACGGTGCGCACCGGCGAGAGCTGGTTGTCCGATCTGGACGACGACGCCCTGTTCGATCTGTTGGCGCTGCGCGAGGAGGCGGTCGGCGAATGACCGGGCGCAGGCGGGCGGCCGCCCCGATCCGCGGCTACGGCATCACCGCGTGGTCGCGGGCGTTCGTCTCCGTCGTCGAGACGGGCGCCGACCACCGTCACATCACCGGCGCCAGACGCTACTTCCGCGACCGCAACGTCGACGCTCTGGCAGTCGGCGACGGCGTGATCACCTCGTCGGTCCGCGGCAGCCAACTCGATCCGTTCGAAGTGATCCTGAGGACCCGCACCGTCGACGCCGACACCGTGGTCTCCCTGCTGCGGGCCACCGGTGACGTCGACGATCTCCTCGCCGCCGCGCGCGGCGAGCAGCCCGCCGGGCTCGGAAGCCTGATCGCCCCGACCGAGTCGGCGGACATCGAATCGAGTTGTACCTGTCCGGACGAGGCGCCGCGCTGCATTCACGTGCTGGCGACGGCATTCGAGATCGCGGCCGAGATCGATCGGCGTCCGACCGTCCTGCTGCAGGTGATGGGCACCGATCTGCCGTCCCTGTTGGCGGCGGCGGGCGGCGGCCATGACACCGATCGCGGCGACGACGTCGCATCGGGCGGAGAGATCCTTCCCGAAGACTTCTACGGCGATTCCGTCGTCCTTCCGCCTCCTCCGCCGTTCCCCTCCGTCGACGCCCTCACCGAACTGGAGCCCGCCGCGCTGCGCGCGGCCTTGCGTGCGTCCGGCGTTCCGGCGACTCAGTTGGCCGAGGCCTTCGACGATCTGGCGACGTTCTACGCGGAGTTGAAGCGGCGGACGTGATCGGTGGCGGGGTGTCGACGGTGACGGCCGCTCGCCACTGCCTCAGTTGATGATCTCCCCACCACCGTCGCGTATCGCGGACAGTCGCTCACGCCACATCTGCAGTGCCTCGGGCGAGAGCCGCGTCCAATCGGTGATCTCCCGCAGCACGCGCAGCGGGGCGTCGGTGCGGTACGAGCGGGTCGGATTACCCGGGAACTTCCTGTCGGTGACATTCGGATCGTTCTCGTATCCGCCGGTCGGCTCCACCTCGTAGACGTGTGGCGCTCCGTCGTTCAGCGCGGCGACCTCGGCGGCGAGTCCCGCACCGTCGACAAGGGCGGTGAAGTAGACGTGATTCATCACGATCTCTGGACGGTAGTTCGATCGACGTCCCGGCACCAGCAGATCACCTGGTACGAGGGCCGCCCTGGTCCCGTGGAAGAACGGTCCGGAGTCGAGGGTGTCGGCCACGCGACCAGTGTAGGCGGTGCCCGCACGAGCGGTCCCGCCTGCCGACCGGCCGACTGTCGCGGCCGCGCCGCATCCGTCGCAGACTCCGACAGAGCCGCGGCGCCGAGTACCTCGCCGCTGCGGACGGCACGAGGATCACCACGACGGCGAGCGCAGCCATGATCGGATACTGAGCGATGAGCTGATCGGCCAACCAGTACGTCAGGAGCAGGCCGATTCCCGCGACGGCGGACGGCAGCGTCAGTATCCCGAGGATCAGTGCGATGCCCAGCACCGTCTCGACCGCGGGTGTCGCGATCGCGAAGACGCCGTCCCACGGGTGCACGATCGAGCGCGCGAACCAGCTGAAGTAGGCGGGCACTCGAGGATTGTCCGCGGCCCCGGACACGACCAACGCGATGTCACTGACACCGAACCCCGCACGGTACTTCACGAATCCTTCGTGTATCCAGAACGCGCCGAGGGCCACCCGCACGACTCCGGCGAGAACGGAGCCGAGGCGGGCGGCCGCGGACGACCGCGAGGCGGTCATCTCACGACAGCGAGGCGGCACCGAACACGGCCTTCGCCTTATCGCAGTGGACGACGACGTTCTGGTACTTCGACGTGTCGACACCGTGAAGCGTGAACGTCTGCGACGCCTTGTCGAAGGCGACGGTGCCGATCTCGGTGCCCGCGCCGACCGCGGCCTCGTCGGTGCCGTCGGTCAGGTAGAGGTGAAGGTCCGGTCCCTCGTCCGACGAGAATCCGGACAACGTCACCGTGTCTCCCATGATCGAGACGTCGCCGCTGACGCTCTTGCCGTTCATGCCGGCGAACTCGCCTCCGGTCTCCGCGTCGGCCATACCGGTGGTCGGGGTCGTCGAGTCGCCGTCCATCGACGACGAGTCCGACTGCGCCATCGCGGACATCGACATCGCGGACGACATCGCCGCGTCTCCGTTCGACGCGGAGTCGTCGCTTCCACAGGCCGCGAGCCCGAGGGCGAGTGCGACGGCGACAAGGCCGATGCCCGCTGTGCTCTTGATGTTCATGTTCATGATGTGCCCTCCGACGGGTCGATGTGAATGATGCAGGACCAGGCAAACAGCCCGGTCGGGTACGCGGCGTGAATCTTTCAGGCCCGTAAGAACCGCCGACTCGGGAACGGGCGGTGAGTAGCGTCGCCGGTATGGAGAACAGGCCACACGTGGTGTTAGTCGAGGACGACGCGGCGGTGCGGACGGTGGTCGGCGACTATCTGCGGGCGGGCGGATGGCGAGTCACGCAGTACCGCGACGGACGGTCGGCCGCCGATGCTCTCGACATCGGTCTGCCCGACGTCCTCGTCATCGACCGGATGCTGCCCGAGATCGGCGGCGACGAGCTGTGCCGCCGTGTGCGAGCCGTATCGGACATTCCGATCATCATGCTGACCGCGCTCGGCGCGGTGGAGCAGCGCATCGCGGGGCTCGAGCACGGCGCCGACGACTACCTGCCGAAACCGTTCTCGATGAAGGAGCTCCAGCTGCGCATGCAGGCACAGCTACGCCGACACACCCCGTCCGGCCCGGCCGCACCGTTCGCCGCGGGGGCGTTTCGGATCGATCCCGCCCACCGGCGCGCATGGATCGGGACGAACGAGATCGTGCTGACCACGCGCGAGTACGAGCTGCTGCTGTACTGCGTTCAGCGTCCGGGCGAGATCCTCACCCGGGACGACATCCTCGGCGACGTGTGGGGCTGGAGCTTCGGCGACGCGTCGACCGTCACCGTTCACGCGCGGCGTCTGCGCGAGAAGATCGAGCCGGAACCGCGCTATCCGATCTACCTCCGCACCGAGTGGGGTGTCGGATACCGCTTCACCCCGAACGGAACGGAGTAGTCGCGATGCTCGCCCTCCCCGACATCGGGCTGATCGCTCTGACCACGGCGATCTGCACCGCCGTCGTGATGCTCGTCGCGGCTGGGGTGCTTCGCCTCAATCGGCGCGGCCGCGTCGCCGCGCAGTTCGCGGTGGTCGTCTGCGCCGCGGTCGCATCCATCGTGTCGTCGGTCCTCGCGGTGATGGTCGAGATGTTCCTCTCCACGCACGACCTGACCGTGCTGGTCTGGGTCGTCGCGATCGCCACTCTGGTGAGCCTCGTCGCCACGTGGGCGATGGTCTCGCGCGCGGTGTCGGTCTCGGTCGGACGACTCGCCGAGTCGGCGCGACACATCGCCGCCGGTGCGGTGATCGAGCCCGCCGACCCGGGATGGCGCGAGTTCAACGATCTGCATGCACGCCTCGTCGACGCGTCGGAGCAACTCGCACTGGCTCGCGGCGAAGTCGAGAAGCTCGATCAAGCGCGCAGACAGTTCTTCGCGTGGATCTCGCATGATCTGCGCACTCCGCTCGCCGGGATCCGAGCGATGAGCGAGGCCATCGACGACGGGGTGGCTCCCGAACCGGGCGCCTACATACGCACCATCCGCACCCGGGTCGACACGTTGACCGACCTGGTCGACGATCTGTTCGCACTGTCGACGCTGCAGAGCGGCACTCTGCGTCTCGAGCGCGAACTCGTCCCCCTCCTGGATCTGGTGTCCGACGCCGTCGTCGACGTCCGCGACGCTGCGGCGTCTCGCGGCATCAGGATCGAACACCGGGACATCGAAGGCCACATGCTCTGGGCGGATCCCCGGGAGCTCTCGCGCGCGGTCGGCAATCTCCTCGCCAACGCCGTGCGTCACGCACCCGCCGGATCCGACGTGCTGGTGACCGCCTCCCACCGCGGCGACGACCATCTCATCGTGAGCGTCCTCGATCAGGGTCCGGGTGTGGCGAGCGAGGATCTGGGCCGCATGTTCGACGTCGGCTGGCGTGCCGGGTCGGCGCGGACCGTCGACTCCGACTCTCCGACCGGACCGGGAGCCGGCCTCGGCCTGGCGATCGTGCGCGGCATCGCCGAAGCACACGGCGGCGGCGTCGGCGCCCGGCACGTCGCCGACGGGTTCGAGATGTCCATCGTGCTGCCGGTGGGCGAACCGGCAGCCGGCATGCGATAGCACCCGGCGTGCGACCTCTGGAGCGGATCGTCGGGACGGCGACGGCGACGAGACGCATTCCGCCTGTCAGCCGCGAATACTGCTGACAGGCGGAACGGCGACGACGATGCTGGTCAGAAGTCCCAGTCGTCGTCTTCGGTGTTGACGGCCTTGCCGATGACGTACGAGCTGCCCGAGCCGGAGAAGAAGTCGTGGTTCTCGTCGGCGTTCGGGGACAGCGCCGACAGGATCGCCGGGTTCACCGAGGTCTCGTCCTTCGGGAACATCGCCTCGTAGCCGAGGTTCATCAGCGCCTTGTTCGCGTTGTACCGCAGGAACTTCTTGACGTCCTCACTCAGGCCGACCTCGTCGTAGAGGGCCTCGGTGTAGTCGGTCTCGTTGTCGTACAGCTCGAACAGCAGCTCGAACGTGTAGTCCTTGAGCTCGGCGCGACGCTCCGGCGTCTGCGTCTCCAGTCCGCGCTGGTACTTGTAGCCGATGTAGTAGCCGTGAACGGCCTCGTCGCGGATGATCAGGCGGATCATGTCGGCGGTGTTCGTCAGCTTGGCACGCGAGGACCAGTACATGGGCAGGTAGAAGCCCGAGTAGAACAGGAACGACTCGAGAAGAGTCGAGGCCACCTTGCGCTTGAGCGGGTCGTCACCGCGGTAGTAGTCCATGACGATCTGCGCCTTGCGCTGCAGATGTTCGTTCTCCTCCGACCAGCGGAACGCCTCGTCGATCTCCTTGGTGGAGCAGAGGGTCGAGAAGATCGAGCTGTAACTCTTGGCGTGCACCGACTCCATGAACGCGATGTTCGTCATGACCGCTTCCTCGTGCGGCGTGACCGCGTCGGGGATCAGCGAGATGGCGCCGACGGTGCCCTGGATCGTGTCGAGGAGGGTGAGGCCGGTGAAGACACGCATGGTGAGCGTCTTCTCGTAGTCGGTGAGGGTGCCCCAGGACGGGATGTCGTTGGAGACCGGGACCTTCTCGGGCAGCCAGAAGTTACCGGTCAGACGATCCCAGACCTCGGCATCCTTGTCGTCGAGGACGCGATTCCAGTTGATGGCCGACACTCGGCTCACCAGCTTCACCGGTGCTCCTTCGGCAGGGCTGTGGGCGGTCTCAGACATGGCACCTCACGTTGAAGAAAGAAGATCGATACGAACGTGGTCAACCCTACCGCTAGGGGCCGACAACCTGGGTCTCCACAACATGGTGTGTTCGGCCACCGATGACGACCCGTGGCGCGACACGCCGAGCACGCTGCTGTGTCAGACGCGTACGACGTCGAGAAGGGCGTCGACGGTCGGCGTGTCGCCGTCGACGGTCAGGTCTCTCATCGGGATGCGCCGCCACAGGCCCAGCAGGATGTCGGACGCCGACCCGCGCACCACGACGTCCGGTCGCGCATGCGGCTCGGTCGTCGCACCGTCCGATGCCAGCCGAACGGTGTGTCCGTCGGCGTCGTCGGGGCGCACGCCGACAACCGTGCCGACTGCGCCCTCGGGCAGATCGGCGCGACGGAGCACCCGCGGGACGAACACCTCGAACCACTCTGCGATGCCGTCGACGGCGAGCGCCGCGTCGATCGGCGACGGTCCCGCCTCCGACGCGTTCTGCAGATCCCACCGATGCACCGCGGTCTCGTGTGCCTGTCTCCGGAACCAGAAGCGGGCGAGGCCGGGACGACCGAACGCGCGCACCGGCCGGTCCGGATCGGTGTCGCGAAGCACTTCGCACAAGTCGCGCAGCCTGTCGGCGTACCAGCCGACCACCGCGTCGCCGTCGGGGACGTCGGAGGTGTCGAAGCCGAACCTGACGGTCGAGTCGACCGGTTCGGCGACATGCCGTGCCGCCCACCGATGGACCGCTCCGATGTGGACGACCAGATCCCGCACCGTCCAGTCCGGGCAGGTCGGCACCGGCCTCGCGAGGTCGACCGCGGGTGTCGAACAGATCTGAGATCCCTCTGTTCCAAGCGATTCCAACCAGTGCGCGACATTCTCCATAGACTCGACGCTAACCGAATCGAGGAAGTCGATGGATCGAACGACGCCGTCCGGAGCCGCGCTCGTCCGCCGTCGCGTCCGCTACTACTACCTGCTCGTCACGCTGATCGTCGCGATCTTCGCCGCCGAGACGACGATGCACTTCACGCACTACACGTGGTCACGATGGATCGTGACGATCACCGCCGCGATCGCCGTCTGTCTCGCCGTCGGATCGGGTCTGCGCGCCGGGGATCTCGGCGTCGCTCCCGACACATACGTCCGCGGCACCCGATGGGCGGCGGTGATCATGGTCGTCGTGATCCTGGGAGTCGGGATCGCCCTGGCGATCCCGCCGCTGCGAAGCCTGTTCCACAACGATGCGTATCGCAGCCTGCCGTGGGCGCTGTTCTCCGCATTCGTGCTGATCCCGTTCCAGACGGTGATCCCGGAGGAACTGCTGTTCCGCGGCATCATCACCGGGGCGTTGCTCCGCCGTCATTCGGTGCCGGTGTCGATCGCCGTCCAGGCCGTCCTGTTCGGACTGTGGCACGTCGTGTCGTCGATCGGACTGTCCGACGGGAACGAGGGCATCGGCGCCGTCCTCGGCACCGGAGTCGCCGGACAGGCACTCGGCGTGGTGGGCGCGGTGGCGTTCACCGGGGCGGCCGGTGCCGTGTTCGGGTGGCTCCGGGTCAAGACCGGCAGCCTGCTCCCCTGCCTCGCCCTGCACTGGGCCGCCAATGCCGCGGGCGCCGTCGCCGCGGCATTGGCGTGGCGACTGGGTTAAACCGTCGTCACGCCGCTCCGCGGGTCCACGAGGATCTTCGCGTGCACCTCGGGATCACCGAGCGCGTCGAACGCTGCCTCCACTCCGCCGAGCCCGACGGTGCCCGTGATCAACGGCTTCACGTTCATCTTGCCGTCGGCCATCATCGACAGGGTGTCGTGGAACTCGCCCGGGTCATAGCCGAATACGAACCGGAACTCGATCTCCTTGGTTCCCGCCATCGCAGGCATGAACGCGTCCTGCTCCATGCACACACCGACGACGACGATCCGTGAGCGCAGCGGCGCGGAGTCGACGAGCTGCGAGATCATGCCCGGCACTCCGACGCATTCGAACACGACCGGGCCCGCCGGCACCTCGCCGAGTCTCTCGGCGAGTCGGAACACGCGCCACCACGGCACCGGCCCGGGCACCGCGCGCAGCTTTCCCATGGTGCCGAGCGCGACGCCGACCAGGTCGGACACCGACCGCACCTCGTTGCGTCCGGGCGTGTAGGCGTCGAACGGGTCGGTCAAGCGCGGATCGACGACGACGGTCGCACCCATCTCCCCGGCCAGTGCGCGCCGACGCGGTGACAGATCGCTGGCGACGATCTGCTTGACTCCGGATGCCTTGAGCATCGCGATCACCGCGAGGCCGATGGGGCCGCATCCGATCACGACGGCCGCCTGACCGCGACGCACCTGGCCGCGACGCACCGCGTGCCACGCGACGGCCATCGGTTCGGTCAGTGCGGCCTCCTCGGTCGAGAGACCGTCGGGCACCGACAGCACCATCGACTCGGCGGCGATCACCTGCTCCGCGTAGGCGCCCGGCGCCTTCTCCGACAGCCCGGTCAGGTGCGGCCGTGCGCCGTCGGAGATCATCGGCAGCGCGACGACCCGCGTTCCCTTCTTCCACCGCCTACGGCAGCCCGGCCCGTACTCGGCGACGGTTCCGACGAACTCGTGCCCCATCACCACGCGCTGATCGGAACGCATCATATGGTGATAGCCCGCGGTCTCCGCGACCTCGGCGACGACGTCCGCGTGATGCCGCGCGTGCAGGTCGGATCCGCAGATGCCCGCGCGTGCCACGTCGAGCAGCACCTGACCGTGTCCCGGGACGGGATCGGCGACGTCGTCGACGGTCAGCTGACCCCGGCTGCACACAACGGCTTTCATACCTGGCAACTGTAGTGGCGAGGCCCGACGTTCACCGCGGTCCGGCGAATCGATGGTCGATACTCGAGTCATGCCGCCCGATCCGAACTCGCCTCGCGCGAGCCTTCTCGACGTCGACGACCAGCGCCTCTACGTCGAGGAGTGCGGCGCACCCCACGGCGTCCCCGCCCTCTTCCTGCACGGCGGACCGGGTGGAACGCTCGGCACCGGAGCGTACCGCGAGCGCTTCCCCCTCGAACGTGTCCGTCTCGTCAGCTTCGAACAGCGCGGCTGCGGGCGGTCTGTGCCGCATGCGTCCGATCCGGCGACGTCGTTGGAGACGAACACCTCGCAGGCATTGATCGGCGACATCGAGGCCGTCCGAACGCATCTCGGAATCGACCGTTGGATCGTCAACGGGATCTCGTGGGGGTCGTCGTTGGCATTGGCGTACGCGCAGGCCTGTCCCGAGCGGGTGTCGGGCTTGGTTCTGGTCGCCGTCACGGCGGGCTCCCGTCACGAGATCGACTGGATCACCGAGGGCGTCAGCCGTATCTTCCCCGAAGCGTGGGACCGGTTCGCCTCGCATGCGGAGGCGGCCGGTGTCGGCTACCGGCGCGGACGCGACCGCCTCGTGAACGCCTATGCGCGACTGCTCGACTCCCCCGACGACCACGTGCGTGACGCCGCGTCGCGGGAATGGGCGCGTTGGGAGGACACGCACATATCCATCGGCACGGGCGGCCTGCGCCGAGATCCACGATGGGACGACGATCGGTTCCGGCTCGCGTTCACTCGTCTCGCGGCGCACTACTGGTCGCATGACTGCTTCTTCTCGCCGCCGTTGCTCGAGCGCATGGACCGCGTCGCCGGCATCCGCGGTTACCTGATCCACGGCCGGCGGGACGTCTCGGGTCCCGCCGAGACGGCCTGGCGGTTGCACCGAGCCTGGCCCGGGTCGACGTTGATCGTCGACGAGGCCGATGGTCACGGAGGACGCTCTCTCGGCGAGCACTGGGCGGCGGCGAACGACGCGCTGGTCGCCGTTCAGCGGAGGTAGGCGTCGCCCGCCGTTCACCGTGGCGTCGACTCCGACTCATCTGTTCGAACTACAGTCCCGGTCATGAGACGACTCCTCGCCGGAACTGTCGCCGCAAGTGTGCTCGCCGCGACGGCCCTGACCGCACCCCATGCGCAGGCCGCTCCGGCCTCGCCGATCCGCCTCAGCTACGTCTCGACGTCGCAGTTGGCGAACGGAACCACCGTCGCGGGACATCGCGTCGGCGGACTGTCCGGCCTGGACTACGAACCGAGGACCGGACAGTTCGTGGCGATCAGCGACGACAAGGGCGATCACGGTCCCGCCCGCTACTATCGGCTGCCCGCGTCGGGTGTGCTGACCGGACACCCCGCACCGACAGAGGCGCCGCTGCTCGGCCTGGCTCCGCAGACGTTCGACCTGGAGTCGATCCGCCTGCGGCCCGATGGGAACGCCATCGTGACCTCCGAGGGCGTCACCGCGACGAAGGCCGCACCGTTCGTCCGTGAGTACACGTCGTTCGGCATCCCGGTCCGCGACTACCCGATTCCGGCCCGCTACCGCTCCGCCGGCACGAGTCACGGATTCCGCGACAACCTCGCATTCGAGGGCTCCGCCGTCCACGGCGGCACCGTCAGCCTGCTCACCGAGTCTTCGCTCGCCCAGGATCCGGAGGGCACGACACAGACGGGTGCACCCGCTCGTCTGCTCCGTCTGTCGAACAGCGGTACGGTGCGCGACGAGTACGTCTACCGCACCGATCCCCTGCCGACCGTCGACGGCGAGGAGGGCGCCTCCGAACTCCTCGCCCTGAACGGCACCGACTATCTCGTGATCGAGCGAGGCTACGACGGCACGACGGGCCGCAATCACGTGAAGGTCTTCTGGACGACGATCAGCGGTGCGCAACCGATCACCGGCGACTCGCGCGTCCCGTCGACGGTGAAGGCCATGCCGAAGACACTCGTCTTCGACTTCGCCTCCGTCCCGCGGATCGGCAACCCGGACAATGTCGAAGGCATGTCGTTCGGCCCGCGCCTGAAAGACGGACGACGGTCCCTCGTCCTGGTCTCCGACGACAACTTCAGCTCATCGCAGAAGACGCTGTTCCACATCCTGGCCGTCGACTGAGCCGGCCCCAGAGGTAACGGGAATCTCCCGCTCGGTGGGAGAACCCGTACACCCGCTACGACGCCGCGCTCACCTGAACTCGAACCGCGAGGGCCAGATCGCGCAATGACGTTCCACCGGAGCCGCGAGCATCGACGCCGGTCAGCGTGTCGATCACCGGATCGAGCACATCGCGCGGCAGGAACGGGCCGACGTTGCCGAGGAACTTCTCGACGATCTCGTCGACCGTCAACGCCGAGTCCGGATTGCCGCGGGCGTTGGGCACCTCCGCGGTCCAGGCGCCCGAGATCGTCCGGACGGTGACCCGCGCGGGCCGTCGCTGCGGCAGCGCCGCCGAGAACTCGGGTACCTCGCGCAGGTGCACGCGATCCACCAGCATCTCGACGTCGGGCCTGTCGAATCGCTCCGGCAGGAAGCCCTCGGCGTCGAGTCGGCCGTCGACGACGACCGACGCCACACAGCGCGGGATCGAGAAGCGCGCGTGCAGATCCGACTCGGCGCCGCGCGTGTCCAGCGACGCCGCGAACGCGAACGTCTCGACCTCGACGGCGACGATGTCCGACGGCGCCGGACCACCGGCGTCCGCCAGCGCGATGCGTAGTGCGTCGAGTGTCGGATGAACCCACCGTGCGCACGCGTACGGTTTGACGTAGCTGTCGCGCACCCGCCACCGTTCCCCGAGCCCGCCGGTGATCTCGTCGACATCGGCATCGGTGGCGACGACGCCGTCGTACAGAGCATCGAGCGCGCCCTCGGCGCCGGCGCTGTCGCCCGCGGTCGCCGCGGCGAGCGAGCCGTAGTACGCGCCGAGACCGGTCCACACGTTGCGTACTGTGCCGCCGTGCATCGGCACGGCGAGCGTCGCCGCCAGTGGCAGCGATCCGCTGCGTTCGACGGCCCGCACCACCCGCCCCGCATCGGCCCCGGTCACCGCGCTCATCGCGACGGCGGCCGCAATCGGCCCGTGAACGCCGTGCGGATGCAGACCCGGCCGCAGCGAGGTCCCGACGCCGAATCGAAGTCCCACCTCGCAGCCGAGAACGAAGGCGGTGATCGCGGCGTCGTCGTCGACCGGACCGCGGGTCACCGCGTGCAGCAGCGCGGGCAGTACATGCGGCGCCGGGTGGGCGGTCGGCACGGGTGGGAGCCGAGCACCGGCCGGATGGAACGATCCGCCGGAGTCGGCGTCGAGCCAGGTGGCCGCCGCACCGAGCACGGTGGTCCACGCGAACGGGACCGCCGCCGCCTCCTCGTCGGCGATCGCCAGCGTGCGCCCCATCTCCTGGACGGCCGGATAGCGCAGGCCGCCGATCAACGCGCCGAGCGAGTCGAGCAGCAGCAGACGCCCGAACGTCCAGGTCTCCTCCGGGACGCCGTCGTGATCGGTGTCGGCGACGAAACCGCCCAGCCGCGTCAGATCGAGTTTCAGGTCAGTCAACTGTTCATCTCCTTGCACTGTTCGCCAGACCGGCGCGCACCGCCGACACTGTCGGGGCCAGCCGGTCTTCGATTCCCGCGATCGCGCCGGCCAGGACGACACCGTCGATCCCCATACCGGCCAGCGGTCGCAGCCGATCGACGATCTCGTCGGTCGAACCGGTGAGCAGGAACCGGTCGCGAATCAGTTCTTCGGCGTCGCGATCGGTGCCTTGCGCCGCCGACGCCTCGGCGGTCCCGTGCTTGCGATAGTCGTGCGCGGCGGCGACCGCGGCGACCCGGCCGATCATGTCGTCGGCGACGTCGTACCACCGCGGAGAACGAACCAGTCGGGCCGCGCACGACCCGAGGATCGGTGCGGCGGCCTCACGCGACTGCTCGTCGTCGGCCGTGACGACCCCGCGTACGAACAGCCAGCACGCGGTGTCCGGGCGAGCCGCGCGCGCGGTGGCCAGCGCACGCTCCACCACGCCGGCCGACGCACCCACGTCGAGCAGGACGCCGCCGACCGCCTGGGCGTTGACCTCGATGGTGCGCGGTCCCGAGCCGGCGCCGAGCACCGGCCCGGTCCGCGGTGCCAGATCGTCGAGGCGGGCGCGGAACTCCTGTGCAAGGGCACGGTACTCACGTAGCGACGGGACCGTCAGCCCCTCGTTCGCCAGTGAACTCTCCCCGCGCGCGACGACGGTCAACACGCGGCCGGGAAACCGATCGGCGAGCGTCGCGCACGACTGTGCCACGACGCTCGGATGATGCAGACCGAGCCCCATGACACACGGCCCCGACAGTGCTGCGGCGGTGGAGCCGAGCACGCTCGCCGCGGTCAGGAACGGGTCCGGGAACAGTCGCGGACTGTCGGCGAATCCGACGCCGTCCGCACCGTCGCGCACCGCGTGCCGGGCCGCGACCAGCGGATCCTGCACGCCGCGCGGACGCGCGAGGTTGAGCAGGATCGGCGGGCCGCTCACGCCAGACGACCCAACAGGTCGCCGACGGTGCGCGGCACGTCGATGCGGTCGGCCACCGGCCGACCGGCGGCGGCCGACGCCGTATGCGCCACACTGCCCGGCATCGCAGTGATCGCATCGGCGGGCAGCGTCGCGGCCAGCCAGCCGGCGGCGGCCGCATGACCGGCGGCCCACCCGTCGGTCCGCGCGTGAGCGGCGGCCGGGGTGAACACCTGCAGACTCGCCGCGAGGTCGAGCACCGGCGCCAGATCGGCGCCCTCCGCGGGTCCGGTGAGCGAAGCGGCGGCCGCGGCGGCGAGCGTCGCCGCCGTCGGGTACGCGAGCGGTGCTGCGCCGAGCAGATCGTCGGCCTCGTCGAGCACGCGCAGACCGGCGACCACGGCTCGACCGATCCGCTCCACACCGGTGTCGGCCGGTGCGACGGCCAACGCGGCGAGCAGCGGCGCCCACCGCCGGTCGGGCGCCGCGGCGGCGAGTCGGGCGCCGTTCCACATCAGCGCCGGATACGTCGGTGCCACACGACCGGTCCCGATCAGTGGAAACCCGGCGGAGGCTGCGATCAGATCGGCCCACGCCGCCTCGGCCGCCGTCGGCTCACCGACCGCGTCGACCGGCAGCGACCGGGCCGCCGCGGCAGCGATGTCGGCGGAGACCGCACCGGAGGAGTAGACGGTCATCGCCCGCTCGGCCAGCCGGTCGGTGAACTCCGGTGCCGGATCGCTCAGCACCACCGTCGATGCGTCGAAGGTGGTCACCGGTCGCGCTCCACCACGGTGCTCTCCCCGATCAGGTAGAACGCGAAGTCGGTACGACCGCCCGGACCACGCTCGGCGGGCAGCGGATTCTCGGCGAACCAGGCGCGGTACGCCTCATACGCGTCGTGGTCGGCGAAGTGCATCTCGGCGATCCGGTACAGGTCCAAGCTCGGCGGAATCTCCGCGGTGCCGCCGGACGCCGACGTGACCGGGTACAGGATCTTGTTGAAGACGATCCGGTCCAGGTGCGGATTGGCGAGCAGGTCGGGCGCGTGCACATCGAACAGCCAGCGCTCGTACTCCTCCTCGCTGACGCCCTCGACGATGGTGTATCCGAGCAGTGCCTTGATCATCGGTTCACATTCCTTTCTCGCTGTCGGTTCGGTCTGGTGACGGTGGAGGTCTCGACTCCGGTTCTCCCGGGCCGAGTCGACGGGCTCGACGAACGGGAGACCGGTCAGCCTGGAATCGGCAGGTCGAAGGCCTGCGCACCGTCGCCGAAGCCTTCGACCCGGATCCGGCTCGGCGTGATCCGCACGCCGCGCATGGTCTCGTCGATCTCGGCACGGTCGCGGCGGGGAGCCCTCACGTGACCCGCGGCGCGGAGCCGCTCGGTGTGGCGGAGGTAGGCGTCCCATGTCTGGTCCGCATCGAGCAGACGCGCCGTGCCGCGCACGAACACCGCGCGCGGGATCGTCAAACCGAGATCGAACGTCCAGGGCGAGTCGTTCACCGACTCCGGCGACGGCGCCCCGACCCAGGTGACGAGAACTCGCGGATCGCGCTCGAGCTGCGCGTTTCGCCGATGGACGCGCCGCTGCACCATCTCGACCGTCCAGTCGTCGGCGAGGAACGCACTCGTCGAGCGTCCGATCGGCTCGCCGAGCCGATCGAACGTCACCACCTGCGCGAAACCCGCCTCACACTGCACGAATGCGCGTGCGGCCCGTTCGACGTCGGTCGGGTCAGCCATTCGCGACGACAGTCGCGGCGAGGTACGCCAGACCGAACGCGGGCATCAGGCCGTTGCCCGCCAGATATCCCCCGGCTCCGTGACCGGACACGCCCGCGGCGGCGCCGCCGGAGGCGTACAGGCCCGGGATCGGCCGGTCGTCTGCGTCGACGACGCGCGCCTTCTCGTCGACGACCAGACCGCCCTGCGTGTGGAACAGTGCCGGAACCACGCGGACCGCGGCATAGGGAGGCTCCAGCGGCGCCTCGTACTCGCGCCCGAAGCGGTCCTCGACGTGTCCGCGTGCGGCGAGTGCCGACTCCTCCAGCTCGGCCACGACGGCGTCGACCGGCAACCCGGTGACCTCCGCGAGTGCGGCCGCGTCGTCGGCCCAGACCTCGGCGCCCGACTCGACGGTCTGCCGGAAGTCGGTGAACGGCTGGCACAGGTCGTGGACGCGGCGGTCGAAGACCACCCAACCGGTCGCACCGGGACGGGCCGCCAGGTACGGGCCGAACTCGGAGTATCCGCTGGTCTCCTTGGCGAACCGGCGGCCCGTGGTGTCGAGCATGATCGCGCCGTGCATGATCGTCGCCCAGCCGAGCAGCGTCGCCGATTTCGCGGCCAGCGCGCCGTGGCCCTGGTACGCGTCGAGGTAGGCCGACGCCGCACCGAGTCTCGTTCCGATGCGCAGTCCGTCGCCGCGCGACGTCTCGCTGCCGTGGTACGTGGCCGAGGCGATCTCCGGCATGTGCTCGGCGACCATCTCGTGGTCGGCGCCGAATCCGTTGGTGGCCAACAGCACCGCGGGGGTCTCGATGCGTTCGGAGGCGCCGGACGGATCGGTCACGATCACTGCGCACACCGCGCCGTCGGCGTCGAGCTCCACATCGGTCAGACGCGCGGGCACCAGGAAGTCGATCTTCGGATGGCTGCGCGCGGTGCGCGCCAAGTGGTCGATCAGCGCGTTGCCGTGCCGCTCCGGGATGGTGTGGCAGCGGTCCACCGAGTGACCGGGATAGTGCATGTCGGTCATCAGCGAGATCTCCAGACCGACCTCGTCGGCCATCCATTCGACCATCTCGCCGCTGACTTCGGCCAGGGTGCGGGCCAGTCGCTGGTCACCGGTGCCCTTGGTCTTGCGCTCGACATCGGCGGCGAACAGGTCCGCCGAGTCCTCGATGCCCAGTTCCTTCTGGAAGCGGCTGCCGACGCCCGGGATCATCGCGGTGCACATCGACGTGTTGTTGCCGCGGGTGAAGTGCTCACTCGCCTCGACCACGAGCACGTCCAGGCCCGACTGGGCGGCGCGCAGAGCACCGATCAAACCGCCGCCCGCGCCGGCGACGACGAGGTCGGGTCCGTCGGCGCTCACGCCCGACCGCCCGACGCGACGAGTTCGAGCGCTCGGATCACCGGGTCGACGACGGGCACCGCGGAAGGATGGTCGGGGTCGACGTCGACGGCCGAGCAGCCGTTCAGCAGCGAGCGGACGCCGCGGGGCGCCAGGGCGGCTGCGGCGGCGTCGAGCTGCGCCTGCCACTCGGGGCCTTCGCTGACCGCGTCGAACGGCAGGTCGAGGACCTCGACCTCGGTGAGCCACTGCGACCAGCCGTAGACGTCGGCGACGCGGCGCATCTCGGCGGCGATCGCCTCGTTGCGGACCACACCGCCGGTCGGGGCGGCGAGCGCCGCCGCGTAGGCGAGGTTCATGCGGAGGATGCCGATCACCGGGCGCGTGGTCTCGCTCTGCAGCCGCGCCACGGACGGGTCGAGCACGCAGTCGGGCATCACGGCGTCGAACTCGGCCGGGGCGGCCGCGAGTGCGGCGTGGACGTACTCGTCCGAGCGTGCGATGTCCGCCGCCGAGTCGAGGCTGGTCGGCGCGCCATCGGGCAGATCGTGCAGGCGGACAGTGACTCCTGCCGGGGCGATAGTGTCGTACCGCTGCTGACGGCGAGCGAGTTCGTCGGCTCCGACGTGCAGCGGAGTGGTCGCGAAGATCTTCACGAGGATTCCTCCATTCAGGATTCGGTCAGGGTGTCCAGGACGGCGCGTGCGCTCGGCGTCTCGGGAAGCGACGACGCCGCCTCCAGCACACGGGCGACCGCATCGCCGTCGCCGAGCAGATCGCGGAGAAGCGCGACGGTCCGCTCGTAGTCGAACGGTTCGCGGGCGGCGTCGCCGATCGGGTTGGCGACCTCCTCCCTCAGTACACGGCCGTCGGCCAGGGTGATCTCGACGGCGGCGCCGCGTGCATCGGGCAGCCGGTCGTCGAAGACGGCGTCGGCGACGACGTCCACACGATCGGCGAGCGCTCGGAACTCCGCGCTGTTCGACGCGTCGTATCCGTCGGGCGCCACCCGGCCGTCCCGCAGGGCGGTGGCGACGACGTACGGAATCGAGAACATCGCGGCGAGCCGGTTGTTCCAACGAGTCCGGTGCAGGTTCGCCGCGGCCGAGTACGTCGACACGCGGATGCCGGTGATCGCGTCGACGCCCGCGTCCGGCAGTTGCGGACGCAGCACCAGGGCGGCGTCGGCGGTCGGGTGGGTGAACGCGCAGGACGCGTGTCGTTTGAAGTAGCCGAGCCCGATGTCCCACCGCTGCCCGAGCTCCTCGACGAGCACCGTCGGTGAGAAGGCGCCGAGAAGACCTCCGAGGCTGTGGGCGGCGATACCGGTCGGATTCGCCATGCCCGACTTCGCCAGACGCGCGGCGGCCAGGCCCGCGACGTTGCACGCCCCCATCCACTCGTTGCGGACCGGGTTGCCGTCGAGCGCCGCGGAGAACGGTCCGGCGATCGGCATGCCGCTCGCCGCGTCGATCGCGGCCGTGATCTGGTCGGCGTCGAGGCCGATGAGCTTGGCGCAGCCGGCCGCGGCACCCGTGAACCCCCAGTTCCCGTGCGGGTGCAGGCCCGGGACCGCGGTGGACGCGCGGCCGTAGCGGGCGCCCACCTCGTACGCGACCAGCAGTGCGGCCGCCGTCGCCGGTCCGTCCGCGTCGAGCGTCGCCGCCAACGCCAGGACGGCGGGGAATCCGTGCGCGGCGGGGTGTCCGCCCGCGAACTTGTTCCCCTCGTCCATCTCCAGGCTGACCAGCGCTGTCGCGTTGAGCCAGGCCGCGACCTCGGGCGAGGTCCGTATCCCGGTCCCGATCAGCGGTGCGGGCCCGTCGCCGGGAGTCCAGGCGTCGATCAGGCCCGCTCGTTCGGGCAGACGCGCGCCGAGCATCGTGACCCCGAGCGTGTCGAGAAGAACCAGGCGGAGCCGATCGCGGACCTCGTCGGGCACCGTGTCCCAGGTCAGGTCGGCCGCCCACTGCGCCAGCGCGAGCGCAGCGTCGAGCGCGGCCCGCTGATCGGGATCGAGCGCCTGTGTCTGCTCCGATCGGTCACTCATAGTCCGAGGTACGCCTTTCTCACTCGTTCGTCACCCGCCAGTTCCCTACCCGGTCCCTCGAGGACGACGCTGCCGCTTTCGAGGACGTACGCGCGGTCGGAGATCGACAGCGCCTGCGCGGCGTTCTGCTCCACCAGGAGCACACCGATCCCGGTCTCGCGGATCGCCGCGGCCGCGTTGAGCACGTCCCAGGTCAGTTTCGGCGACAGACCGGTCGACGGCTCGTCGAGCATCAGCATCTGCGGCTGCGCCATCAGGGCGCGGCCGATCGCCACCATCTGCTGCTGACCGCCCGACATGGTCTGAGCGATCTGCTTGCGCCGCTCCTTCAGGATCGGGAAGAGGTCGAAGACTCGCGCGAGGTCGTCGTCGACCTCGGCACGCTTACGCGTCCACGCTCCGAGCACCAGGTTCTGCTCCACCGTCATCGGACCGAACAGGTCGCGGTCCTCGGACACCTGGATCACCCGTCGGCGGACCACCTGGTGCGGCCGCAGCCCGGAGATCTTCTCGCCGTCGTAGCGGATCTCGCCGGTCCTGGTCTCGATGAGACCGCTGATCGCGCGCAGCATGGTGCTCTTGCCCGCACCGTTGGCGCCGACCACCGAGACCAGTTCCCCGGCGTCGACACGGATGCTCAGATCGTGCAAGATCTGGAGCTTCCCGTATCCCGCGGTGATCTTGTCGACCTCAAGCATCAGCGATCTCCGTTCCCAGGTAGGCCTCTTGGACGGTCGGGTCGGCCACGACGGCCTCGGGGTCTCCGGAGGCGATGACCCGCCCGCGGTCGAACACGACGACCGAGTCGGACAGTCGCATCACGGCGGCCATGATGTGTTCGATGAAGACCATGCTCAGGCCTTCGGAATCGCGCAGGTCGGCGAGGAGTTCGACGACCGGGGTGCGCTCGGACGGCACCAGACCGGCGAGCACCTCGTCGAGCAGCAGGAGCCTCGGCGAGCGGGCGAGCACGCGGGCCAACTCCAGACGCTTGAGCGCGGCGGTGTGCAGCGAGTCCGACACGGCGTCGGCCCACTCGGCCATCCCGGTCGCCTCGATCACGTCGTCGGCCCGCTTGTGGGCGGTCTTGTGACTGCCGCCCTTGGTGAGGGCCGCGGCGATGACGTTCTCACGCGCCGTCATGGTGCCGAACGGCTTCATCAACTGGAAGGTGCGCCCGACGCCGGCATGTGCGATGCGGTGCGGTGGCAGACCCGTCGCATCCTCGCCGAACAGCCGGACCGAACCGGCATCGGGTCGCAGTGCGCCGGTGATGCAGTTGAAGAAGGTCGTCTTGCCCGCACCGTTGGGGCCGATGACGCCCACGATCGAACCTTCGGGAACATCGAGCTGCACGTCGGCGAGCGCGTGCACGCCTTTGAACGACTTGCTCAGATCGCGGACTTCGAGGACGTTGTTCATCGTTGTCTCCACCAGTGTCGTATCGAACCGACGATGCCCTTGGGCAACACCAGCACGATGATGATGAGCAGGATCGAGTAGACGACCACGTCCAGACCGCTCCGACCGGCCAGGAAGTCCAGGAACTCGGGCGGGGTGCGTCCCCAGTCCGCGGTCAGTTCGTTGAGCGGGCCGATGATCAGTGCGCCGACGATCGGGCCCGCGATCGTGGCGATACCGCCGATGACCGCCGGGGTGATGGCCTGCACCGACTGCGCGTTGCCGAACGCGATGTCGGGGTCGATGAAGATGTAGTACTGCGTGTAGAACACGCCCGCCAGCGCGGTGATCGCCGCCGACACGCCCATCGTCGTCAATTTGACGCGCATGACGTTCACGCCGAGCGAGTCCGCGGCCTCCTCGTTGTCCCGGATCGCGACCGTATAGATGCCCGACCGCGACCGCAGATAGAACATGGTGATCAGGATGCAGACGACGAGCAGTGCGAGACCGATGTAGAAGTACTGCGGCGCGTTGGCACCGAACTGCAGCATCGACCACGAGTCCTCGGTCAGCAGCGGGACGTGCAGACCCGCGGTGCCGTTGAGCCAGTCCGTGTTCGTGGCCAGGAGGCGGAGCATCTCGGCGAACGCGAACGTCGCCAGTGCGAAGTACGCGGCGCGGAGCTTGTAGCGGAATGCGACGTAGCCGATGACCATCGCGACCAGCGCCGCGATCGCCGCACCGATGAACAGCGAGATCCACGGTGAGATGTTGTAATGCACGATCAGGTAGGCGTCGGTGTAGGCGCCGATGCCGAAGAACGCCGCGTGGCCGAAGCTGAACATGCCGCCGTAGCCGCTCATCAGGTTCCAGCCGATGCCCATCATCGCGATGATCAGCACGTTGACGGCGACCGCCTGACGGGACTCGGGCAGCACGTAGGGTGCGAACGCCGCGACGACGACGAAGACGCCGAGGTAGATCAACGGCCGGGTGAGATTCCGGGATCCGTCCGCGCCGACCGGCGATTTGGGCGACATCCTCGTGAGCAGGTTGGTGGTCATGAACTCTTACCTCCGAACAGTCCCTGCGGACGAATCAACAGAATGAGCAGGAACAGGAGGAACACTCCCAGCAGCGGGCTCTGCCCGACGAGGGCCACACCGCCGAGCTGCTCGACGAGACCGACGATCAGACCGCCGATGAGTGCACCCATCACGTTGCCGAGACCGCCCATGACGACCACGACGAACGCGAGGATGTTGAACTGATCGCCCGCGGTCGGCGTGATGGTGGTGAACGGCGCGATCAGCATGCCCGCGGCGCCGGCGCATGCGGCACCGAGACCGAAGGTGACCGCGTACACGGTGCGCACGTTGATGCCGACGAGACCGGCGCCCTGACTGCTGGCGGCGACGGCGCGGATGGCTCGACCGAACGGGGTGCGGTCCAGGACCAGGTAGACCACGCCCGCCAGGATCAGCGCTCCGACGAAGGCGATGATATGCGATCGGCTGACGACGGCACCGAGGATGTTCACGCCGGGATCGGACGTCAGGTTCACCGAAAGCGGGTCGCCGCGGAAGATCATCAGCAGCACGTTCGCGATGAGCAGCGACAGACCGAGGGTGATCAGCAACTGGCTCTCCAGTCCGCCGCCCATCGTGCGGTGCAGCAGGAAGAACTGGACCGCCATGCCGATGATGAACAGCGCCGCGATCGCGATCGGCAGGGCGAAGTAGGGATTCCACCCGGTCGACTCGACCACCTGGTAGGTCACGAACAGACCCACCGTGAGGAAGGCGCCGTGGGCGAAGTTCACGATGTCGAGGACACCGAAGATCAGGGTCAGGCCCATCGCCAGGAGACTGTAGACGCCGCCGGTGACGATGCCGGTGAGCAGAGCCTGTCCGGTGATCGCCATGCTGCCCGATCGCAGCAGGGCGGCGACGAACAGTGCCACCAGGACCAGGAGCATGATCAGGGCCGGTGTCGACGAGCGCAGGTTCTTCATCAGCCGGGCGCCAGTGCCCGCCTCCACCTCGTCGATCGAGGCGAGCGTGTTCGTGTCGGTCTGCGTCGGACTCATCGGCCCGGTCCCGCCGGGAACACGATCTGCTTCGTCGCGAACTGCTCCGGGAAGACGACGTGCGGCGCTCCGTCGAGCACCTGGGTCAGGACCGGAAGCGTGGACAGGTTCTCACCGGTCTCGCTGAACCGCACGGGGCCGTCGGACAGGACCACCGGCGTCACGTCGGTCTTGCCGAGCGCGTTGCGAATGGCCTCCGGGTCGTCCGACCCCGCCTTCTCGATCGCCGCGGCGATCACCATGACCGAGTCGTAGGCCAGCGCCGCGCCGGTACGCGGCGCATCACCGTATTCGGCTGTATAGGCTTTCACGAAGTCCTGCCCTTTCTTGCTCTTGTCGTTGATGTGGTAGTTCACATCGAAGTAGCCGTTGCCCGCACGGCCCGCGTCCGTCGGGAACTGCGGCTGGTCGAAGGCGCCGTCGGCGGCACCGACCACGGCGTCGAGGTTCGGCTTGACGGTCTGGACCGCTTTCGCGGCCAGGACGCCGTCACGGTAGTAGCCGGAGATCACGAGGATGCTGGCGCCGCTCGACTTGACCTGCGCGATCTGGGTCGTGAGGTCGGAGACGCTGGCGGCGTCGTAGCTGATCGACGGTCCCATCGTGAGACCTATCTCGGCGGCGCGGGCGGCGAACGCCTTCGACACGCCGTTGCCGAAGGCCGTGTTCTCGTGCAGGTAGGCGACCTTGGTGATCGGCCGGTGCGCCTGCTCGGCGACGGCCTTGACGTAGTCCGCGGTGCTGGCGCCGAACCGGGAGTTCGGCGGCTGCATGCGGAAGGTGTACTTGTAGCCGTTCTCGAGGATCGAGTTGTCGCCGCAGATGTCCATCAGATACGGGACCTTGTTGCGCTCGGCGACCACCGCCACGTTGGCGCAGACCGCACTCTGATAGCTGCCGATCAGGGCGACGGCGCCGCCGCTGACCAGGCGCTGCGCCTCACTCTGCCCGGTCTTGGCCGACCCCTTCGTGTCACCGGGGTCGATCGCGAGCTCCTTGCCGCCGAGCGCCTTGATGCCGCCCGCCGCGTTGATGTCGCGCACGGCGAGCTTCGCACCGTTCTCCAGCTGCGCACCGTCTCCCGCGTTGACTCCCGTCAACGGGTGCACAGTGCCGATCTTGATGACGTCGTCACCGCTGCCGGACGCGCTGCAGGCGGTGGCCGTCAACGCGACTCCGAGCGCGACGGCGACGGCCGTGACGAACTTCCGCTTTCTCATTCCGACTGCTCCTGACCTCGTTCGGTCCAGACCCCGAATCGATGATCGAGGCCGTCTGACTGCGTTCCGCTGATAGGAACGCTAGTGATTGGATCTTCAATTTAACATGTGACTCCACTCACCACAAGCGTGTGTCACATACAACCAGCCCCGACGAATACCGACCCGATTACAGGCATTGCCGCTAGAAGCCGCGCGGAAATGATATGAATGAGTCGCGATACACCAGAACCGACTATTGTTCCGCTGAGAGAAACATGACAGATTCAACTTGTTCCGAGATTCTCGCAGAGTCGATCTGCTCGGCGGTCATAGACGTCGACTGGCCCGCGCAGTCGCCACCGGTCGGCCGCCGAGCGTGCGCGATGATCGCCGATGTCCTGAGTGCGGCGACGGCCGGGCTCGCGCACTCGGACGTCCACGAGCTGCGAACCGCTGCACTCGGCGGGATGATCGAGGACGGACACCACAGTGGCCCGAGCAGCGTTATCGGACGGTCCGCGGGCGCTCCGCCCGCATTGGCCGCATACCTCAACGCGACATCGATCGCCCGCGAACAGCTCCAGGACGGACACCGTCGTGCGCGCGGCCATCCGGGTTCCCACGTCGTCCCGGCCGTCTTCGCGGTAGCCGAGTCCGTCGGCGCGGACGGCCCGTCGACCCTGTCGGCGGTCCTCGCGGGTTACGAGATCGGCACGCGCATCGGCGTCGCGATGGACGGCACACCCCCGAATGTGCACGACATCGGGACATGGGCGAGTGTCGGCGCCGCCGCGGGTGTGGCACACCTTCTGACCGGAGGCGATCGGACCGCGGTCGCGGCGGCCGTCGACGTCGCCGCGGCGCTGCCACTCGCACCGGATGCGAGAACCGTGTTCACCGGACGCACGGCGCAGAACATGTATCTGGCGACGGCCGCGCTGCACGCGGTCCTCGGCGGACAGGCCGCGGCTGCCGGCGTGCGCGCCGCGCCGGGTACTCTCGAACTCCACTTCGCGCGCATCACCGCGGCCGATCCGGCGGGATTCGCCCGGCGCCTCGACGCCCTCGCCGCCGACGGCGAATGGACCGTCCTCGACGGCTACCTCAAACGCCACCCCACCTGCGCCCTGCTGCACGGTGTGAACGACGCGGTGGAGGACCTCGCCCGCCGAGGCCCGTGGGATCCGGCACTGATCGAATCGGTCCGGGTCCGCACATACGCCGCGGCCGCATCGTTCGACGAGTCCGCGCCGACGGGCGAGCTCGCCGCGCGGTTCAGCATCCCGTGGACCGTCGCCGCCGGGTTGACCGCCACGGGGTCGACCGGCGACGCATTCGGTCGCGCCGCACTCGACGACCAGGCTCTCCGAGCACTCGCCGCCCGCGTCGTCGTGGAGCACGATCGAGATCTCGACGCCGGGTATCCGGACGGCAGGCCTGCCGTGGTCACCGTACGGTTCACCGACGGACGGTCGCTGACCGAGACAGCGTCCGGTCCGCCGCGCGGCGACGGACCCGACGCGCTCGCCGATCCCGTGGTCGCCGCGAAACCGGCGAGGCTGCTCGCCGTCGGCGGATCGACGTGGGCGGGCGACGTGCTCGACGCCGTCGCGGCGTTGACGTCCACCGGGCGCCCCGCCGACATCGGATCGCTGCTGCGCCGCGTTCGCCCGATACCGGACCGAGAGCGGTGAGGACCTTGTTTATAGTGACACCGACAGGCCGAACGCGGCCGCGCCTTCGCGACGGTGTGCGATGAGCCGCGGCCCCCGAGCGAAAGGCGGGACGCCGATGTCCGAACCACTCCCCGAGACCGGCGGCACGTCGTCGGCCGATCGCGTGGCCGACGTCCTCCTGCTGTTCGCTCGCTCGGACACTCCGCTCGGAGTGTCGATGATCGCCCGGCAGCTGTCGCTGAGCAAGGCCGTGGTGCATCGCATCCTCCGATCACTGGTCTCCCGATCACTGCTCAAGACGGTGCCGGAGGGCTCCGAGTACACCCTCGGCCCGGCGGCGATCGCGCTGTCTGCGCGGGCGTTCAGCCAGGTGGACGTGCGTTCGATCGCGGCCCCCGTGCTGCGTCGCCTCCGCGCCCAGACCCAGGAGACGGCCACGGTGTCGGTACTGACCGGCAAGGAGCGCATCTACCTCGACCAGTTCGAGTCGCCGCAGGAGGTCAAGATGATCGTCGAGATCGGCGTCCGGCTGCCACTGCATTCGGGTGCCTCCAGCCGCGCGATCCTCGCCTTCCTGCCCGGATCTTTCATCGACGACGCGGTGCACGATCTGCGCGCGATGCACACCGACTTCGACGAGGACGCCTACCGTCACGAACTCGATCTGATCCGGGAGCGCGGTTACGCGCTCTCGCTCAACGAACGCAACACCGGCGCGGCCGCGATCGCCGCCCCGTTCTTCGACGCCGCGGGCAATGTCATGGGCTCCATCAGCTCGTCCGGTCCGGCCTTCCGCTACTCCTTCGACACTCACCAAGAGCACGGAGCTCTCGTCGTGGACGCCGCACGCGCGATCACCGACGGTCTTCGCGCCTGACTCGCACAAAGGACACCCGTGGCCTCCCTCCTCCCCCGTTCGTTCCTCTACGTCCCGGCCGTGAAACCGCATCTGTTCGGCAAGGCCGTCGCCGGACCGGCCGACGCCGTCGTCCTCGATCTGGAAGACGCGGTCCCCCTGACCGACAAGGAGACCGCCCGCGCGGCCGTCCGCGAGTTCCTCGACGGTCCGGGCGACGGCACCGACCGCGCGCAGGTCTGGGTCCGAGTGGATCCGACGTTCCTCGACGACGACTGCGACGCCGTCGTCCGCCCCGGTCTGGCCGGCATCCTGCTCGCCAAATGCGGCGTCGACGCCCTCGATCGGATCACCGCGCTTCTGCACCGACTCGAGGCCGAGCGCGGGGTCGAGCCGATCCCGGTCGTCGGCCTGATCGAGGACGCGGCAGCGATCGTCGATCTGCCCACGCTGGCGCGGCATCCTCGGTTGACGACGTTCGCGGTCGGCGAGGTGGACCTCCTCGGTGATCTGCGGATGGTGCGCAGCGCGGCGACGGCGTCCGCGGTGATCGGCCTGCGCGCCCAGATCGTCCTGCACGCCGCCGCGGCCGGGCTGCCCGCCCCGGTGGCTCCGACCTCCACCGACTTCCGTGACCTGGACTCCTTCGCGCGCACCACGCGCGAGTTGATCGACCTCGGTTTCCGTGCCCGCACGGCGATCCACCCGGGACAGATCCCGGTGATCCACGACGTTCTGACGCCGAGTGACGACGACGTCGCCGCCGCTCGCGACGTTCTGGACCGCTTCGACGCCGCACACGGCGGCGTCACCGTCGACGCGGGCGGCCGCCTCATCGACGCCGCGGTGATCCGCGCCGCGCGCGAGACCCTGCACCGCGCCTGACGCGTGTCGGCTGCCGCCGTCGTCGGCAACGGGCACCGGTACGACGAAGGGGCGCGACCGTGACGGTCGCGCCCCTTCTGCTCGGGAGGGAGCGTATCCGGGTGGATCAGTCCTGCACGCCCGAACGACGGACGTACTGGCCGACGGGCTCACCGACGATCTGCTCGTCGCGGAAGACACCGTTGCCGCGGACGAAGGTGTCGGTGACCTTGGCGGTCAGGTTGAAGCCCTCGAACGGGGTGTACTCCTGCGTCGACAGCGAGTCCTCGGCGTGCACCGTGTAGTCGACGGTGTCGTCGAGCAGGCAGAAGTCGGCGTCGCAGCCGACGACCAGGTCGCCCTTGTTCGCCATGCCGTAGCGGTCGGCGGGATTCTTGCAGACGAGCTCGGCGATGCGCGGGTAGCTCAGACCGCGCTTGCGCCCCTCGCTGACCATGCCCGCGAGCAGGTACTCGGCGCCGCCGAAGCCCGACTTCTGCAGGAACACGTCCTCGCGCGGCTCACCGAACTTGGCCTCGTCCTTACAGCACGCGTGGTCGGACGTGACCCACGAGAAGTCGCCCGCGAGCACATGCTCCCACAGCGACTCGACGTCGTCGCGCGACCGCAGCGGCGGATTCACCTTGCCGCCCGGAGCGGCCGTCTCGAAGTCGGCCAGCAGGTGGCCGACGGTGACCTCGCGACGGAAGTTGATGTGCGGGAACGCCTGCTGCATGGTCATCGCCGCCTCGATGGCCTTGCGCGAGGTGAGGTGCAGGAGGTTGATGTTCGGCAGCTCGGTCTCGTGCGCGAGATACGAGGCGATCGTGATGGCCAGGCCCTCCGAGTGCGGCGGACGGGAGGCGCTGTAGGCCTCGAGTCCGGTCAGCTTGCCCTCGTCCTCCACCAGCTTGGTGTAGGCACGCATGATCTCGGCGGTCTCGCAGTGCAGCGACAGCGAGATGTTGTCCTTGTCCTTGGCGAACCGCGGATCGCGACGGGCCTTCTCGATGCCGCGCATGACGAACTCGAAGTGCGCGACGTCGTAGGTCTGGTCCTCGGGCAGCATCAGGAACGACGCCTGGTTGCTCGAGCGGCCGTGCAGACCGTGGGCGCCGTAGAACATGAAGATCTTGAACGACGGGACACCGAACTTGCCGATCAGGTCGGGGATCTCGTCGATGTGCTCCTTCATGATCGGAGCGATGTGGAACGCGTAGTCGGTGTACGCACGGCCCTCGGTGGCCTCCAGGACCTCCGGGAAGATCTCGTTGTAGGGGCCGGTCTTGTTCATGTAGTACGCACCGGTGCGCATGTAGGTGATGCCGCTGGTGACACCGCCCTGCGCCGACGCCTTGCTCTCGCTGGCCGCGTCCTCGGACAACGTGTTGTAGATGCCCCAGTGCTGGTGGACGTCCACCACGCCCGGGAACAGGTGCTTGCCCGCCCCGTCGACGACCTCGGCGGCGCGCGCGGCGTCGATGTCGGCCTCGATGGCGGCGAACTTCCCGTTCGACACCGCCACGTCGAGCACCTCGGGTGCCTCCGTGCCGGGACGCACGACCTGGGCGCCCTTGATGACCAGATCGAATTCAGTCATTTGTCCTCGCTCCTTAAAAACTCGGCTATCAGTCGGTTCGGCTCGTCGCGAGGCGAGCCGAGGTCTCAGGCGTCGATTCCGGTGAGCGGGGACATCAGTTCCCGCAGGTCGGCGCACTCTTCCAGTCGACGGCACGTCGCCGCCAACCGTTCCGCCTCGTCGTTCGAGAGCACGCGCAGGGCGTTGTCTGCGAACTTGGCGGTCAGTTCCTCGAAGGACAGCGGCCGCTGGGGCCCGCCCCGTGTCGTGAGCACTTCGGTCACGACTTCCCTGCCGTCGGCCAGCCGGGCGGTGAGCACCGCCGGGAACTGACGCGGGAAGATCTCTGTGCAGCGCGCGTCGGCGACGACGTCGACCTTGGCCATGATCTCGCGGCGACGCGAGTCCTGGGCCAACTCGTCGCTGTAGTCGTCGAGACCTGCGCCGAGCCCGGATCCGCCGAGCAGTCCGAGCGCCACCGCGTACGGTCCGCTGAACTGCGCCATGTATCCGGTCTCCGGGGTGCGCTTGACCTCGATCGGCTCACCGATCGTGCGCTTGTTCTGTTCGGGCACGCCCAGGACGATTTCGGCGATGTCGTCGACCGTGACGCCCTGCTCGCGCAGCGCCGCGGCCGCGTCGACGGCGGCGTGCGTGAAGTGATTGGCCGGGTACGGTTTGAAGAAGATGCCGGGCACCGACCATTCGACGCCCAGACCGTCGGTGATCTCCGAGGCGTCGAACGTTCCGTGGAGCCATGCCTGGAAGAAGCCGAAGCGGCCTTCGAGGACGGTCGGCGGGCCGGTCAGGCCCAGGCCCACCAGTTCGGCGGCGCTGATCGCCGCGTGCGCGGCCCACCCGCAGTGGATGCGCTTGACGGTGCCACCGGTGCGGTTGGCCTCGATGATGCCCGCGGCCATCGACGCGGTGACGCCGAGGGTGTCGACGATCCGCTTCTCGTCGGCGCCGTCGAGGAGGGCCGCCGCGACGGAGGCGCCCATGGCGCCGCAGATCGACGTCGCGTGCTGACCGTGTTCGAAGAACGTCGAGTTGCCCGCCTCGCGGTCGTAGCCCGCCATGCCGATGCGGACGCACACCTCGAGTCCGACGGCGATCGCGCGGATCATGTCGCGACCGTCGGCGCCCGACCGCTCGGCCGCGGCGAGTGCGGCCGGGACCACCGAGGCGCTCGGGTGCAGGACCGACGGCAAGTGCGTGTCGTCGTAATCGAGCGAATGCGCGAGCACGCCGTTGACGAACGCGGCCTGAGCGGCGGGCAGCGGCTCGGCGACACCGATGCCGGACGTGCCGAGCCCGTCGCGGGCCACCCCCTGGCGGCGGGCCCACTCGCGCGCGGCGCGGGAGGTCTCCAGCGTGCTCGCGGCGGTCGCGATGCCCAGGGTGTCGAGCACACGCATCTTGACGCTCGCGACGACGTCGTCGGGAAGGGCGTCGTAGGAGGTGCCGACCGCGAAGGCCGCGAGCCGACGCGCCAGAGTCTGATCGGTCATCGGGTGCGCACCGCCAGCGGCCGCACCGGGGAGCCGGTCGCACCGAAGATCGGCATCGGGACGAGGACGAAGGTGAACTCGGCCCAGCCCTTGGCCGCGATCTCCTCCAGGTCGATGGCCTCGATGATGTAGATTCCGCTCTCCACCAGCAGGACGCGATGCGCGGGCAGAAGTGCGTGGCCCTCGCCGGGTGCGAGCCGCTCGAAGGCGATGGTGTCGGCGCCCGCCGCGTGGACACGACGCTCGGCGAGCCACCGGGCGCCGGCCTCACCGACGCCGGGGACACCGGTCGGTCCGCCGACGTACGGCGCGCCGTCGGGGAACTTGCTTCCCCAGCCGCTGCGGATGAGGACCACGTCGCCCTCGTCGACGGTGACCGACGCGGCGGACTGCGCGGCCTCCAGGTCGTCGACGGTGATCTCGGTGCCTCCGTCGAGGCATTCGACGCCCTTGAGTCCGGCGATGTCGAGCAGCACTCCTCGTCGCACCATCGGCTCGATCGTGTGCACGCCCAGCTCCACGTACTTGCCGCCGACCCCGGCCTGTGCCGCGTCGACGTCGCCGTACATCTTCCCGTCGTGGGACACGTGCGCCAACGCGTCGATGTGAGTGCCGACGTGGGTGCCCATCGTGATCATGTCGTTGGCCGCGCTGCCGCCGTCGGCGCGCGTCATGTCGCCGTGGCGGCGCGGGAGGGTGTGCCAGAACTGCGGGTGGTTCGGCGATTGCGGCATGCCGACGCGCAGTTCGCGGCCCATGTCGACGATCTCGAGTCCCTGCTGGACCGCTCCGAGCAATGCATCGGTCATCGGATGACCCCGTTCTCCTTCAGTTCGGTGATCTCGTCGGCGGCCATGCCGACGTCTGTCAGTACTTCTTCGGTGTCCTGGCCCAGGTCGCGTCCGGTGAACCGGATCTCGCCGGGCGACCTGCTCATCCGCCACATGACGTTGTGCTGGAGCAGCGGACCGAGGTCGGCGTCGTCGACCTCCACGAGCATCTCCGTCTCCCGGATGTGCGGGTCTTCGACGATGTCCTTCGCGTCGTACACGGGTCCGATCGCGGCGCCGGCCTCGGTGAAGGCGTCGATGACCTCATCGCGGGTGCGCTGGGCGATCCACCCGCCGACGTAGTCGTCGAGCATGTCGACGTGCTCGGCCCGGCCGCCGCCGGAGGCGAACCACGGCTCACCGATCACCTCGGGATGTCCGACCAGCTCCATCACGCGCTCGGCGATCCGCTGGGCGCTGGTGGAGACGGCGACCCAGCCGTCGTCGCTGGTGCGGTAGATGTTGCGCGGGGCGTTGTTCGTCGACCGGTTGCCGTTGCGCTTGCCGATCTCGCCGAGCTGCTGGTAGACAGTCGGCCCGGGGCCGACGGCCGCCATGATCGGCTCGAGCAGGCTCATGTCGATCACCTGCCCCTCGCCGGTGCGATCGCGGTGGCGCAGCGCCATGGTGATCGCACTCGATGCGGCGATGCCGCAGATGCTGTCGGCCAGACCGAACGCGGGCAGGGTCGGCGGACCGTCGGGCTGCCCGGTCGCCGCCGCGAAGCCGCTCATCGCCTCGACGAGAGTTCCGAAGCCGGCCCGCGACGAGTACGGACCGGTCTGTCCGAAGCCGGTGAGGCGGACGAGCACCAGACCGGGATTCTCCTCGAGGAGGACGTCGGGGCCGAGTCCCCACCGCTCGAATGTGCCGGGACGGAAGTTCTCGACGATGACGTCGGCCGTACGGGCGAGCCTACGGAAGACCTCGCCGCCGCGGGGATCCTTCAGATCCAGTGCGACGGTCCGCTTGTTGCGGCTGATCTCCTTCCACCAGATCGGGACGCCGTCCTTGCTGCGGCCGTGGCCGCGCATGTTGTCGCCGTACTTCGGGTGTTCGATCTTGATGACGTCGGCGCCGAAGTCTCCGAGGATCTGACACGCCAGCGGACCGGCAAGGATCGTCGAGACATCCAGTACCCGAACGCCGTCGAGCGGTGCTGGTTCAGTCACTGCGACTCCGTTCCGTTGAGAGAAACATATCTTCTTTCTCGATGATGAAACCGTAGCACAACATCATGTGTGCGGCATCACCAAACCTCAGATACTCGCGGTCTATCGCGATAAAACGAAGGCTAGGCCGGTTTCACAGCCTACATTGAGGCGTTCCGCTCACAGAAACATTTAAGTCCGCCTATATCCGCGGGTGCATCGCAGACCACTCGAGGAGTCACAGATGTCAGACGATCGTCGAACGCCAGACCAGCGCGCGCCGGGCCGTCGCCGAGCACGTCCCTCGCACACCAAAGCCGCCGGCCCGAACCGCGGGATTCCGGAAAGGCGTACAGCCCGGGTGGCCGACCAGGATGCATGACGCCCTGCCCGCGACACGCCCGAGGACTACCGCGTCCACCGACACGTCATCACAAAGTGTTATACACTTCTTCCGTGGGGATACCGATCCGGTTCAACGAGTCGGCATTCCGACACGGCATCACCCCGGACGAGATTCGAGCAGTCATCGAATTCCCTCGATACCGCTCGCGAGCTGTCTCGCGTCGAGATCCATGGCGTGAGGTCTACCTGATCATCGGGCAGATCGACCGAGAAGCCTTGATCGAAGTCGCCGCCGAATTGACACCGGAGCCCGCATGGGAGGTCTTTCATGCGATGCTGCTTCGCCAGACGACAGCAGATCAGGTGCGCGACACGATCGGTACCGCCGCAGACTTCACCGCAGGCAGGACACAGCGAAGACAGGAGAGACGACAATGACCGACGACCCGGCCCTGGACGCACTTGCGGACGACTTCGAACGAGGTGACTTCGATATCGCGCCAGAAACCACAGAACTCACTCCCGCATCCCATTCGCTGCCGATGGGCCGACCGACTCGGCCTCGCGGGTCGTCACCCCTCCGCGCAGTCCGACTACCCAGAGCGCTCGATGACCAGCTCACTTCGTACGCCAACCGCCGCGGGGAGTCGACTTCAGCCGTCGTCCGCGCCGCGATCAGCGAGTACCTCGACCGACATTCGGCGTAATCCGAGCCGAGTACACACCTGATCGCGATCAGGGAAGGCGACCTCCGCACAAAGATGTGGGGGATCCTCGCGCTCGACGAGAGGATCCCCTACATCTCCTATATCTGCCAGACCTTCAGAGTTCGGTCCGCAACGCCGACGCGCAAGGATATGCCAGGGCTAGCAACGTAGCGTTACGCAGCCTGCCCGTGCTTGCTAGCAACGAAACTCTCGAACTCGGCCACCAGATCTAACGTATTCGCCATCGCCCGCATCGTCGTCTCGATATTCGTGACACGGCCGACTGGTGCCGCCCCGCCGTCTCGTAGAGCGCGCTTGGTCGGCTTGTTCAGCCTTCCGTTCACGCCGACGCTCGTGTACTCCCCCTGGACGTAGGACAGGACAGTTGTCGAGTAGAACCGCCCGGCCGACATCAGAAGATTGCCTGTTGCCCATTCTTCAGGGACGAGCAGGAGCGGCTTGCCGCCCACGTGCGGCAGGTAAAGATCACGAGTCACCCAGTCACGGCGCTCCGAGTCCCAGCACCGCGCTCGGTGAATGCTTGCTGACGCACGCAACACCGGGTACTTGTCCATCATGCGGTGCGTAAATTCGGCCAGCGCATCGAACACGATGCGTGTCGTAATGTCCGACGTGATATCGCCGCCTACACCCTCGACGAACAGTGGAATGTGTTCCACCCGCCCGAATACACCGACTTCGAGTAGGCGAGTGACTCTGAAAGGTCCACTCGGCCCTCGGGCGCAGTGATTGGCTTGCCTCCGTTGGCGCGGAGGCAAGCCAAGTTTCTTTTCAGCAGGATTGCCGATGCAACTGCATCACAGCATGCAGCTGACGCAGTTCCAAGCATCTGCATCTCCGCAGGTAGATCAACCAAGCCCGGAGAGGTGCTCCACCTCGTGCCCCATTCGTGCCCCACACACATGCTCATCATGCGGACCGGTCGCCGCGCGCATCGCACGGAGTTGTCGCGCTAATCCTGCACAATGTAACCAGTCGCGAGTCCGCGCGCGACCGCGCATCGAGAGATGCGCACAGGCACGTGCCAGGCAGCTGGTGGATCGCCCGGACCCCGCCGCGGAGGGGGCTTCCGGGGGCGGGCCAGCATCGTTCACGATGCCTGGAGATCTCCGTGTCGAAGCTCGACCTCAGTTCCCTCACCGTCGGGGGCGTCGCCCCCTCTTACATCTCCGTGGAGCACGCCGCGCAGCTGATGGATGTGTCCCACTGGACTGTGCGCCGCTGGATCACCAGCGGTGCGCTGCCGGCCCGCAAGATGCCGTCCGGCGGCCTGCGCATCGCCGTCGCCGATCTGGAGTCCGTCGGAGAACCGGTACGGCCAGACAAGCACGCGGCGTAGATGGCTCACCAGAGAACAGGGGCGGTTACGGGATTCCGTAACCGCCCCTGTTCTGTGTCGTCCCGCCGCTCCTACTCGTCCACTTCTCGCACCTCTCGCCTCAGCACCAGCGCCACCACGGGCTCGCCCACTCGCTGTGGCAGCGGTCCCGGCTCAGTGATCCTCCATGCCGCCGCGTCCTCACCGGCCACCGCTCGTGCGGCATCGGCGGGGTGCTCGAACCTGCCCATATAGCTAGGTCTGCCACTCAGCTCCACCACCTCGGTGATCACCACAGCGCCGATCGCCGCGAATGCCGCCTCGCAACCGTCGACGAGGACCGGCATCCCGGGCGGGAGATGGTCGAGTAGGCGCCGCAGTTCGGCAACGGTGGTCGGTGGCGGGGACGTGGCGTCGTCGGTCACCGCTGCGGGTCCCAGTTCAACCGGGCCCGCCACCGTGTACTCGCCGCGCTCGATCGACGCGCTCATGCCCTCCCAATGGCTGTCGTCGCGCTCCGCCATCAGCGTCCCTCCCTGCTCTGCCGCTCGAACCAGGCGGAAACTGCGCGGCCCGGCCCCTCCGCGATCGGCTTATCCATCCGCACCATGCTCCAGCCTTCGCTCAGCAGCTTCTGCATCCGCGGGTTCAGCTCGCGCATCGTCGGGGCGCTGATCCTGATGCGCCCCTCCCGCGCCAGCGCCCACGCCTCGGCGAAGTCGCGGCACGGCCTGCAGAGCCGCCGTTGGCCGTCGCCCCGGTGCACCGCGGGGATCCGTCCCGCGCACCACTCGCACGTGCGAAGGCTCTGCTTGCGTGCCCAGCCGATCGGGCCACCGAAGCGCGCGACCGGCTGCCCGTCCTGGTCGCACGCGGAGATGCGCAGTTCCCCGAACTTCGACTTCACCTCGCCCACGACGCACTCCGGATCGATCTTCTTGAGCTGTCTCCAACACTGCGCCGTCAGCGCGTACCAGCCGGGACCGATTGACAAGAACCTGTCCGCCTCCGGCATCGCCGCGAGCATCTCCCGCAGCTCAGCCGCGTGCTCACCGGCGTCGAGGAGCCGCCACGGCTCCTGGCGGCGGTACACCGCCCAACCACTGATCTGCCTCGCGATCGGGTTGCCGATCAACGCGGCGTGGCAGGGAAGTTCGGCGACGCGCCCGTCCTCGAACTCCACCCGGATGACGTTCCCGGTGCGGGTGCTCTCCAGCGCCCGCGTCACGGCGCCTCCTCCCCGGCCGCGAGCTCCGCCGCCCGCGCGACCACCTGCTTCGCGTAGGCGTACTCTCCGCGTTCGTGCAGGTCTGCCGTGCTCGCCCAGAGGGCATGCGACGCGAGCTGCGAGACCCTGTCCATCTCACCAGCGCTGATGCGCCTGGACGCGTCCGGCGGCAGCGAGGTCAGGAGGCGATGCAGCGCGGCTGCCTGCTGAGCGACGCGGTACAGGGCGGCCCGGGTCTCGAGATCGCTGCTCACCGCCTGGTAGCCCTGCTGGGCTGCGGCGGCACACTCCACGCAGAGCCGGCGAACGGCTCCGTCCCGCGACCGGTGCAGCACCCCGGTCTTCCCGCACTCCTCGCACAGGTGAGACGCCCGCTGTTCGGCGGCACGAACGAGTGCGCGCATCTGCTGGTAGCGGTCGGTGTGGCCGGAGTCGAAGCGGAAGTCCAAGTCGCCACCCTCTTCCTTGATCTGATGCACCACGTAGTCCGGGTCGACCTCCGCGAGCACCTTGTCGAGGTCGACCAGGATCGAGTGCCAGCCGGGGCCGATCTCGATGTTCCGGCCCCACTCCGGCGGGATCCGGCGCAGGATCGGTGCCAACTCCGGGTGGTCATCCTCGGTGTTCATGCCCTGATCATGGCGCGGCGGGCTGACACTGTCGACGGAGTTCGCGATGCACGTCGCGGTTGCACTTGCATCGGAACCTGCAGTCGCTCAAGTCCATTCGGTACCCGTCAGTCCCTCAAGAGAGGATCGGTGCATGACGGACACCGACCTGATCAGGTATCTCGCCCAGATGCGTGCCGACGCCGAGGCGCGCGGCGACCAGGCCGCGGTCGCGTGGTGCAGGAACTCGACCGAGTGTGTGCACGCAATCGACGCCCAGATGCAGGTCATCCAGGGGCAGATCCTCGCGCTGATCCCGAAGCGGGAGCGGAGCATCCTCAGCGTGGTGGCGGTGACCGAAGCGATGAAGCGGCTGAACGAGGCGGTCGATGCGGCGGCCGCGGACGCGGAACGAGTCGCGGCTGAGGCCCTCGTGGAAGACCAGCGGAGCGATTGGTACAAGCGGTGGGCGGCGAAGCGTGGCTGAGACCGAGCGCTACCGGCGTCGGCTCGCGCTCCTCGACGCCGTCGACGCGGAGATGATGGCGGTACACGAGCGAGTCATGTCCTTGCTGCGCCGCGGTGGGCCCGACGATGCCTACGCCGTGCGCCTGCGGGTGTCCGGCTCCCTCGACCAGCTCGTGGAGGCGGTCGACTCCGCCCTGGGCTATCACGAACGTCCGCGCGCCGATGGTGATCGCGTCGTTCTCGTTGACCGCAGCCGGGCAGAGCCCGTCGAGTCGACGTATCCGATCGCCGACTGGAGGATCGCCGGGCCGCGGATCCTCGCCGCGGCGCTCGAGCGCTGGGCAGCGGAGGGAGGTCGCGTTCAGCTGAGTGGGTCGTGGAGCAGCGGGCGTGGTCACGTAATTACGAGCATCCCCGCGGGTCGGCAGGCCGGGTACGAAGCCTTCGCCTGGTACACACCGGAGCCCGAGGAGCGTGACCGGTGACCGCCTCCGCCGACCTCGCCGTCATCCTCGCCGTCGCGGTCGCCATGGTGCTGCTCGTGGTCGCCGGCCTCGGCGCGGCGTTCCTCAGTCCCGAGTGGCTGTCCCTCTACACCCCGGCCATGGCGCTGCCCGTACTCGCGCAGGGTCTCGCGACTGGACTGCGCTGGCGCGCCGCCGATCCCATGAGCAAGGAAGCACTGTGACCGACACCAAGACCCTGACCGACCTGATCCCCGGCGGCGGCACCGTCGAGCTCACCGTCACCGCGCGCACCTCAAACCTCGACATCGAGAGCACGATCCTCGCGGCGCAGCGGAAGCAGGCGACTGTCGTGCACAACCGCCTGGCCGAGCAGGTCGCGTCGTGGCGGCGCAGCCTCTACGAGATGCGCGCCGAGCTCGGTGGAGAACCCGCACCTGAGTCGCACACCAGCACCCTGCCGCCGGTTCCGATGCCGGGACGGATGCGCTGCTGGGAGACCAGTGACGCGGTCTGGCTGCAGTGGGTTCCCGTCGGGGAGACGCTCGACCTCGATCACGCGGTCGCGCAGCGGATCCCGGTGAACGCAACGGACACGGACGCCGACCTTGAGGCTGCGGCTCAGCGGTGGCTCACCGGTTACGGCTGCCCGCCCTCCGGCACGATCGAGTGGGTGCTGCCGCAGCTCCGGACCCACCGCGACAGGTTGGCCGATGCCCTGGGCTGAGGTACCTCCGCTGCGGTGTGAGCGGTGCGGTGCACCGTTCGGGCCGAAGCGAGTGCTCGTCGGGTGGGAGCCGGGCACTCCCGGTAACCGCACCTACTGCTGCCGGAGCTGCGGCCACACCATGCGGGTGCCGGCCGACCAGCTGCAGCACCGAGAGGTGCCGGCGCCGCGGAGAAGACGCTGACCACTGCTCGGGTTGGTGATCGGAGCAGCAGGCGCGGTTCTACACCGCTCGCGGAGGGGCGGTGGGCGTGACTCCGAGGTCGGTGAGTAGATCGCGGATCCGTGTCTCGATCTCGTCGCGGATCGGCCGGACCGAGTCGACGTCTTTCCCTGCTGGGTCAGGCAGTTTCCAGTTCAGGTACCGCACACCGGGGAAGTACGGGCACGCGTCGCCGCAGCCCATCGTGATCACGACGTCGGAGGACTCGACGGTGTCGGGGAGGAGGATCTTCGGGGTCTGGTCGGCGATGTCGATCCCGACCTCGGCCATGGCAGCCACGGCGGCGGGGTTAACCGCGTCCGCGGGTGCGGAGCCGGCCGAACGGACCTCTACCTGGTCTCCGCCGAGGGTGGCGAGGAACCCCGCGGCCATCTGGGATCGGCCGGCGTTGTGCACGCAGACGAACAAGACGCTGGGCTTGGACATCAGTGGGAACTCCTCGGAGCGGTTGAGGCGGCGGGTTCGTCGCCGACGGAACGGAAACGGCGACGCAGGGCGAGTGAGACGTAGACGAGGGCGACCAGGACCGGCACTTCGATGAGCGGTCCGACGACGCCGGCGAGGGCCTGTCCGGATGTGGCGCCGTAGGTGGCGATCGCGACGGCGATGGCGAGCTCGAAGTTGTTGCCCGCGGCGGTGAACGCGAGCGTGGTGGTGCGCTCGTAGCCCAGGCCCATCGCGGCGCCGAGCAGGTAGCCGCCGCCCCACATGATCGCGAAGTAGGCCAGCAGCGGCAGCGCGATGCGGACGACGTCCCAGGGGCGAGAGGTGATCTGCTCTCCCTGGAGCGCGAAGAGGATGACGATGGTGAACAGCAACCCGTACAACGCCCACGGCCCAACACGGGGCAGGAACTTCGCCTCGTACCAGTCGCGGCCCTTGGTCTTCTCCCCGATGCGGCGCGACAGGTAGCCGGCGAGCAGCGGGATGCCGAGGAAGATCAGCACGGACTTGGCGATCTGCCACGGCGAGGTGCTGATGGTCGTCTGTTCCAGGCCGAGCCAACCCGGGAGGAGCGAGAGGTAGAACCAGCCGAGGACGGCGAACATGATGACCTGGAACACCGAGTTCAGGGCGACGAGGACGGCGGCGGCTTCGCGGTCGCCGCAGGCGAGGTCGTTCCAGATGATCACCATGGCGATGCACCGGGCGAGCCCGACGATGATCAGCCCGGTGCGGTACTCCGGCAGGTCGGGCAGGAGCAGCCAGGCGAGCGCGAACATCAATGCCGGGCCGACGATCCAGTTCAGCAGCAGCGAGCCCAGCAGGAGCTTGCGGTCGCCGGTGACGGTGTCGAGGCGGTCGTAGCGGACCTTCGCGAGCACCGGGTACATCATGATTAGGAGCCCGAGGGCGATCGGCAGGGAGATGCCGTCTACCTGAATCTTCTCGAGCGCGGTGTTCAGGCCGGGTATCCACCGGCCGAGCAGCAGCCCGGCCATCATCGCCGCGACGATCCAGACGGGTAGGAACCGGTCGAGGGTCGACAGCTTGCCGACGACCGGTTGGTCGGTGGCGGGCGCGGTCACTGCGGGCCGCAGTCGCACGCGGCGGTCGTGGCGACCTGCTCACCACCGAAGGTCTCAGCGTCGGCGAGCACCGTGTAGACCTCCCACCGCTCGCCGCCCGGGCCGGTCACCCACACCTTGTCCTGCGTAGCGAAGCAGCATGTGGTCCCGATTTCCTCCTCGGTGAACATCTCGGCCTCGGTGAGGCGCGCGATCTCGGCGTGCACCGTCTCGCTGGACTCGACCTCGACGCCGAGGTGGTTGAGCGTTCCGCCGTGGCCCGGATTCTCGATCAGGACCAGCTTCAGCGCGGGGTCGGCGACCGCGAAGTTCGCGTATCCGGGCTTGACCTTCGCCGGCTCGGTGTTGAAGAGCTTGGAGTAGAACTCGATCGACTCCTCCAGGTTGTCGACGTTGAGGGCGAGCTGCGTGCGGGACATGGCACCTACCTCCGTAGCTTTGAGACGTTTATCGAATCGCTTCCACGACCTGTTCTACGCCACCTCTTCGACATATGTCAACGAGGTGCGTACGATCGGCTTCATGCCCAAGACGCTGCCCGTGATCGACATGACCGACCCAGTCTGCTGCGCTCCGGTCGCCGCAGCACCGGCCGATGACGCGGCGGCGCTGGACGTAGCGATGCGCCTCAAGGCCCTCGCAGATCCGGTCCGCGTGAAGCTGCTGTCCCTGCTCTTCACCTGCGGCGAACCGTGCACTACCGGCTCCCTCGCAGCTGCGGTCGACCTCGCGGAGTCCACCGTGAGCCATCACCTCGGGCAACTGCGTACCGCGGGCTTCGTGACCTCGGAGCGACAGGGCATGAGCGTGCACCACACGCCCCGCCGCGACGCGCTCACCGCGCTCTGCAAGGTGCTCGACCCCAGCTGTTGCTAGCGCCAGCTCGACCTCGAAGGTCGCACAAGCGGCAGGTGGAGACCGGCCGACTCGGTCGCCGTGACCACATGGTCTTGTGACGGCGACGCCAGCGCATGTACACGCGCCAACCTGCCCGATCGCGTCGCTGATTCCGGGTTGAATAGGCCCTGAGCATTCGAGGTTCCCGACGACAGTACCGGCACGCTCGGGGTTGAAGCAGAGGAGTCCCCCCGTGCCCGAGAGTCGACACCGCTACCTATACGAGCGTCTGGGCGATCACGACTTCCAGCAGCTCGTCAACGCCCTGCTCGCCGCGCAGTTCCCGAACTTCACGCCTATGGCGCTACGCCAGGCCGACGGCGGCATCGATGGCCTGCGCAAACTCGGCCCGGCGTCGGTGCTGATCTACCAGGTCAAGTGGTCCGTGTCCGGCTCGGAGAAGAATCCCGTCAGCTGGCTGGACGCCGTGGTGAAGAAGGAGCTGGACAACCTGCGGCGGCTAGCGGCGGAAGGCGTGCGTCACTACGTCCTGGTGACGAACGTGCCGAGCACCGCTAAGCCTGGGACCGGCAGCTTCGCAGCGCTGAACAAGAAGTTGGACGCGTACGCCGAGGAGCTCGGCTTCGAGGAGATGTCGTGCATCTGGCGCGAGGCGCTCAACTCGTGGCTGGACAACTCCGAGAACTCGGTCAAGTGGGCCTACGCCGACATGCTCGCCGGCTGGGACCTGATCCGGTTCCTAGTCGCCGAACAGGTCGGAGCCACCAAGAACCAGGCGGATCGCAAGCTGATCCGACAGGTCGCCGCGTCGCAGTGGGACGACGACCAGCGGGTCAAGTTCAGCCAGGTCGAGGTGGACCGGAAGAGGATGGTGGACCTCTTCGTCGACGTCACCGCTGAGCTCGTGCACTCACCGGAGAAGGCCCGCGCCCAGAGCCTCTCCTCGACGGAACTCGGCGGCGCTGCACATCACCTGCTACACACGCCGGCGCCGTTCACGCTGGTGCGAGGCGCTCCGGGCCAGGGCAAGTCCACCCTCAGCCAGTACATCTGCCAGGTACACCGCAGCGCGTTCGTGCCGGAATCAGAGAGGCCCAAGACGCTACCTGCGCTGGACAATCCTCGGTTCCCGATCCGGTTGGACTTGAGCGACTACGCGCTGTGGCTCGCGGGCATCGATGTGTGGGATCAGTCCGATGACCGCAAGCCGAAGCGGGATAGGGCGCGCAAGGGCGAGAAGGCGACCGTCGAGTGCTTCATCGCTGACCTCATGACACACGCGAGCGGCGGCATCACCGCCACTGCCGACACCGTGCACGGCATCTTCGAGCGAGTTCCCAGCCTCGTTGTGCTCGACGGACTCGATGAGGTCGGTAGCGCCAGTACCCGGCGGCGGGTCGTCAGCGAGATCGACGCGTTCGCCAGCCGAGGGAAGGCCTACACCGAGCCGCTCAAGGTCGTTGTCACCACGCGTCCGAGCGCGGGCGAGCTCCCGGAGCCGGCACTGGACAAGTTCGAGATCATCACGCTGAAGCAGCTCACGGGCGAGCAACGGGCAGACTACCTGCGCAAGTGGTGCGCGGTCCGGGAAATCAGAGGCAAGGACGGCCGGGAGCTGCGGAAGAGCTTCAACGAGAAGAGTCGCGAACCCTACATCCACGAACTCGCCGGCAACCCGATGCAGTTGACGATCCTGCTGGACCTGCTCCACCGTCAGGGCGCGGCCACCCCGACACAGCGGACCGACCTCTACGACACGTACGTCGACCTTCTCCTCGCCCGCGAGGCGAACAAGCACCCCAAGGCTGTTCGCGACCACAAGGAGGAGCTGCTCGAGATCATCCCGTTCCTCGGTTGGTACCTGCACGCGCACACCGAGGAGTCGCAGATCAACGGCCGCATGAGCATCAACGACCTCAAGGCAGCGATGCGCCACTTCCAGCGCACCTACGGCAACCAAGAGTCGATTGTGGACGAGCTCTTCGTAGGCATCAGCGACCGTCTATGGGCACTGACCAGCCAAGTGGACGGCACCTACGAGTTCGAGGTTCTCTCCCTCCGGGAGTACTTCGCCGCCCGGTTCCTGTACCGGAACGCAGGCGAGGACAACCCCCCCTTCGATAAGGCGATTGTCCTGCGGGAGCTCCTACGCCGCCCGTACTGGCTCAACACCGCCAGGTTCTACGGCGGCAACGCGAAGGGCAGCGACGTCTACGTCCTGGCCGCCGGCATCGAGCAGGAGTTGCCCCACACGTCGGCGCCCGCGTCGTACCTCGCCGCGTGGGCACTACTGACTGACGGCGTGTTCCAGCGTCGACCACACGAAGCGCGCAAGGTACTGACGGCACTCTGCGCCGACACGGGGGTGAACGTCCTACTGTCCGCGCTCGACCGCCGAGACATCACGCACCTGCCCGAGCTGCCAAACCCCACGGACGCCGGCGCTGACCCGACGTGGTCACGGCTGACGACACTGATCAGCAAGAACCCGAGTGACACCGCCAACCCTCAACGTGTGCGGGTGCTCCGCGAGTTGCTCAACCAGCGCAGCGAGTTCGCGAAGTGGTGGTACGAGCAGCTCGCAGCAGCGATCGGCACGGAGCAGCAGAACGCGTGGCTCGCGATCGGAGCCTGTTGCGAAGCCGGAGCCGGGATCACCGTGGACTTCGAGGACATGGACCTCTCGGACGGCGCCGCCGAGCTCTTCCTCAGTACAGGCCTGGCCCCAACCCCCGGAGACTCGTTCGAGACCGCGCTGCTCGCCGCGGTGCTGAACGGCGAGTGCCCGCGCGTCACGTCGACCTCCTCCATGCCAGCGCAAGTCGCCGCGGCGCTGGCACCCGGGGAGTTCTTCACCAGCTCCACCACCGGGTTCATCTCCGGTGACGCCCGAGCGAAGCGCCGCCGGTCTGAGGCCATCACGCAACTCCGGAAGGCCAACTCGCCGTGGGAGGAGATCGCCAAGACGCGCGGGTACAAGCCCGGGTACAAGGGCAGCACCTTCCCGTGGGCCGACACAGCCACAGCCGTGCACGATCATGTCGGACGCTGCTGGACCGCTTCGGAGATCGCGATCATCGGCGCCGCGTCCCCGTTCAAGGTCGCGCACACCAAGCGACCCGAGTCCACCGCGTTCGGGCCGACAGGTCACCCGTCCGAACTCCTCGCGCAGTCGCGGACCAACGCGGGCAAGGCCAGCTGGTGGCGCGAGCAGCTGGGGACAGTCCACTCCGACCTCGAACGAGCAGAGTGGGCGTTGGCGCTGTGGTGCGTCGCGACGGGCCCAGTGGTCTCCGAACTGCTGCCCGAGCTCACGGAGGTTCTCGCGCAGCTTACGAACTCGCGGCGGCGGACGGTCCTACGTGCGGCGGAGCAGATTGCGCGCTTCGGCTGGCTGGAGAGGCGGCCGGTCTCCGGAAGTACGACCAACGCGGAGCTGGACGCACTCAACCAGCTCCGGGTACCCGTACCGTCGACCGAACCAGGCGACGGCACCGGATCGAGTAATCAGACACCACTGCCCTCCCTCCTCAGCGTCGCTCGCGCGGACCGGTGGCTCAAGGTCGACTCGCAGTCCGTGTACAAGTAGCTGTCGCGGCCGGCAGTGAGTAGTGAACCCCAGGAGATCGATGCCGAGAGCAGACGGACTTGCCGGGTGCCATTCCGGCGCACTAGCTCTACGCGCCGCGGCGGTCGATCAGCGCCGCCTCGGTGATCGCCGTGATCCGGACGCCGCCGGCATCGATGGCGACTGACTCGGGGTCGCCGTCGTGCGGCCACACCGAGTCGGAGAAGCCAGCCGCAAGCACGCGTTCCAACGCGGCGTGGAGGTCCGGCACCGTCACCTCGAGCACCACGGGGAGAGCGCGTTCGCCGATCGCGACGTCGAGCGTCGTGTCGCCGACGCGCAGAGTCGTGGCCTTGGTCTCGGTGTCATCGCGGCGGACATACAGAAGCCAGGTCGGAGCGCTGGTTCCGGAGAGCGCGGCGAGCGCGGCGACGATCTCGGATGCGTCATCGGCCTCGGCGAAGAGCAGGACGCGGGACAGAAAGGGCACGGGGCCTCCTCGGGGACAACACCGCCGCACCCGGGGATCAGGTGCGGCTAGCGTTGCTGGTGTCCGCGCTGCATGGCCAGACTCTATCTCGCGTCGGGATCAAGTCCGCATCCCGAGGTACCACATCTAAGAATCTGGTACCAGGTGTCGCAGCCTCCTTGAACAGCAGGTCAGGAGGTACCATATCTAGGTACCACTTCTTCAGGGCTTCACAGGGGGATCAACACATGAGTCGGGTCGCGTTCTACGCACGCGTCAGCACCAAGGGGCAGAGCCTCGATCAGCAGCGTGACGCACTCGCCGCCGCGCGCATCACGCCCGATCGCGAGTTCGCCGAGAAGCTGTCCGGAAAGGCCGGCGTCGAGCGCCCGGAGTACACCGCCGCTGTGGACTGGCTCCACGAAGGCGGCGAGGGCGGTGTCCTCGTCGTCGCGGCGATCGACCGACTCGGTCGATCCGTCGCCGAGGTGGCCACCACCATCGCCGAGCTGACGGCGGCGGGCATCGCGGTCCGGTCGCTGCGCGACGGCGTCGACACCAGCACCAGCGCCGGCCGGCTCGTGGCGAACGTCATGATCTCCCTCGCGGAGTACGAGCTCGAAGTAGGGAGGGAGCGCCGTGCAGCCTCTCGTGCGGCGCGGAAGGCTCGGGGACTGAACCCGACCCGGCCGCACAAGATGTCGCCCACCGCCCGCCGCGAGATCGCGGAGCGCTACCGCGACGGCGAGCCGCTGCAGCACTTGATGGCCGCGTACGGCGTCGGGCGCAGCACGGTGATCCGGTACGCGCGCGAGCACGGATGCCTCAAGACGGCGTGAGCTACGGGTTGAGCTCGTAGCGCCCGCCGATGCCGTACCCGCGCCCCACGCACCATTTGCCCGACACCAGCAACATGGTGTCCGCATGACCTCACGCACCCCGTTCCAGCACGCCGTCGCCGACCCCGGCACCCGTCGTGACATCGCCCGCGCCGTCGCGGACGGCACCCCCGTCGACCAACTCGCCGAGGAGTTCGACATCGCGCCGAGCACCGTGCGCAGGTACGCCGAGGAGTGGGCCGATGTGCAACGCACGATCCGCAACCTCGACCACTGGGAGCGCGAGTCGATCACCCTGGCCTGCCGCCGCGGGGGCCGGCGGCGGTGGGAGCGCGAGCTCGGTGTCGACGCGGTACGCGAGCTGCTCGACGAGCACTGACCGCGACCTGTGAAAGGCTAGATCCATGACCAGCAGGAACACGCCCCTGATCGCCACGCTCGTGGCCGCGTTGGCAGTGTCGGCAGTGTCGGCCTGCTCGTCGGCTGTCGAGGGACAACCGGTCGCGGTGCCGACGACAGGGAGCTCGTCCGCGACGGCGGCAGCCGCGGGTACCTCTGCCGAGAGCCCCTATGTCGCGGTGACCGTCGCTCCGCCGCAGGTCGGGACCGACCGCGTGCAGTACGGTCGCCTCCCCTACCCGGGTGTCGCGATCGGGCAGCACCAGGCGAACGGCCGCACCAAAGACTGCACTCTCGGCCCGCAGGTTCGGTCAGGGGCGCGGGTCGGGTTCCTCACTGCCGGCCACTGCGATCGAACCCCGCATGGACAAGTCTTCACGTTCGCCGACCCCGGCGCCCAGCAGCCGGTCCTCGTCGGAGTACTCACCGACACCGATGTGAGTACTGCGCCCTCCCCCGACCGGGATGTCGCCGTGCTCTGGACCACCGCTACCGATCCCACGTCCACCCGCATCGCGGGCAAGTATCCGATCGTCGGGGTCATGCCCACCGAACAGGTGCGAAGACTCCCCGCTGGGACTCCGGTCTGTGTCGACGGCGCCTGGGCTGGCGTCCGCTGCAGCGATCTCATCAGCGCCGGAGAGCTGATCCGCTACCAGCGCACCACTGAGGACGGCGACTCTGGCGGCCCGGTGTTCGTCGTCGACCGCGCAGGCCGCGCAACGTTGATCGGTCTCCACCGCGGCGTCGACGAGGTGGCTACCCACGTCGGAGAGGCGACGGTCCTCGCTCCCACGCTCGCCTACCTCAACGCCACCGCCACCACCGCGTAGACGCGCCGCGCCTCAGGCGGTCTACCTGCGGAAATCCTGGCACGCTGGATCGCATGGCACCCAGTGGAGAACATCGTCCGGAGAAGCTCGGCCAGGCCGAGGTGCGCGCCGCCGCGATCGCGACGGGTAACGCGGCCACCGTGCTGCGCGAGCGCGTCACCAGCCTCAGCCGCGTCGCTTCGGGCAAGACGGTCAACGAACAGCTAGAGCTCATCACGCAGCAGGCCGGCATCGCCGAGAAGGTCTCGAAGAACCTCGGGGTCGTCGCCGACGCGTTGAAGATCCGCGAGGACGCGGCCAGGGCGTGGAACCGCGATGCGGCGAAGGACAGCGAGATCAAGGCCGCCGAGGCGGCCGTCGCCGCCGCGAAGCAGAAGCTGAAGGATGCCGCGGCGGCCAGCGGTGATACGTCGGCGGCCTCGACCGAGCTGGAGAACGCCCAGAACAAGCTAGGCGAGTTGGTCCGTAAGCGGCGCGCCGCCGACAAGGCGTACGACGACGCCGAGAAGAAGGCCGCGGAGAAGCTCGGCGAGCTGGAGGGCGAAGGAACCGGCGGCGTGCAGAGCGGCGACCACGGCCGCGTTACGCCTGGCCCCGGCACCGGAGACAAGCCCGAGACGTCCAGTGGTGGCGTCACCGCTCCCGGTGCTGGTTCGCCGCGCCCCTCGGGCGAGAACGGCAAGCGCGACGACCCGAGCAAGAAGACGGCCGGCACCGGCACAGGGGCCTCGAAGCCGAGCGCCGCCCCGTCCACCACCCCGTCGAGTACGAAGCCGGCCGAGACCGAGGGCAGCACCGCCACTCCGGAGAGCGCCGCCGCCCTCGCCGCCCTCCTCGGCCAGCAGCAGCAACCGCAGGCGCAGCAGGCCGCACAGCCCGCCGCCTCCACCCCGACGGCGTCCGCACCGGTCGCGAGCACCCCGCAGTCGGACAAGGGCAAGGACACGTCGCAGTCGAAGTCGAACTCTCTGGACAAGCTCCTCGGCCCGGACGGTGTGATCGACGTGGGTGACCTTGCCACGCTGGGCGTACCGCTCACGAGCGGCGGCACCGTGGCTCCGGCGAGCCACACGTCGACGCCCGCTGTGGCCGTCACCCCGACCTCGCCCGCCGCGCCATCGACGCCCTCGACTACGGGCTTGAGTGCGAGCTCCACTGCGAACGCCCAGGCTCCGACAAGTGGCACCAGTGCGACCGGCCTGCACACGCCGACCGACGTGTCGGGGCGCAGCGGTGAGCCGCGCTCCGCCTTCTCCGTCGGACCCGAGACCAAGACCAGTGCGGGCACGAACACTTCCAGCTCCGCGGCGCCGGCCCATGTAACCGGAGCTCGGCCGATGGGCGCCGGCGGAATGCCCATGATGGGGCCGATGGGCGCCATGGGCGGGCCGGGCGGCGCAGGTAGGGGCGACAAGGACCGGGAGCAGACCGTCAGCGCGCCGGGCAGCGAGCAGAGCGAGATCATGCACGGTCGGCACAGCGCGGCGGAGGCCGTTCCCGGCGGCACGATCGCACGGGGAGACGGGCGGCGGAGCGGGCCGCCGGCCGACGCCGCGTAGCCGATCGATAACGCACCCACCACGAAGGCCCGCACCAGTTCGGGGCGGGCCTTCGTGCTGCCGCGGGCGATCTACGCCTTGCCCCACCGAGCGCCGAGCACCGAGGCCTTCGCGGTGAGCTGCACCCCGCCGATGCTGTCGGCCATCGCCTGCTCCAGCAGTCCAACGGCCTGCGCGGCGGCGCCCTCGGGCACATGCAGCACGATCTCGTCGTGCACGGTGAGCCAGAGGTACTTGCCCCACCCCATGTCGTCCAGGCGCTCGATCGCCCGCACCAGCACGTCCCGCGCCGCCGACTGAACGACGGTGTTCACGGCAACCGTGGCCGCCCGGGACGCATGGACTTGCACACGCCGTCCGAGCGGGGTCGCGCTGACCCCGCGGTCAGCTCCCGAACGCACACGGGCAACCTCGCCCTCGATCCACTCGACCAGCCGTGGCATCGCGGCGGCCATGCGGTCCCGGATCACCTCAGCCTCGGCCACGGTGACACCGAGCTGCTCGGCGGTCCTGGCGATGCCCGACCCGTACAACCACCCCAGGAGCACCGGCTTGGCCTGTTCCCGAGTGACTCCGGCGAGCTCCGCCGCGGCGGTGTGCGGATCCTCGCCCGCTGCCAGTCGACCGATCAGCGCGGTGTCACCGGACAGGGCGGCCGCAACCCTCACTTCGATCGCGCTGTAGTCCGCGGCCACCAGCACGTGCCCGGCCTCCGCCTGCAGGAACTCCCTGTGCACAGGAGCCAGGTTCGTCACTGCGGGCTCGGCCGTGGTGAACCGACCCGTGCGGGCGCCCAGCGTGTCGATCACGGGGTGGACGCGGTGCACACCGTCCGCGCCGGCGGATGCGTTGACGAGCGGGCGCATCGCGTACTCGGTGGCCGCAGCCTCCCGGTACTCGAGGACCGCTCGTCGCAGCACCTCGGCATCCCCGTCGAGGACCAGGGACTTCAGCGCGGCTCCCTTTGTGGAGTCCACGGCGACGCCGACCGCAGCGAACGCAGCCTGCAGCTGCTTCGGGTTGTTCGGGTCGGTGACACCGACCTGCTTCAGCGCGTTCAGCTTCTTGGAGCGCGTCTGCCCCGCGATGCGCAGGTGCTGCTTCGCCCGCTCGTGGGCGACCGCCAGGCCGCGGTGTGCCGACTGGTGGATGGTCGCCGCCAGATGGTGCTCGCGCTGCCGCACCTCGGCGCCGAGATGCTCGTCCACCTGAGGCAGGAGGGCGGCCGCGAGCTGTGCCACGTCGAACGCCTCGGGGGTGGGCAGGAATCCCACCGTGGGGAACCAGAACCGCATCGCGCCGTCGAGGGTGTGGTCCAGCTCGGCGGTTCCGTCTCCCGGACGCAGCAGGTGGTCCAGGATGCGGGTGTCCACGGTCCGCGCCCACAGCGCGTCGAGCTTCCCGAGACCCGCGTCGGCGAGGCGGCCGAGCTGGTCGGGGCCGCCGTGCACGGTGAGGGTCGCACTGGTGGAGGTCAGCCACGCCCGCAGTGCGGACATATGGGCCTCGGAGTCCATCAGTGCGACCCTCGCGGTACCGGTGGCGATGGAGACCGTGGCCAACCGGTGCGCATCCGGGTCTGCGGGGTGCACGTGCAGGGCGACCGTGGAGGCATCGCCGGTCAGGTCTCGAAGGAGCTCCGACGGGTCGACGTCGAGCCACGGCGAGTACGTCGGTCGGCCGAAGACATCCGAGGTGTGAGCGATCAGACCGCCCACTTCGGGGTCAGGTCGATCGGGATCGGCCTGTCCGGGGTGTCCGGGGTGTCCGGGGTCCTTGTCGATGAAACAAAACGCAGAAACGGGGGGCTTGGGCACGTTGTCACTGTTTTTTCCGTGAGCGTCGATCTGCCCGGACACCCCGGACACCCCGGACAGGCAGGCCACCTGGCCTGCGGTTTCAGCCTGACCGGGCAGATCGCCGACCCCGGACACATCCCGGACACCATCCCGGACACCTGCGGCCGGGAGCTGTGAGGGCACGCTGGGCTGTCCGGGGTCGGGTTCAGCCTGTCCGGGCACGAGTGACCCGTTCTGGAGCGCCGCGTTGAGGGCGTCGGTGACTCGGCGAACCCGCAGACCTTGGACCATGGGCTGCCGTCCCTCCGACGGCGCAGCCTTGACCGGGTACACCGCGCGCCCGGTCACCGAGTAGACGATCCGGAAGAACGACGCCTCAGCGCGAGCCTTCCGTCCGCTGTCCTCGCACCAGCGCGTGTACGTCCGGTACACCTCGAACTTGGAGTCGCGCTCCTTCGGTCCGAGCTCGCAGCACTCCGTGAGGAACGCTTCCTCCGGCGACTGCCCGGCGGCGAGCATCTCATGGTCCCGAGCTGCCGACTCCGGACGGGTGAACCGCCCTCCCTGTTCCCCGACCAGTCGGTCGTAAGCCGCGAGGCCGAGGTTGAGGATCGCAGACATCTGGTTCTCCAGCCGCGCGCCGAGCGTGAGGTCCTCCTCACCGTAGAACGACTTGGAGAAGGGCAGCACCTCCATGCGTGAGGCGAGGACACCTGCGGGGTCGCGGAGCTCGATCAACAGGTTGCTGGTGATGACGATGCGGGTCGCCAACCTGCCCGACCAGTTCTTGATGCCCTTGCGCTCAACCGCGGTCATGGCGGCACCCGAGATCGACAGCATGCGCCGGCTCAGGAGGCCCACGTCCACGTGCTCATCGCGGGCGTCGTCGAGGATCGCGAGGCCCTTCTCGATCCAGTTCTCGATGCCGAACGGGCGGCTCATCTCAGACAAGCCGGACGCCTCCACCTGGGCCTCGCCGACGAGGGCGGTCAAGACGTCGAGCAACTTGCCCTTGCCGGCGCGCTTCGGCCCCCAGAAGAAGAAGATCTTCTGCAGGCTGACGTCGCCCGAGGCGATGTAGCCGAGGATCTCCAAGGCCAGCTGGCAGCACTCAGGGTCGTCGGGCCAGGCCCCCGTCAGCAGCTGATCCAGGGCCTCGGACTCGGTGGCGTTCGCGTCGTAGGCGACCGCGAGGCTCGTCAGGTTCCAGTAGCGCGGGGTGTGTGCGTAGAAGGCGCGCTGCCCGTTGCGCGGGTCGGGGTTGCGGGTCAGGAGGCCGTTCGCGCAGGCGATGACCGGGCCGGTGGGGTCAGCGGTGTGCCGCCACTTGCCGTTGTGCCAGGTGATCCAGTACGACGCGGCGGTCTGGGTCTTCGGCGGGTCGGTCGCGAGACGGGCACGCAGTCCCTCGAGCACGTTGTCGCGGCGGTACTTCGAGATGGGGTACGGACGCCCGAACTCGTCGTCGGCGTTGTCGACCACGACGGCCGACGCCAGCAACGTCCACACCGTGCCGGGGATGATGTGGTCCTCCACCGCGACCCACCGCGACCCGGCGTGCGTCCACCAGAGGCCACCGTTGAACGCGAGGGTGGGCACCCGCTCCTCGGCGTGCAGGAAGCACCGGTCGATCAGCTCGCGGGCGATCCTGTCGTAGGCGTCCGCCGACGTGATGACGAGCGAAGCCCCGGAAGTGGGGAGCATGTCGTCGGTGACGATGGTCTTGGCCGGGGGCTTCTTCGTCGCGGGCTTGTTCGAGGCGCCGGCCACAATGGCAGCCAGCAGCCCAGGGCGCTCCGCCTCCTCGACCTGCTTGAGCACGTCGTCCAGGCCGTCCTTGCCGCCGCCGGGGTTCGGCGCGTAGGCCACGGAGGTGGCCAGCGTGAGCGCCTGCCCCAGACGCTCCGCACCCTGGTACACGTCGATGTTCGTGGCGGCGTCCTTGTCGGTCATGATGACCACGCGCTTGCCCTGGCACAGGCGGTGGAAGTCGAACGGCAGCGCGCCGCCCTCAGACCAACCGGTCACGCCTGGGATGCCGATCACGGTGGAGTTGGCGACCTCCACGGCGTCCCGCGCGAAGCCGGTGGCGGCCCCCTCGACGGCCGCGGCCGCGGCCAGGGACTGCTTGGTGCCTTCCGCGATGATGACCAGGTCGGAGGTTCCCCGGCGCCGGAGGGCATAGCCGAGGGGGCCGCCCTTGGCACTCACATACTTGGGCTCGCCGTCGTCCTGGACGTCGGGCTTGATCTGCCACCGGATCGATCCGTCGGCCTTCGGGTAGGCGAACCAGATGCCGCGCTGCCGCTCCTCGCGCAGGTTGAAGTTGTCGGGAACCGGATCACCCGGCTCCGCGCTGCGGACCAGCCCTGCGGCAACGAGGTGCTGCACGTAGGAGCCGATGCCCTCGCCGGCCAGGTAGGCCGCGCGGTCGTCGGTGAGCGGCCGGCCCGGCAGGTTGGTGCCCTCAGCACGGACAGGTGTCTCGTCGGAGCTGGCGTTCGCGGCGGCGGTGCCGGGCGCGTCGTCGATCGGCGTGGCGTGTGCGGGGCTTGCGTCGCGGGCGTCGACAGGTACAGTCATGGTGTCCAACTTTCTTGGCGGGAAATTGAGGTGAAGGGGCTGGCCGATTGGCCGGCCCCTTCCGTGTGTCTGGGTTCGGGGCGTCAGGCCGCGACGCTGAGTTCCTGCTCGATCAGCAGCGGAGCGCCGGCCACGGGGGTGATGCGCCACCGATGGGCGCCGCCGTCCACCCCGAGGTCCTCGATCAGGCCGCCGGAGAGACTCGCGATCGCCCGCAGAGTCGCCGACGTATCACCAGCGCGAGGGTTCACTCGCTCCGGCTGACGGACCGCGTCCAGGTCGGTGGGGTTCACACGAAGCGATCCGTCGCCGAGGCGCACGGCGGGCAACAGCCCCTCGCGGACCCAGCGACGGATCGTGGTGTGGTGAACGCCGCGGCGCTCAGCGGCGGCGGCGATGGTGAGGAAATCGATGTAGGCACTCATGGGGCGCGCTCCTGGGCATCACAAGAAACGGATGTGATGCTGGTGCACCCTCACCAGGCCCCTCCGAGGCGGGCGGTGAGCGGCATGTCCAGCCGGTGCGGCACGTGCCTGAGCGGCCCGGAGGCCGCCGTCGCGCTCGGATCGCGACTCGTCATCGATTGTGCACAGGTGTGCGAACAGCGTCAAGGAGGACACGCGTCACACGCGTCTCCCCTCGGGTCCGGAGACCTCGGAGTCGCTCTCGTCCGGCTCGGTCGGTACGAGCTCGGCGAGCCGCTTGATCGTCGTGCGGCTCGCCCCGGTCGCCCTGCTGATCGCGGCATGCGCATCGCCCGCCGCGATCCCTCGCAGTACAGCCAGGAGCTGCTCCTCAGGCATCCGGCTGTCGCCCCGCTCTCGGAGCACGGCGGCCTCCTGGACAGGGTCGATCACCAGCTGTGCACCGGCGTCCTGCGCAGCCCCCGTCGGGGTGTCCAGCAGCGAAGCAGCCTGCTCAGTAGCCGCACCCGACTGCACATCCGGCCGGTGCCGCAGGGTGAACACCTGTGCGGACTCGCCGTGGCCCTCCTGGACCTGCTGCGCGGGCCCGTCAGCATCGTCGCCACTGGTAGCGGGCACTTGCACAGCAGGCGTGGCCTGTCCGTGCGCAGGGTGCTGGACAGCTCCCTGCGCAGCTGACGACGTGTCGAGCACCCGCGCGCCCACGTGCTGCCCATGCGCATCACCGGTGCTCAACTGCGTGGCGACCGGCTGCACAGCGGGTGCGTCGGTCGGCACCGCTTCGGGGGCCGTGGTGAGCACCTGCGCACCAGACTGGTGCGCAGCATGTGCGGGTTCCTGTGCCTGATCAGCGATGGCTCGCGGCCGGAACAGGGCCACCATGCCGAGGCCGGTGATCACCAACGCATCGATGCCGACCGGCAGCATCGGCGCGGTCCACCAGCTCATGTTCGCCATCCGACCGAGATCGGAGATGGCCGCGAAGCTCATCGAGAATCCCGTGACAAGGCCCGCCGCCGCTGCGAAGAGGACAGCACCCCAGCCCCACGCCAGCCGCGCGTGGCGGGAGCAGAAGACCACCGCCTCGACCGAGAGAGCGAGGATCAGCGGCGGGATCGCCCCGACCCCCATAGCGAGCAGCACCTGCACCCGCTCGGCGTTGAGGTAGGCGTGCGCCGCGTTGCAGGCGAGAGACAGTGTGACCGATACGCCCAGCAGGATCCGGGCGTACAGGTACGCGTGACGCACGTCGACGTCGTTGCTCATGCGGCCCCCTTCACGCCGTACATGCCGGCCTCAGACCAGCGCATGAGCAGCACGTTCCCCGCCCTGGCCTGGATGCGCGCCCACACCGCCTCGGTGTTCACCCACGCCGTCAGCGAGTCCACGTCCGGACCGCCCATGTACGCGTGACAGCGCTGAACCTCGCCCAGCGCGGTCACCAGTTCGACCCTGCCCATGACGACCTCGTCCAGGGACGTGTCGCGGTGGCGCGCCTCCGCGACTGCGCCGATGACCAGCACGTGCGCCGCACTGTCCAGCGTCTCGGCAGCGAACTCCATCGCCGACCTGTACATCGCTTCGGCCGCCATCTCGCGCACCACCTCCGGGTACTCGCGCTCGCTCATGCGGCGCCTCCCATCCGCGCGGTGTCCATGTACTCGATCACCGCGGACCGCCGGATGCGCACAGCCGTACCCACCTTGAACGCTTCGAGCTGGTGGCTCCGAACCAGCCTGTACACGGTCTTCTCGCTGACGTGCATCCATTCGGCGACCGCCGGCACCGTCAGCACCTCATCACCCTCATCGTGTCCGGCGGCCTGGCTGCACTGCGTGCAGATCCCGCCGAACCTGTAGTCGTGAGACACCCTGTCCCCCTTCGTCAGGGCCCCGCTACCTACACGGGACCACGTGGGACAGATCCGGCACCGATACCGGCGAATCCCTCGTAGGACGCGCGACACGCCGACAGGATCTTCGATTTTCTTGTGTGACCTTCGTCACAGTCGCTGGTGGACGCTCTACGCCTGCGAGGGACCATGAGGGACTGCATTCCCCCGAACCCGTTGTGCGACAGTCACTTTCGCAGTCGACCCGTTCGATCGCGGCGTGCAAGCTGTCGACATGACCAATACGACCGAACGGATCGATCGCAGCCGCCTGGTGCGGCGCGTCGCCACCTCCGCCGCGGCCACAGCAACGCTCGTGGCGACGGCCGCGCTCGTCACGCCCGCCACCGCCACCGCCTGGGATTGCCCCGGCGTCACGGAGGCTCAGCGCGCACTCTGCGCGTCCGAGACCACGACCACCACCCCGGCCCGCTCGTACACGGGCGGTGACTCCTGGTCGGACAGGCTCCCGGACCTTGGGTTCGGCGCCGCGATCGGCATCGCGCTCATCATCGGCGGCATCATCGCGCTCTACATGGGCAAGGGCGGCTCCAGCGCGGGTGCACACACCCCCGACCAGGGCGTCGAGGCCGCGTCCGGTCGTGGAGAGCGCGCGGCGGGCTGGGCATCACTCGGGTTCGGCGTGATCGCTCTCGGGTGGGGCATCTGGGGCGTGAGCGGCGCGATCCTCGGCGCGTTCATCGGCGTCCCGCTGGTCCTCATCGCCGCCTCCCAGGACAACAAGGCCGACCACGAGGTTGCCGGCTACCGGATCGCTCAGCAGCAGTACAACGCGGAGCTGGATCGCGTGCGGCAGATCCCCGTGGTGAAGCCCGGCCAGTTTGACGACCTGGGCCTGAACATCCCGCAGCAGGTGCAGCCGTTCACTCCTCCGCCCGCCCCCGTGATCAGCCGCGAGGAGGCGTACCGGCTGGGCCGGAGCAACGGATTCACGGTCCCCGCCGGCAGCGCAGCGGCCTCCCTTCTGGACCAGTACGGCCATGACGGCCCCGCCCGCGCCGGCCTGGACCGCGTCGTCGAGCAGCTCGGCTGGGGCGCCTGGACCACGCAGGGCGAAGACCGAGTGTGGCAGCCGTACGTCACGCTGCAGGGGGTCTCCTACGACCCCGACGGCGACGCCGACGTGCGCCTCACGGTCAGCCACGCGACGGTCGACGAGTCCACGATCGCCAAGGCGCTGCCCGCCCTGCTTCGCACCTGGAACGTGCGGACGGCGAGGTCAGCCGAGAGGGCGGATCGGTCCTGGTCCACGTGACGAATAAGAGCCTCAAGCAGCGCCTGCAGGAGAACCCGCAGGACTCCGACGCCGGAGAGGTCTGGGACTTCTGATGACCGATTTCGTCTTCGGAGCGCCCGCTTCGGCATCGACTCCGACCCCCGAACCCGCGCCCGAGAACCCGCGCACAGAGCCCGCCGAAGAGGCCGTTCGTGAGGTCCCGCAGGAGCCCGCCGTGAAGGGCGCGCCCGAGGCCCCGCGCGTGTCGCAGGCGCAGCTCCTGGAGCAGCGCGCCGACGAGTTGGAGGCGCTCTTCCATCGCCTTCCGCAGGCCGGTGACGCGCCCGCCCCCGAGTCCGAGAACCGGCAGCCGACGCGCGGCAAGGACCATGTCGTGGAGCGCTGGAAGCGCCTGCTGAGCGACCCCGACGCAGCCCGCGCAGCGGGTCTCCCGGCGGGCAGCCGTGTTTGGTTGGAGACCCCTCCCGGCGCGATGGTCGTGCGCGCCCAGGTGCCTCGCGGTCATGCGCGGAACGCAGTCGCCCGCGCGCTCAAGACGCACGTCGCTCGGATGAGCTGGGGCGAGTACAAGGCCGCCCCGTGCACGCTCACGGGCGACAGCGGCGAGGAGCAGTTCTACCTCATCAAACGACACTCCGGTGGTGACCTCGCGACGCCTTTCCGGGTCGCCAGTACTACCGCCGCGAAGTTCTTCGCCGGCGAGGATCGCATGCGCGAGCGGGTGCTCCACACAGCCGGTCTCAGCGTGGATCGTCCCGTGATCCGCGGCGGTCGACACGCCCTCGACGACACCGGGAAGCCGATGTACAAGCGCATCGTTCCCGAGCTGATGAGCGCCGACGAGTGGGACCGGGGCGTCGAGTTCGTGCTCAAGATGTGCCCCGGACAGGGCATCACGGACTTCGAGAAGGCGGCCGAGAAGCTGAGCTCGATGTTCCGACGGCCGGTCACCGTGGAGGCTCGCGATCGCGACCTCGTCGCGATCCGGCTGACCACTAAGGCCGCTCCGGAACTGCCGAAGAGCGTGTTGCTCAAGCCCTCGATGTTGTACAGGCCGGCCACCGCCGAGCAGGCCGTGAAGATCGCCAAGAGGCTGGTGCTTCCGGTGGGTCTCACCCGTGCCGCGGACGGTTCGATCCAGCGCGTCGACGTGACCCCTGCCCTCACCCCGCACGGCGTGGTGGTGGGCCTCTCCGGGCAGGGCAAGTCTCGGTGGATCCGCACCGCTGCGAGTGCGTGGGCGCTGCAGGGTGGGTGGCTCGCGATCTGTGATCCGAAGGGTGGCGAGCTGGTCGATCGCTGGCTGCCCGGGTGCGCGCACATCGCCACGAACACGGCGACGATCAGCCGCACCTTGCACTGGGCGCGGACTGAAATGCAGTCCCGGCTCGCGGTGCAGGACGTGCTGAAGAAGCGCGGCGTCAGTCCGGCGCCGTTCCAGCCGATCCTCGTGCTGTGCGATGAGTTCGGGCAGATGCTGACGGAGCTGATCGGCTCCACCGACGCGGCTGATCAGAACGCGGCGAAGGAAATCGTCCGCGTCGTGGTGAAGACCATGCAGGTCGGCCGCTCGGTCGGAATCCACCTGGCGCTGATCAGCCAGAACGCCAAGGTAGAAAGCCTCCCCGGCACCATTGCGCAGAGCGCTGGATGGCGACTCATCGCCGGCCGCCCGGCCGAGGGAACGGGCGACAGCGGAATGGTGAACCGGCTCTTTCCGAGCAGCATGAAGACCGCCGCCGGCGAGCTCGGCGACACCATCCCCGGCGGGCAGGCAGGGTACGCGCTCCTGGACTGGAACGGCGGTCCGGTGGTGGCTAAGACCTTCTATGGCTACACCCCCGGCGAGGAACCAGAGTCAGCTGAGTTCGCAGACCTGCCGGCCGAGGTTCTGCAGTCCTGGCGCGACATGCGAACGGCGCTCCAGAGCTCCCCTCCGGTGCGCAGATTCGGCTGGCGGCCGGGTCCCGACACCCCTGCCGATTGGCAGGCCCTCAGCCTCTATGCGGGCAAGAAGGGTGACGGTCCGACCGTCAAGAGCCTCGTCCCTGTGTGGCTCGACTCTGTCGGTCCTGATGGCCGTCCGGTGCCCATCCCGGAGCACCGCGTCTACGACCCGCTGAGCGACGAGTACAGCTCCTCGGGCGAGCCCCTGGACCTCGACCTGCACCTGTCCCCGACCGCCCTCTGACCTACCAGGAGAACTACGAGATGACCCCCGTCCTGAAGCACCGCGACAAGGTGTCGCAGACCGCCGCCGCCGAGTTGATCCAGGCTGCCGCGCAGGCCGTGATCGACGCGAACAGCGCGCGTACGAAGGCGCTGGCTGCCGTCGCCAAGAGGCCGGTCGACGCGACCGCCGCCCTCGCCGCGTACCAGCAGTACGAGCGCGCGCAGACCGCGGTTCAGGAGGCGGAAGCGACGTACATGGCCGTGCTGACCCTCTGGGGAGTCTCCCGTCATGGACTCGCGGCCGCGGTGGGCTGCCGGCCCGCCACGATCACCCGGCGCATCGGGCAGCACCCGCTCGCGACCGCCCGCGGCATGGATCTCTACCGCCTCGACGGGGGCGGCTGGGGTGTCCGCTCCCGCGAACCGCAGGCCGTAGACACCGAGAGTGCCCCCAACGCGCGCGCGTGCGCGAGTGCGACCGAACGGGTCGATCACGGGGCAGACCCCGCGACCGAACGGGTCGATCACGGCGACGTTGATCCCGCCGTTCTCCGGGCCGCCATCGCCGATGCGATCGAGGGTGCGTGATGGCGTTCCGCACCCCCCGCCCCGAGCATCGCGCGGAGGCCGCACGTCAGCTGCCGCTCGGCGTGGCCCACTTCGCCGGGCGGCACGACGACGTCGTACGCGCGCTGCTCGCCGCCGCCGACGACAGCCGCGGCCCGGTAGACCACGACGCGGTCCTCGCGGCGGTCAAGCACTACCGCGCGCATCGAGCGGCTCTTCGCAGAGTGGAGCTGGACCTGGCCGAGGTGCTGATCGTTGGCGGTGCCACGCCCGGCAAGGTCTGCGCCCGCCTGGCAATCGGGCGCTCCGCCCTGCAGAAGCGGCTCCGCGCGCGCCTGGGAGACGCGCTGATCGGCCCCGGGAAGCCGCCGACGAGGAGGGCTGCCTGATGCCGCGCCTGCGAACCGCTACGCCGACGAACCACACCGCTGGAGACGACATCGCTCGGGTGCTCCTCCGTCAAGCCCGGAGCCGCTGCAACGCGGCTGGCCTTGCCCTGAAGTTGGCCCGCGGCGCGGAGCCCGCCACGGCGCTGGAGAAGCTCGCCGAGGTACATCAGGTGCACGTCGACCTGGACCGGCTCTGCGTAGAGCTCGCCGGCGCGGCAATCCTCGCCGGCCGGACCGTCGAGTCCGTGGCGGCCGCGACGGGCATCAGCACCGCGACGCTGACCCGGCGCGTACCCCGCTCGATGACTGCTCTGCGCGGACAGCACCTCGTGCGTGACCAGGCCGCTCCTCACGGGTGGAGCGCCCGATGACCCGCGCTACAGCGGGCGCCGCGACGCCGTCCCCCACGACGAGCTCACCCGCCCCATGTCGACTAGGAGGTGCCGAAACAGCCTCGACCAGGGCTTTTCCCGCCCAGAACCCATCTATCGATCACGCAGACAGGGTTTTCCGATCAGCCGGACACCGAAACCGATCACTCAGACAGGCGAACCGATCACCCGGACACCCCCTGCCTGCCTGACGGGTTTCGCTACGCCGCCCGCTACAAGCCTCGCTCAATGCGCACCCGCGCAGCAACGAAAGGAATGAACATGACCACGAACAAGAACCTGCACCCCGAGCGCGTCGCCCGCCTTCTCGCGGTCGCCGCCGCCACCAACGCCCTCACTGACGACGTGGTGTCCGACGCCGAGAACATCGTCGAGCTGGTGGACGCCGGTGCCACCCGCTCCAAGGTGACCGCGGCCGTCCAGGCACTCGTCTCCGAGGCGTGGACCCGCGCCGCCCGAGAGGCCGCGGCGGCCGAGAAGCCGAAGGCCGTCAAGGCCTCCATGGAGCGCCTCCGCGGCGTCGCCGAACTCGAGGACCAGCTCGGCCTCGCACCGGTCGAGAACGTGGCGACGGTCGACGCTGATCCGGAGCCGGAGAGCACCCCGGAATCCGACCCGGATCTCGACATGGAGTCCGTCGTGAACGCCGCCGTCGCGGAGGCCCTGACCGACCCCGATCCGTACTCGAACTACGACCGCACGGCGTAGTCGAACGCCCCTAAGAACGGAGCAAGAACATGAGCAAGAAGACGTGCGTCGCAGCGTTGGTCGGGACCCTCGCTGTCGCGCTCACCACGGCGTGCACTCCGACCTCCGGACCGGCCGCGCCGTCGAGCAATAGCTCCGCGTCCGCACCGAGCGACGGTGCGGTCCGCACCTACCGCAAGGCGCAGGCCAAGGAGGTCATGCGGCAGCTCAAGCTCAACGCTGCGATCGGCATCCCCGGGGAGGTGGACCGCGGCTACGCGGAGGCCGCCGCCAAGGATCGCGTGCTGTTCGTCTTCTCGTGGGGTGAGGGCTGCTCGTGGGCGCGCACTCCGGACGGCGCACTGTGGCGCTTGCACGCCACCGACGGCGGTGCGCTGGTTCGCGATCGGGACGCTGAAGAGGCGTTCCGGAAGGTCCCGGGTCGGGCAGACCTGTGGACCTGTAACCCCGCAGCGAACATCCCCGCCGCTGATGCGGTCGACGCGACCGATCCGTACCGCTGGGCCGCCGGTGGTTACACCTGGGTGCGCTGGAACGGCGCCATCTACAGCCTGCCCTCCCCGATCGCGGAGACCGGCACGGCGCTCAGCGTCGCCAAGCCCGCCGAGTACGCGCCTGCGCCCAGCATGAGCCCCTCGGTTCCGACCCCGAACTAACGCAAGGAGTACATCGTGAAGAAGTCACTCATCGGCGGCATCCTCGCCGTCGCGAGCATCACCACGCTCACCGCGTGCGGCACCTCGACCGGAACGGCTTCCGCGCCTAGCGGTGGGGCATCTCCGGCCGCGTCCGTACCGGTCCTGCGGGCCAACGATGCGACCTGCGGCAGCCGGCTGGAGCTGCGCACCGGAGACGGCAAGGTGTACGCGCTGATGCTCGACGGCGAGCGCGACTTCCGCGTTCTCGATATCACCGAGGAATCGAAGAAGCCGGGCGGCGGATGCTCCCTCGGGCGCACCATCCCGGGAGCGCCCCAGACGGAGGACAGCACGGGCGCTCAGTCGGCGCGCATCCGCAGCGGCTGGGACACCCAGCTGAACCGCTGCTCGCAGTACACCGTCATCGACGGCCGCAGGTGGATCCTCGACGATCCGGGCGCAGCTGGATACCTCGCGCACGGCGGGCACGGGCGCATCCTCGCGGGCGACCCGCGCTGCGGCGGCGAGCTTCCGATGCAGCCCTACGGCGGCGCCGCGTGCCCTGACCGTGGCCCCGGTTGGCGCTACAGCTGGGACGCCGTCGTCGGGCAGTGCGTGGCGAACGCCGCCCCGGAGCGTCAGGGCGAACCACAGGGCCGCTGACCCGGCGCGCGGCCGCACCCCGTGTCGGTGCCGACACGGGGTGCGGGGTCCGCCGGACCACGACCAAGAACTAGGAGAAGAACATGCCCGACCCGAACAGCAGCAGCGACGCCGAACTGACGCGCACTTGGACGCAGCTGCCGAGTGACCTCCCGCCGTTGCCCGACAACCCGTACGCCGACTACTTCGACAACAGGCCCGCCCCGTTCGCCACGTCCAGTGGCGACCCTGACGACGACCGCTGACCGGCGATCAGGGTGCGGCATCTCCATGGCGAGGTGCCGTGCCCCGGTCGCCGGAAGTGGTCGTGGTCGGAGTCAGTCTTCTACGAGTTCATGCGCCTCCGCGCACGCTTTGTCGAGCCTCTCGACGAGGTGCCGGGACAGTTCGATGTCACCGCTCCCCCGCGCCTTCTCGACCAGCGCAATGACGGTCTCGATCGCGGCGTCGACCGCCGCCTCGTCGAGCACCTCCCCCGGTTCCGGGTTCGACTCGGTCCGCGCCGCGGGGCGGTGCGGGTTCGCGGCCTGCTCGCTCATGCGAACCGCGAGCGCGACGTCGGCCCCGCGGGCGCTCACGATGTAGCGCTCCGCTGCCTCCGAGGTCTTGTGTCGGAGCCGCTCGCGCATCTCCCCGGGAGTCGCGCCCGCCATCGCGGCGATAGTGTTCCCAGTCCGGCGGAGGTCATGGAACGTGTAGTGCTCCAGGTTGGTCGCTTCTCGCGCGAGGCGCCACCGCCGATCCAGCGTGGCCGGACCGCACGGCATGTCCACAGTTCGCGTGCCCGGGAACAGCCATCTCGGCTCGACATGTCGTGCGTGGGTCTGCACGTGCGTCCAGAGCGGTACGACGAGGTGAGGGGGCACGACCACGGACTCGACGCGGTCACTCGCCTTGGTCCCGTCGACGATCGTCATGGTCCCGGTGCCGCGCCCTTGTACGACGTGTCGGCGGAGTCGCAGTCGCACGACAGGGGCGAGGGGCGGCGCGGTCGCCCGGTCGACTGCGATGTCGTCGATCTGCAGACCGAGGATCTCCCCCAGTCGTAGGCCGCACCAGGCGGCGAGCTGCACGGACATCTGGAGGTACGGCGGCATCGCCGCGGCGAGAGCGTCGACCTCGGCCGGCGTCGCGGTCTGTGGGTCCCGCTCGGGCACGTCGACGAGCGCCCCCTTGACCCGCAGCGGCATCCGGTCCAGCCAGTCCATGTGGATCGCCAGCTTGAGCATCGCCTGCAGCGCCGCGTACGTCCGGCGCCGCTGCGTGGGCGCGCCCGGACAGAGCCGCTCCTCCATGTCGCGGTACCAGCGATCGCACCGCTCCCGCGTCAACTCTGTGATCTTGATGTCGCCGAGCTCGGGGTTGATGAAGCGGCGGACCCTGCTCGCGCTCGTCATGCGGTGGTTGTCGCTGGGGATCGTCTCCATCCACACCTCGGCCAGCTCGCGGACGGTGAGCGTCTCTGCCCTCGCTGCGGCCGCTTCGGCCTCCTCGGCGGCCACCTGCTCCGGGGACTTCCAGCGGTTCCGCTCGATGTCGCTCTGCACGTCCGCCAACCAAGCCGACGCCGCCTTCTTCGTCGTGAAGGTGGTGGGTGCTGTGCGCCGCTCCCCGTCGGGGGCGCGGTACCGCGCCTGCCATCGTCCGGACGGCAGCTTCCTGATCGAGCCGAAGTCCCGTGCCCCAGCACTCGCCATGTGACGTGCCCCTTCTTCCGTGCCCCGTGCCCCGTGGCGTGCCCCATACGTGCCCTACGCGATGCCCATTCTTGCTCATCGGGCACAAAAGCTGCTACGCGACCCCGGGAACAAAAACGCTGGCCAGGGGTTGTTTCCCCTGGCCAGCGAGTTAGCTACGGAACCACTAGAGCATGCAGCTGACGCAGCCATCCACCTCGGTCCCTTCGAGGGCCATCTGCCGCAGGCGGATGTAATACAGCGTCTTGATGCCCTTGCGCCAGGCGTAGATCTGCGCCTTGTTGACGTCGCGAGTGCTCGCGGTGTCCTTGAAGAACAGCGTCAGGCTCAGGCCCTGATCGACATGCTGCGTCGCCGCGGCGTACGTGTCGATGACCTTCTCGTAACCGATCTCGTACGCGTCCTGGTAGTACTCCAGGTTGTCGTTGGTCAGGTACGGCGCCGGGTAGTACGCGCGGCCGATCTTGCCTTCCTTACGGATCTCGATCTTCGACGCGACCGGATGGATCGAACTCGTCGAGTGGTTGATGTAGCTGATCGAACCGGTCGGCGGGACGGCCTGCAGGTTCTGGTTGTAGATGCCGTGCTCCTGGACGCTCGCCTTCAGCTCGCGCCAGTCGTCCTGTGTCGGGATGTGGATGCCGCCGTCGGAGAACAACTGACCGTTGGCCGCCGCGCCGGCGTTCGCGAAGATGTCGCGGACCTTCTGCGTCTTCGGCTCCCACACCTGGTCGATGTACTTGTCGAAGAACTCGCCCGAGGCGTACTTGCTGTCCTCGAATCCCGCGAACGCGGAACCGCGCTCCTTGGCGATCTTGTTCGACGCACGAATCGCGTGGTACGCGACCGTGTAGAAGTAGATGTTCGTGAAGTCGATGCCCTCTTCACTGCCGTAGAAGATCCGCTCACGAGCCAGGTAGCCGTGCAGGTTCATCTGTCCCAGACCGATGGCGTGGCCGTCGTCGTTGGCGCGCTTGATCGACGGCACCGAGTCGATCGACGTCTGATCGGCGACGGCTGTCAACCCGCGGATCGCGGTCTCGATGGTCTGCCCCAGATCCGGCGAATCCATCGTCTTCGCGATGTTCAGCGAACCCAGGTTGCAGGAGATGTCGCGGCCGATGTGCGAGTACGAGAGATCGTCGTTGAAGGTCGACGGCGTCGACACCTGCAGGATCTCCGAGCACAGGTTCGAGTGGGTGATCTTGCCCGCCACCGGATTCGCACGATTCACCGTGTCCTCGAACATGATGTACGGGTAGCCCGACTCGAACTGCAGCTCGGCGAGCGTCTGGAAGAACTCGCGCGCCTTGATCTTGCTCTTGCGGATCCGCTTGTCCTCGACCATCGCGTGGTACTCGTCGGTCACATTGACGTCCGCGAACGGCTTACCGTAGACGCGCTCCACGTCGTACGGGCTGAACAGGTACATGTCGTCGTTGTTCTTGGCGAGCTGGAACGTGATGTCCGGGATCACGACGCCGAGCGACAGGGTCTTGATACGGATCTTCTCGTCGGCGTTCTCGCGCTTGGTGTCCAGGAACCGGTAGATGTCCGGGTGGTGAGCATGCAGGTACACCGCACCGGCACCCTGGCGTGCGCCGAGCTGGTTGGCGTAGCTGAACGAGTCCTCGAGGAGCTTCATGATCGGGATGACACCGGAGCTCTGGTTCTCGATCTGCTTGATCGGCGCACCGTGCTCACGGACGTTGGAGAGCAGCAGGGCGACGCCGCCGCCGCGCTTGGACAGCTGGAGCGCCGAGTTGATCGAGCGACCGATCGACTCCATGTTGTCCTCGATGCGCAGGAGGAAGCACGAGACCGGCTCGCCGCGCTGCTTCTTGCCCGAGTTGAGGAACGTCGGGGTGGCCGGCTGGAAACGACCGTCCATGATCTCGTCGACGAGGTTGCGAGCGAGGGCCGTGTCGCCTGCGGCGAGGGTCAGCGCGACCATGCACACGCGGTCTTCGAAACGCTCCAGGTAACGCTTGCCGTCGAAGGTCTTGAGCGTGTAGCTCGTGTAGTACTTGAACGCGCCGAGGAACGTCGGAAAGCGGAACTTCTTGCCGTACGCGTGGCTGAACAGCAGCTTGACGAACTCGCGGTCGTACTGGTCGAGGACCTCCGGCTCGTAGTAGTTCTCCTTGACGAGGTAATCGAGCTTCTCGTCGGTGTCGTGGAAGAACACGGTGTTCTGGTTGACGTGCTGCAGGAAGTACTGTCGCGCGGCTTCCTTGTCCTTGTCGAACTGGATGTTGCCGTCTTCGTCGTACAGGTTGAGCATCGCGTTGAGCGCGTGGAAGTCGAGGTCCTCCGGCTCGTGCCCGGCGGGGCCGGTGTGGACGCCCGACTGGCTGGCCGAGACGGTGGAATCTGGGACGGTGACGGCGGTGGGCGACACGGGTGCTCCTGGATCTAGATGGTGTGCGCTAAAGCGCGATGTGCGCGTACGAACTCGGTGAGACCGGACCGTACTCGAGTGACGTCGTCGGGTGTGCCCATCAGCTCGAATCGATACAGGTAGGGCACCTGGCATTTACGGGCGATGATGTCGCCTGCCATACAGAACTCCGGACCGAAGTTTGTATTCCCGGCGGCGATCACTCCGCGGATCAGCGAGCGATTGTGCTCGACGTTGAGGAACTTGATGACCTGTTTCGGCACGTAGCCGCCGCCCGCATGGGCGGTGACCTGCCCGGCGTCGCTGATCTTGCCTCCCCCGTAGGTGGGAGTGATCAGAACGTACGGCTCCTCCACCCGGAAAGCACCCTCCCGGTCGATCAGCGGTATCCGCGCCGATCGGACTCCGAGCTTGCGCACGAAGCGGTGGGTGTTCTCCGAGACGGAGGAGAAGTAGACGATCAAGGGCAGGTCGTCGCGGCCTGGCACCTCGTCGGCGGCCGCAGACATGAGAGGCGGCTCAGGCCGCGCGAGCGGCGAGCGATTTGATGCGCTCGGGACGGAATCCGGACCAGTGGTCGTCACCGTCGACGACGACGGGCGCCTGCAGGTAACCGAGCGCCATGACGTAGTCGCGAGCCTCGTCGTCCTGGCTGATGTCGACGACGTCGTACGACAGACCGAGCTTGTCGAGCGCCTTGTAGGTGGCGTTGCACTGAACACATGCCGGCTTGGTGTAGACGGTGATTGCCATCGGCGAGACTCCCTCATCCTGCGGTCACTGACCGCATCCCTGCGACTGATTGTTCCTGGTGTGTTCGGGAGGCCTTCCCGGTGAACGACGTCGATGTGATTCGTACGCCTTCTGTCCGCCCCCCGGACAACCCAAACACTACACCTAGTGGTCGGGTTTTCAAGCGACCACAAGGGCTTGTGAATAACATTCGTGAAAGTCCCAGGTCGCGATGCTCCTGTCCACAGGTGACCCGGCGTGTCTCGGCGCGTCCGGCGTGTCCTCCACACGGGTGTGGAGGAGTGCTCAACAGCTGTGGATCCAGACATGCCGACAGTAGATCACCAGGGTCCGACAGAGACCGCCGCAACGGATCGCCCGCGGGCCCGGCTGCACACACGAGACGGCCCCGCCGCACCGAACGGACTCGGTGCGGCGGGGCCGGGACGAATCGTCGCGGATCAGACCGTGACGGCGACCGAGTCGGCGAGCACGCGGACGGCCTCGGTCACCTGGCCGACGATGGCGTCGGTGTGCACACCGGCCTCGTCGAGCTGCAGGGTCGCGATACCGATCTCGACGTCCTCGACCACGCGGGCGCCCGCGATGCCGACCGACTTACGGGTGTCCTGGCGCGACCAGGTGCCCGCGTACTGCCCCATGGCGGCGCCGATGACACCGACCGGCTTCCCCGACAGCGCGCCCGCGCCGTAGGGACGCGACAGCCAGTCGATGGCGTTCTTCAGGACGGCGGGCAGAGTGCCGTTGTACTCGGGGGTGACGAGCAGGACGGCGTCGACACCGGCGACGGCCTCGCGGACGGGGACGACGGCGGCGGGCACCGAGCCCTCGACATCGATGTCCTCGTTGTAGAAGGGAAGCTCGCCCAGACCTTCGACGATCGAGGCGTTGACGCCCTCGGGCAGGTTGGCGAGTGCGATCTCGGCCAGCTGACGGTTGACCGAAGCCGCGCGCAGGCTGCCGACCAGGACGGCGATGTTCAGTTCAGACATGATGGGTCTCCTCGTGATGTCGATACGGCCGCAGGCGTTCGATCCTCGGACGCCGTCGTTCTCCAAAAGACTAAACGGACCTCAGTCCGGAACGCATCCCGCCTGCACCGTGATGTCTGTCACCGGGCGCGGTGAATCGCAGGTGAACGCGACTATCCGCTAATCTCAGGCCATGGCACCTCCCCAGCGCGCATCTGTCGGCCTCCCGGTCGTCGGTGGACCGACGCTGTCGTCCGAGCGCGCCGACGCCGCCCGCAACCGCCGGCTGCTGCTGGCCGCGGCGAAGTCGTTGATCGACGACAACGGGGCGGCCGCGGTCACCATGGACGCCGTCGCACGGGCCGCCGGAGTGGGCAAGGGCACGGTCTTCCGTCGTTTCGGCAACCGCACCGGCCTCATGCGCGCCCTGCTCGATCACTCCGAGGCCGATCTGCAGCAGGCCTTCCTGTCCGGGCCGCAGCCGCTGGGCCCGGGGGGACACCCGCTCGACCGGTTGATCGCCTATGGCCGCGCACGGTTGAAGATGACCGTCGACCACCTCGACATCCTGCTCGAGGCCACCACCGACGACCCCGACCGCCTCGCGCACCCGGTCCTGGCCATGTCGACCCAGCACGTGAAGATCCTGCTGCGTCAGCTCGGGTTCGCCGGCTCCCTCGACGTCCTCGCCTACGCGGTCCAGGCGCCGATCGACGCGATCACCGTCCGCCACCTGACCACGATCGTCGGGTTGACTCCCGCTCAGATCGCCGACGACTGGGAACAGATGGTCCGCGATCTCGCGGCAGGCGTCCGCTGACGTTCACCGCACCACGTCGCGCATGGTCAGCGCGGCCGCACGGCTGAGCTCTGGGCCTTCCGGCAACAGCGAGATCACCGACCACGGCGCCCGAACCGGAGTGTCGTCGAACCCCAGGCTCGAGGCGGCGTCGTCACCGGCGAGTCGGTGACGCACGCCCGTGTCGGCGACGACGAACTGCTGTCCGGCCAGCGCGCTGTCGCCGCGCGCCCCGGTCACCGCGACGTGTTCGACGGTGCCCGGCGCCAGAAAGACCTCGTCGACGCCCGGCCCCGCCCCGTCCGCCGAGCCCAACGTCACCGGCACCGCGTCGGCGGGCAGCGGAAGCCGGTCGCCGACGACGATCGACTCCCGTGCCGCGGCGTCGTCGCGCCCCCTCGACCAGTGTCGGCACAGCACGGCCGCATCGTCGACCAGTGTCGGAGCGCGGACCGGGAAGTGCCCGACCGGCAGCCGGTCGACCACCGGCGTGCGGGTGAGCTCGCCGGGCGCCACCTCCTCGACCTCGGCCGACGCGTCGGGATCGGCCGCACGCAGCAGATCCGCGGCGGTCGCCGGGATCTGCTGGACGCCGTCGGCGAGGATCACGCGATACGACGCCGCACCGTCCACCGCCACCGTGCGGATCACCGTGCCCACCGGCAGATCCAACGGGCCTCGACCGCCACGTCCGGGCACGCCCGGCACGACCAGCGGCTCCCGTTCGGGGAACGCGTCGAGCAGTGCGGCCGACACGGGACGCGGCCGTGCCCCCTCGATGCCGAGTGCACGCACCACTTCGACCGCGGCGACGTCGACCTCGGCGCGCACCGGGGTCCCGTCACCGCGTTCGGTGTACAGCAACCACACCTCGTCGTCGTAGGTCACCAGCGCCCCGGCGTCGGAGGCCGCCGGGCCGGGCGACCGACCGGCCAGGACAGTGGTACCCGCGGGTCCGTCGCACACCGTCCACGACGAGACGGCATCGCCCGCCGACTCCGGAAGCGAGGTCGGCGCACCGGCGATCCCGAGCGTCGGACCGCGGGGATGCTCGCGCAGCGACGCGTCGGAGACCTTCTTGGTCGGCAGCGGACCGCCGACGATCAGCCGCGCGGAGGCGAGATTCAGGACGGGATGCATCACCTCGTCGACGAGGACGTACAGCCCACCGCCGGAGTCGGCGACGATCCGCGCGTCCCCCACCGACGGCGCGGGGCGGATCAGCCCGTACACGCCCGCGCCCGCGAGGATCAGGACCGCGACGACGGCCCCGGCCACCAGCGCGCGGTTCTGCGCCCGCATCGGATCGTGCAGCATGCGCTCGTCGCGCCGCACCAGTGCGTGCTCGGCCCTCGCCAGACCGAAGCGGTAGCCGCTGACCTGTGCGCGCGTGGTGATGTGTCTCGGCATGTCGTCGTTCCCCCCGGAATCGCCGCAGTCCCCCGATATCGATTCGGACACCACGCACGGTAGTCCCGTTGTACCGTGACGCCAGGCGATTCGGGGGAATTGACATGCGTGTGCACTTTCGCGGAACTCGTACCGGTTGCGCCGCGGAGCCGTTCGACGTTCCGGACGGCGGCGGCTTCGTCGGCATGCGGCGGGACCGGACCGGGTTGACGGTCGTGCTGTCGGCGGCGCCGCCGCCACCGTGCCCGGTCGTACTGCCCGACGGACCGCGCACTCGTCTGCCGCTCACCGAACTCGCCCGCTGCTTCGACTACGACGACGCCCGCCCGACCCGTATCGACATCGTGACCCGCACACTCGTCACGTGGGGAGACAGCCGCGCCGCGCGGGCCTACCGCACCCTGCTGGGTCCGCTCGCCCCGGCGTCGCACCGCAGCACCGCGCTCGTGGTGCACGTGGACCCGGACCGGTGCCCGGACGCCGTCGCGATCCGAGGCGGCGGATCCGTCGGGGCCCTCCGCACCGCGCTGTGGTGTGTGCGGCGGGTGATCGCCGCAGCGGCTCCGCACACTCGCCTGCGGCCGCTGACGGCCGCCGAGCTGTCGGCCGATGCGGCGTGGACCCTCCACGACGATTCGGTGACCGCGACGATCACCGCCACCGGGATCGACGGGACGTCGCCGCCGATCGGCGGCGACGGTCAGGTGATCGGTGCCGCCGACCACGGCTCGCCGGTCTGCCTGCGGATCGCCGGTCCTCGGGTCGAGCGCGTCGACGTCGCCGCCGATCCGCGCGTGGTCCGCCAGACCGTGGTCCGGCTCGCGGCCGTCGGAGTCCGCGGCCACGTTCTGACCGACCGACCCGGGGAGTGGTCGCCGCTGGTGCGCGCCGTCGCCGATCCGCTGCTGCTCGGGATGGGATCGACCGTTCCGCCGACCGCACAGGTATTGATCTGCGACGACGCCGAACCCGTCGCGCGAGCGCAACCGGGACTGACCGTGCTGCAGATCCACCGACGGGACAGGACGGAGCCGACCGGCGACTTCCTCCTCCGCCAGGACGTCGGCGACGCCTCGCTCCTGCATCTGGTGCCGCCCTGCGGCCCGCCGACGACGGTCCGCACGGTCACGACCGCGGCCGAACGGGAGCTGACCGGTTGACCCGTTCAGGGGACGAGAGCGCGGACGAACTCGGCGTCCGACGACGCCGCGTGCACCACGACGTCGGGATCGGCGTCGGCCAGCCACACGGCGTCGCAGGCGGACGCGGTCAGTTCGCCACCCGCACTCGACACGGTGACGCGCCCGCGCAGCACGGCGATGATCTGCGGGCCGGGCAGATCGGAGCTGATCGACGACGGCGCCTTCAGTCCGGTGCCGTCCAAGCGCACCCAGGAGAGCTGGAACTCCGGCGCGGGCGTCAGGTACACGTGCTCGGCGCCGACCACGCGTGTCTGCGGGGTCAGATCGTCGAGGCTGACCGGGGTGAAGTCGAGCACGCGCAGCAGTTCGGGGACATCGATGTGCTTGGGCGTCAGCCCGCCCCGAAGCACGTTGTCGGAGTTGGCCATCAGTTCCACCGCAGTCCCGTGCAGATAGGCGTGCAGGTTGCCCGCCGACAGATACAGGCCCTCCCCCGGCTGCAGGCGCAGCCGGTTCAGCAGCAACGACGCCAGCACGCCGGGATCCCCCGGATACGCCTCCCCGAGTTCGAGCAGCGAACGCAGCTCGAGCAGGAAACGGTCCTCTCCTCGCTCGAGCAGCCGCACCGCACCGGCCAGCACGTCTGGCACGAGCCCTCCGATCACCGAGTCGGGCAGGGTGAGCCAGGTGGTGAAGACCGCGCGCAGCCCGGTGTCGTCGGGCTGTCCGGCGAGCAGGCCGAGATACGGGTCCAGCGCCGGGACCTGCAGACTCCGCAGCAGTTCCACGGTCACGTTCGGATCCCGGAACCCGGCGAGGACGTCGAACTCAGTCAGGGCGACGACCAGTTCCGGCTTGTGCCACGCGTCCCGATAGTTCCGTTCGGGCGCGTCGAAGCGCAGCCCGAGCGAGTTCTCCCGTGCGAACCCCTCCGCGGCCTGGCCGGCGCTGGGGTGCGCCTGCAGCGACAGCGGCTCCTGGGCGGCGAGGATCTTGAGCAGATACGGCAGCCGCGGCCCGAACTCCTCGACCACGGCCGATCCGAGCTGGCCGACCGGGTCGGCCTCGATGAGCGTCATGAGATCGCCGCCGGAGTCGATCGTCGCGGGCGAGGCCGGATGCGCACCGAACCACAGTTCGGCCTCCGGGTGCGGCGACGGACTCGGCGCACCCCTCATCTCGGCGAGAGCGGTGCGCGAACCCCAGGCGTACGGCCGGATGGCACCGGCGAGCAGCTTCATCGCGCAGAGGCTCCCGTCAGTTCGAGGTAGGCGGCGGCGAAGTCCGCGCGGACCGCGATGGTCAGATAGGCCGTCAGGTCGGTCGGCGAGTCACCGAACTCGGCGGCGGCCGCGCCCCGACCGGACGACGCGGCCGGATCGTCGGGTGCGCCCGCCTGCTCGGTGACGACGTCGACGTCGCCGATGGCGCTCGTGCGCTGCTGCACACTCCACCGTCGGGCGACCGTCGTCGCCATCACGATCCGCGGCCGCTGCTGCGGCGGAGCATCGTCGAAGTCGGGGTCGTAGAAGATCGGGTCCACCGCGGCCCCGCTCCGTGCGGGGAGTCGGAGGCGGGCGAGCGCTCCGGCTTCGTCGACGGCCGCCGTTCCGATGCCGGCGACCGTGAACAGCGCGGTCGAGATCCGCTCGGCCAGGACGGTCGACGCCGGGGTGTCGCCGCTGAACACGGTGCGCGGGTCGTCGGCTCGCATCGCCAGGAGCTTGGCCTGATTGTGGAAGCTCTCCTGGGCCGGATGATCGGCCGTCGCCTCGGCGTCCAACGCGTCGGCGACGTCGTGCAGCGCGGGCGGCGCCGGGTGCAGCCGTACGGATCGGAAGGCCGCGCAGACCGCGACCAGCGCCGCCACCAGACGCACGAACGAGAACCGCGTGTCCGCGGGCAGCCGTGGCGAGAGGTCGGCGACGCGCTCGGTGCCGACCGCGTCCGCCAGCGGACCTTCGACCGGTACCGCGGCGACGAGTTCGGCGCGCCGACGCACCGCCCGGAGCGCGGCGTCGGCGTAGGCGCGATCGCCGGGATCGTCGCCGACGACCACCACCACGTCGAGCGGACCGATCCAGCCGGGCAGAGCCGGCGCGACGACGAGCGGAACGTCGATTCGGGACGCGAGGAGGGCGATCACGAACTCGGCGGCCTGCCGCGCCGTCGTCGACGATCCGGTCACGATGACGACGGCGCGGGGGCGCAGGTCCTCCAGCGGCGCGAGCACTCCCTCGGACACCGCGTGCGCGACGGCCCGCACGTGGGCCCCCGACGTGGCCGCGGCACGCAGCAGACCGTCGCGGTCAGCGGCGATGAAGCCGTCGACGTCGTCGAGGTCGCGGAGATGGGCAGACATGGGTTCTAGCCTAGCCGAGTACACGCGCTCGTCCTCGGACTCGACGCGCGCCCGTGTGACGGCGTCAGTCGACCGGATCGGGCAGTACGCGAAGGTGCGCTCGACGCCCCGGACGCGGGGTCGTCGGGGCCTGGGCGCTCGGCCGTTCGGCCGCGCGATGCCTGCCGCGCTGGGACTCGTCGAAGTCGGCATGGGCGCGGAACGACGGCCTCGACACCGGTGCGGCCGAACCGACCTCGCGGACCGAGTCCGCGAGCGCAGTCAGGTCCTGGTCTTCGGTGATCTGCGTGTATCCGCTGCCGACCCGCAGCATCTCCCAGCCGCGCGGGACGGTGATCCGGTCCGCGTGCTCGGCGCACAGATCCCACGAATGCGGTTCCTCGGCGCCCGCGAGGGGGCCGATGACCGCTGTCGACTCCGCGTACACGAAGGTCAGCGTGGCCACGGCCAGCTTCGAGCAGCCTGGGCGGCAGCACTGACGGGGGGAACTCACGTGACCACCCTATCGTGTCGGGTTCGCCGGGGCTCACCTCGACACGCGTACGCCCCGACGCCGCGACCGGCCGCGCGGCCGGGCCGCGCGGCGGCCGACCGACCCGAGCCCCGTAAACTCGGAGGCATGACGTTCCGGTTGGCACCCATGCAATCGGGTCCGCGACTGCTCGCACCGGCGCCGCGTCGTCTGCGGGACCGGCACGGACGCGGAATCCGCGGCCCGGTGTTCGCTCCCGGCATCCCGGCGCGCCGCACCAAGTCGGACGAGTTCGACGCGACCGCGGTGGAGGCGTTCGCCGACATCGACGCCCGCTGGCATGACGAATTGAGTGGACTCGACGTCGCCGTCGACGACATTCCCGGCATGCTGCCGCGCGGCGAGAACCCGGAGGACTGGGAACTGGTCACCTGGCCCGAGGAAGTCACCGCCGACGGCCCGGTCCCCCTGGCCCGGCTGATGCCCGCGGCCGTCGACGCGCAGGGACGCCCCACCCGTGCGCAGATCATCCTGTTCCGCCGCCCCCTCGAACTGCGCGCGACCGACGACGACCTGTTGGAGTTGCTGCGGGAGGTCCTCACCCAGCAGGTGGCCACCTACCTCGGAGTCGACGAGGACACCGTCGAAGACGGCCCCGAACGCTGAGCGCGGACAAGACGCCTGCCCGAGAACAGAGAAACGCCGGCGACAGCACTCCCACGGGAGCGGTCACCGACGTCGTCGATGAAGATGAATCAGAACTAGATGATGCCGCGCTTGAGACGTCGGCGTTCCCGCTCGGACATTCCACCCCAGATGCCGAACCGTTCGTCGTTGTGCAGCGCGTACTCGAGGCAGTCCGCCTTGACCTCGCAGCCCTGGCAGATGCGCTTGGCCTCGCGCGTGGAACCGCCCTTCTCGGGGAAGAACGCCTCCGGATCGGTCTGCGCGCACAGCGCGCGGTCCTGCCATTCGTCTTCTACTGCGTCGAACAGTGCCTCGAAATCGCTTGGTACAGCCGTGAGGTGTCCGAACCCCGAGCCGCTCGTGCGACTGGTCTGCTCAGCACCTTCGCCGTGTTCTAAAGTCATCTGCGGCGCCCTCCCTGCTTCGCTCCACCCTAAATGACACTGGTGTGATTACACACGGTGCCGACGGTGCGGGTCAAGCCGAACGCCGAGATTCATTAATAACATCGACTCGGCGAAAAACGCCGCGCGCACGAGAACGACCACGCCCGTCGGCGTGTCGGAGGCGCCTGACTACAGTGGGATCCCGTGAAGGTGACCGTACTCGTCGGGGGCGTCGGCGGCGCCCGTTTCCTCCAAGGCGTCAGGGAGCTCTTCGGCCCCACGCCGTTCCCGGGAGGAGACGGCGACCGGCCCGCGCACTCCGTGACCGCAATCGTCAACGTCGGCGACGACGCCTGGATGCACGGCGTCCGGATCTGCCCCGATCTGGACACGTGCATGTACACGCTGGGCGGGGGCATCGACACCGAACGCGGCTGGGGGCACCGGAACGAGACCTGGAACGCGAAGGAGGAGCTCGCCGCCTACGGCGCGGATCCCGACTGGTTCGGCCTCGGCGATCGCGATCTCGCGACGCATCTGATCCGCACGCAGATGCTCGATGCCGGCTTCGCCCTGTCGGACATCACCGCCGCACTGTGCAAGCGCTGGCAGCCCGGGGTCCGGTTGCTGCCGGTGACCGACGACCGACACGAGACCCACGTCGTGATCGACAATCCGGACGGCGAGCCCGGCGAGAAGGTCGCGATCCATTTCCAGGAGTGGTGGGTCCGCCATCGCGCCCAGGTCCCGACCCACGGGTTCGCCCAGGTGGGCAGCGACGACGCGAAGCCCGCGCCGGGTGTCCTCGACGCGATCGCCGACGCCGACGTCGTGCTGATGGCTCCGTCGAACCCGGTGGTCTCGATCGGTGCCATCACCAGCGTCCCCGGCATCCGCGCGGCGCTGCGCAACACCACGGCGCCCGTGGTCGGCGTCAGCCCGGTGATCGACGACAAGCCGCTGCGCGGCATGGCCGACGAGTGCCTGTCGGTGATCGGCGTCGAGACGTCGGCGGAGGCGATCGCCGCGCACTTCGGTGCGCGATCGGGCAACGGACTGCTCGACGGCTGGCTCATCGCCGACGGCGATTCGGCGAGCGTCGACGGCATCGCGATCGGCACCGCTCCCCTGCTGATGACCGATCCGGCGGCGACCGCCGACATGGTCCGCGCCGCATGTGCCCTCGTGGGGGTGACGACTCCGTGAGCGACCATCGCGCCGAAGACGGCCTCACGATCCTGCCCGTCACCGGACTGGGCGAGTTCGGTCCGGGCAGCGACGTCGCCGCCGAGATCACCGCGGCCGCACCCTGGCTCGAAAGCGGCGACGTCCTGGTGGTGACGAGCAAGATCTTCTCCAAGTCGGAGGGTCGGATGGTCGACGCCCCGACCGACCCGGACGAGCGCGACGCTTTCCGCCGCAAGCTGATCGACGACGAGACCGTGCGCATCGTCGCCCGGCGCAACCGAACGTTGATCACCGCCAACCGGAACGGCCTGGTGCAGGCCGCGGCGGGCGTCGACGGTTCCAACGTCCGCACCGATCAGATCGCCCTGCTGCCCCTCGACCCCGACGCGAGCGCGGCCGGGTTGCGCGCCGCGCTGGCCGAGCGCGGTCTCGACGTCGCGGTGATCGTCACCGACACGATGGGCCGCGCCTGGCGCACCGGACAGACCGACGTCGCGATCGGCGCGGCCGGGCTCGCCGTGAGCCACTCCTACGACGGCGTCGACGACGCCTACGGCAACACGCTGATGGTCACCGATATCGCGGTGGCCGACGAACTCGCCGCCGCCGCGGATCTGGTCAAGGGCAAACTCGACGGGGTTCCGGTGGCCGTCGTACGGGGCTACACACCGATCGAGGACGGTTCCTGCGCCCGCGACCTGGTGCGCGACCTCGATGACGACATGTTCCGCCTCGGCGTCGAGGAGGCTCTCGCCCAGGGGCGGCGCGAGGCGATCCTGACACGGCGGTCGGTCCGCGCGTTCACCGACGACGCGGTGCCCGACGAGGTGATGAACGCGTCGTTCGCCGACGCGCTCACCGCACCCGCCCCGCATCACACGCATCCGATCCGTTTCCTGTGGCTGCGCGACACCGACCGCCGTCGCACGCTGCTCGATGCGATGTCGTCGGCGTGGCGCGCCGACCTGTCCGGCGACGAGAAGACGTCCGAGTCGATAGCCAGACGGGTGGCACGCGGTCGGATCCTGTACGACGCACCGGAACTGGTGATCCCGGTGCTCACCGGCGACGGGATGCACACCTATTCCGACGACCGACGCAACGCCTGCGAGAACACCATGTTCACCGTCGCGGGCGGGGCCGCGGTGTCCGGCCTCCTCGTCGCCCTCTCGGTGCGCGGAGTGGGCAGCTGTTGGGTCGGGTCGACGATCTTCGCCGCGTCGACCGTCCTCGACGTGCTCGATCTCCCCGCGCACTGGCAGCCGCTCGGCGCGGTGGCGATCGGCTACCCGGCTGCCGAGGCCGGACTGCGCGAGCCCGCGGCGATCGACGGGCTGGTGATGACGCTGTGAGCATCACCGCCGCGACCCGGTCGATCCTGCGGGACTGGGACGCGCCCGACCCCGAACAGGAAGCGCTGCGGCACACCATGCTGGCCTTCGTCGACGCGGCGCCGGACCCGTGCATGCGGGTCTGCGTCCCGGGGCACATCACCGGATCGGTGATCGTCTTCGACGCGAGCCTGACCCACGTGCTGTTGACCCTGCACCCCCGCGTCGGCAAGTGGATCCAGCTCGGCGGGCACTGCGAACCGGGCGACGCCAGCGTCGCCGCCGCCGCGCTCCGCGAAGGCCTCGAGGAGTCCGGCCTGCCGTCGCTGCGCCTGACCGACGCGCCGGTGCACCTGCACACGCATCCGATCACCTGCTCGCTGGGCGTGGCGACCCGCCACCTCGACGTGCGTTTCGCCGCCGTCGCCGAACCGACGCCCGACGGCTCCCTGCCCGCGATCGTCCGCAGCGACGAGTCCGTCGACCTCGCCTGGTGGCCCGTCGACGATCTGCCCGCCGACGTCGACGCCGAGACGATTCCGGTGCTGGTCCGACTCGGCGGCGCGGCGCTGAGGTGACCCCGACCGCACCCCCGAGCGTGACGAGCACGTGAACTCTGGGTGAGCTGTCACCGACGATCGTCGAACGAGTTCCGCTATGTCTGATTGCCCGTCGCTATCGTCCGAACAGTGGAATCAACGGGCAAGTGGGTGGCGCCCACGGCTTTCGGCGCCGCCGCCGTCGTGGCCGCGTGCGGCGTCGGCTTCTACCTCCTGCAGGATCGCTCCGACGGATCCGAGTCGGACACGTCGTCGACGATCGACCTGTCGTTGGGCGAGTGCGGTGCTCCGTCGCGCCCGGTGTCCGCCGGACCCGCCGTGTTCGCGATCCACAACACGTCGTCGCGGCCGGTCACCGTGCATCTCGCCGACGACGACTCCGCCGTCTACGCCGAACTCGAAGACGTCGGCCCCGGCGTCACCCGCCCGCTCCAGGTTCCGCTCGGCTCGGGCGCCTACCACTTCGTCTGCCTGTTCACCGAGCGGGTGGCCCGCAACGGCGCACGATTCACGGTCGCGGGCGACGTCCCCCGCGGACCGGCGGCGCGAGCCCTGTCCGTTCAGGATCTGACGCCCGCGACCCTCGCGTACCAGCGCTGGATCACCGACCGACTTCCGCGGCTGCGCACCGGGGTCGCAGCCGTCGAGACCGCGGGCGACGTCGACTCCGCCCGCCGTGCCTGGACGGACGCGCATCACCTGTATGAGACGCTCGGCGCCGCCTACGGCGCATTCGGCGACTGGGACGCTCGGATCAACGGCGACGACGGCGGATTCGCTCGGCTGCAGGCCGCGCTCTGGGGGCGGAGCCCACACCTCGACGCGACGGCGGCCGTCGATCTCACCGCGGCCGTCGACGGGCTGATCGCCGACTCCGGGGCACTGGCCGTCGCGCCGCTCGACATCGGCCTGCGCGCACACGAGATCATCGAGAACACCATCGAGCACACGCTGTCCGGCGACGACGATCTGGGCGCCCATGCGGCGTTGAACACCGCGGACGCCAACCTGATCGGCACGCGCACCCTCCTCGACGTCCTCGATCCCCTGCTGCACGAGCGGTACCCGGAGCTGCCGCGGACCCGGGCCGCACTCGACCGGGCTCGGGCGGTCACCGCGGACCTCGCGGCACGGCACGGCGGCGTCGCCCTGGCGGATCTGCCCCGCGCCGACCGGGACCGCCTCAATGCGGCGTTCGGCGAACTCGTCGAACGCCTGGCCCCGGTCGCCGTCATCACCGACGTCCGGAGGACCCGATGAACGTGAGCCGTCGCGGCTTCCTCGCCGCGGGACTGTCCGGAATGGCCGGCGCGGCCGCCGGATCGGTCCTCGCGCAGCACTCGCCCGCGGCCGGCGCGACACCCGCCACCGATCAGCCGTTCGCGTCGTATCTGGCCGTCGACCTGGCGACGCGGACCCCGTCCGAGACCGACGATCTCCTGCGGGCTCTCACCGATCGGATCACGACCCTGCACCGGACGACGACACCGAACAACCGCAGCATCGCCACCGCGCCCGCGGACCCCGGAACGCTGGGTCCGACGGTCGCGCCCGGGCGTCTGACCACCAACATCGGCTACGGCGCGAGCTTCTTCGATCGCTGGCACACCGACCGACGACCGCGCGGGCTGACGCCGATGCGCGAGTTCCCCGACGACGGACTCGACCGCGACCGCTGCGACGGCGACCTCCTCCTGGAGATCCGAGCGGGCGAATCGGACGAGGTCTCCTACGCCGTTCGCGAACTGCTGCGCGCGGGCCGCGGCGGGATGACGGTCCGCTGGCAGCAGGAGGGCACCGTGCCGCCGCCGCGACCGGCAGGTGCTCCGCGCAACCACCTCGGTTTCAAGGACGGCACCGCGAACCTGACGGCGGAGGACTTTCCGACCCACGTGTGGCTCGACGGGACCGAGCAGCCGTGGACCAGGGGCGGGACATTCGTCGTCGTCCGACTGATCCGGATGCTGACCGAGTTCTGGGATCGGATCTCGGTGACCGAACAGGAGCAGATCTTCGGCCGCGATCGCGGCACCGGCGCACCGCTGGACGGCAGCGTCGAAACCGACGTCCCGCACTACGCCGACGACCCGACCGGCGACGTCATTCCGCTGACATCGCACATCCGCAAGGCGAATCCGCGCACGGCCGACAGCGACGCGTCTCGGATCTTCCGCCGCACCTACAACTATTCGGCCGGCGTGCTGCCCGACGGCGAGCTCGACCTGGGACTGATCTTCACCTGCCTGCAGCGCGACATCGCCGGGCAGTTCGAAACCGTGCAGGAACGTCTGGCCGGTGAACCGCTGGTGGACTACATCACGCCGTTCGGCGGCGGCTACTTCTATCTTCCGCCTCGGGAACCGGGGATGGACGCGTCAACCATTGGAGGACTCCTGTGAAACGCTCACCGGCCCGCAGCGCTTCAAGACTCGCCCGATCCGCAGGTCTGGTCGGCGCCGCCGCCCTGACCTTCGCGGTCGGCTCCGTCGCCGCACCGGCCGCACTGGCCGACCCCGACGACACCGCGACCCCGATCAAGCACGTCGTCGTGCTCTTCGACGAGAACGTCTCGTTCGACCACTACTTCGGCACCTACCCGAACGCCGCGAACACGCCCGGCGAGAAGCTGCAGGGGTCGGGCACCGCCGCCCCCGCCTTCCACGCCGCCCCCGGCACACCGACCGATGTCGACACCTTCACCCACGCCGGCCTCGCCGGGGACGCGAACCCGAACACGTACAAGCCCTTCCGCTTCTCCCCCGAGCAGGCGATCACCTGCGACCAGAACCACGAGTACTTGGCCGAGCAGAAGTCGTTCGACAACGGGAAGATGGACAAGTTCGTCGAGTTCACCACCAAGGACAAGTGCGCGTCCGACGGTGAGGACATGTACGAACACCCAGGCTCGGTGATGGGCTACTACGACGGCAACACCGTCGCCGGGATGTGGAACTACGCTCAGAACTTCACCATGAACGACAACTACTGGAGCACGGTCTTCGGTCCGAGCACCCCGGGCGCACTCAACCTGATCTCCGGACAGACGTTCGGCGTCCGCTCCTACGATCCGACCACCCGACAGCGGACGGACAAGCCCGACGAGGCCGTGGTCGCCGCGCCGACCGCCGACGGCGTCGGCACCGTCATCGAGGACCCGGACCCGCTGTACGACGACTGTTCGAACAAGAACCTGACCTCGGACGACTCGCTTGCGGCGATGGACGGCAAGAACGTCGGCGACCAGCTGAACGCGAAGTCGGTCACCTGGGGCTGGTTCCAGGGCGGCTTCCGTCCGTCGAAGGCCGCGGGCGACGGGACGGGCGCTCAGTGCTCCACCACCCACACCAACGTCGCGGGCAACGCCGTCGTCGACTACAGCCCGCACCACAACCCGTTCTCGTACTACGAGTCGACGGCCAACAGGCATCACGTCGCTCCGAAGGACATCGACGAGATCGGGCACGACGGCCAGGCCAACCACAACTACGACCTCACCGACTTCGACGAGGCGCTCGACGCGGGCAGACTGCCCGCCGTGAGCTTCTTGAAGGCGCCCGAGTACCAGGACGGCCACGCCTCGTACTCCGATCCGCTCGACGAGCAGACCTTCGTCACCAGCTACGTCAACAGGCTGCAGCGCTCGCCCGACTGGTCGTCGACGGCCGTCGTGATCGCCTACGACGACTCCGACGGCTGGTACGACCACAGGCCGCCGACCATCCTGTCCGGGTCGAAGAACACCGAGTTCGACTCCACGATCTGCTCGGACGCGACGGCGCCCGCGATCGGCGGCGACGAACTGCGCTGCGGCCCCGGCTCACGACAGCCGTTCCTGCTGATCTCACCGTTCGCTCGTAAGAACGTCGTCGATCACACGCCGATCGAGCAGGCCTCGATCCTGAAGTTCGTGCAGGACAACTGGCGCCTCGGTCGGATCGACGGCTCGGCCGACGAACGCTCCGGGAAGATCGACGCCATGTTCGACTTCGCGCATCCGCGCACCGACAAGGTCTGGCTCGATCAGGTGACCGGCGCCGTCGTCGCCGACGCGCCGCCCGCCGACCAGGGCGCGCAGAAGGCCGACGTCGCCTCGTCGAGCGAGGAGCCCGCACCGACCGCCGAGGCCTCCGACGACGATTCGAGCCACACCGGACTGTGGGTCGGCGTCATCGTCGCCGTCATCGTGGTGGTCCTCATCGCCATCGGCGCGTGGTCGATGGTGAGCCGCCGCAAGGGCTGAGGTCGTTCGCCGCCCCTACTCCACCGCAACGTTCTTGCCCACGCACACCACGCCGCCGGCGCTGACCTGGAAGAGTTCGCGGTCGTGGGTGAGGTCGACGCCGATCTGACCGTCGTCGGCGACGGTGACGTTCTTGTCGAGGATCGCGTTGCGGACCACGGCGTTGCGGCCGATCCGCACCCCCGGCATCAACACGCTGCCCTGCACCACGGCGCCCTCGTCGATGACGACGTCGTTCGAGAGCACCGAGTTGTGCACGGTGGCTCCGGAGACGATGCAGCCCTGCCCCACCATGGAGTCGTTCGCCGAACCGCCCTTGACGAACTTCGCCGGCGGCAGCAGGCTGGTCGCGCCGCGGATCGGCCAGCTCTGGTTGTAGAGGTTGAACACCGGGTTCTCCGAGACCAGGTCCATGTGCGCGTCGTAGAAGGAGTCGATGGTGCCGACGTCGCGCCAGTATCCCTTGTCCCGTGGAGTCTCTCCCGGGATGGCGTTGTCGTTGAAGTCGTACACGTACGCTCCGCCGGAGGCGACGAATGCCGGGATGATGTCGCCGCCCATGTCGTGATCGGAGTCCGGATCGGCCGCATCGGCTTTGAGCGCGTCGACGAGTCTGTCGGCGGTGAACACGTAATTGCCCATCGACGCATACGTCACATCGGGATCACCGGGGGTGCCGGGCGGGTCGCTCGGCTTCTCCACGAACGCGGTGATGCGGTTCTCGTCGTCGGAGTCGATGCAGCCGAACGCGAACGCCTCCTTACGCGGAACTCGGATGCCCGCGACCGTGACGTCCGCCCCGGACGCGATGTGCTCGGCGACCATCTGCGACGGGTCCATCCGGTACACGTGGTCGGCGCCGAAGACGACGATGTAATCGGGCTTCTCGTCGTCGATCAGATTCATCGACTGGAAGATCGCGTCGGCGCTGCCGGTGTACCACCGCGGTCCGAGACGCTGCTGCGCGGGGACGGGCGTGATGTACTCGCCGTGAAAGCCGGACACCCACCAGTGCTGCGAGATGTGCCGGTCCAGCGAGTGCGACTTGTACTGGGTGAGCACGCAGATACGCTCGTAACCACCGTTGACCAGGTTCGACAGCACGAAGTCGATCAGCCGGTACGACCCGCCGAACGGCACCGCAGGCTTGGCCCGATCCATCGTGAGCGGGTAGAGCCGCTTGCCCTCCCCACCGGCGAGGACGATTCCGAGCACGTGCGGTTTTGTTCTCACTGTTCAAACATATCGGCCCGGCGCGTAGGCGACCACCCGACCGCGCGAACCCGCGTCATCGACGCCGCGCGACGGTGAGCGTCACATCGAGCGTCGCGGCCACCGATCCGTCGCCCGCCAGTGCGCGGGCGGCGGCGGCGAGTTCGTCTCGAGTGCGGTGGAATCCGGCGGGCCCCATGCCCGCGACGTCGGCCAGACGAGAGGCGGACAACTCGCGCCGAGCCGTGACGACGCTGGTCTGTTCGACGACGAAGTCGGCGCGCAGATCCGCCTCGAGCCGGTCCGACTTGCCCTCGCCCACGCGCAGCATGCCCATCGGTTCGACGATCTCCGCGAGGTGGCCGGGATTCGGGGTGACGATCACCCAGGCTCCGCCCGGCGCGAGGACGCGAGCGGTCTCGGCGGGATTGCGCGGGGCGAACACCGACAGGACGCGTGCGGCGACGCCGTCGGCGATCGGTATCGCCGACCACAGGTCGGCGACCACCGATATCGCACGCGGATGGACTCGGGCCGCGGCACGCGCACACGCCTTCGACAGGTCCAGACTCACCCCGATCCGCTCGGAGCCGCCGAGTGCGGCGGCGAGGTAGGCCCCGGTACCGCCCGCCGCGTCCACGACGATCCCCGGCGCGGGGTCGATGCAGGCCCGCGCCACCGCGTCCTGCAGCGGGGAGTACAGACCGTCGGCGAAGACTCGTGTGCGAGCGGTCACCATGTCCGCGGTGTCGGAGCGATGGGCGGTGCCCCTGCCGCTCAGCAGCGACACGTAGCCCTGGCGGGCGAGATCGAAGCGGTGACCGGTCGTGCAGCCGAGCACTCGGTCGGTGAGCAGCAGCTCGCCCGAGCAGATCGGGCAGATCAGATGGGCGGCGGCGAACAGATCCGCCGGTCGGCCGCTCAGGCAATGACCTCGCGGAGAGCCTCGCCGAGGGCGCCGGCCTCTTCGTCGTTCAGTTCGACGACGAGTCGTCCGCCGCCGTCGATCGGAATGCGTACGACGATCCCACGACCTTCCTTGACCGCTTCCATCGGGCCGTCGCCCATCCGTGGCTTCATCGCCGCCATGCCGGTGCTCCCTCCAACGATTCACTGACTCGTCCATGATACGTGCAGCGCACAGCGGCATGTGAGTCAGTGCCGGAAGAACTTACTCATTCGTCAATATTGCGAACCTGGACGGTCGGCATGGTTCCGGTGTCGGCGACGTCGCGACCGGACAGTTCTTGGACCACGTCGCGCAGTTCGTCGATCTCGCGGGCCAGCTTCTCCAGCGCCCAGTCGACCTCGACGGCCTTGTAGCCACGGAGGGTCTGCGCGAACACGAGTCCGCGGACGTCGTCGCCACTGATGCCGGCGCGCGGCAGTCTGGTCAGTGTGGTGTCGCGGCCGACGGGCGGCAGATCTTCGCCGCGGCCGAAGACGAACCACACGATCGCGAAGATCAGCGCGACCAGTACGGCCACGCCGATCACATACAGTCCGATGATCGCCACGTGACTAGCCTAGCCGCGCCGCGTCGAACACCGCCGGATCGAGATCGATGACCGGTGGCCTCTCGTCGCGCATCAAGTCGGTGGTGTGCGGGGCGAAACCCCCGGTGTCATCCGGGATGAACTGGGTCAGCCCGATCCCGGAGTCGGTGATGCCGCAGCGGTCCAGCAGGGTCGCGACGATCTGTCGACTCATCACCGCGAGGTCGCGCAGCGAACGGTTGCGGTGTTGGCGCACACCGAGATTCACCTGCCCGATGCCGGCGAGACCGTAGCGGTCGTAGGTGTCGACGAGCAGTCCGATCTCGACGCCGTATCCGGGGGCGAAGCGCACCGAGGCGAGTAGTTCGCGGGTGCCCGCGTACTCTCCGCCGAGCGGCTGCAGCACCTCCCCGAGTTCGGGTTTGAGCGCGGTCAGCAGCGGCCGCGCGAGCAGTTCGGTGACCCGTCCGCCTCCGGAGGCCTCGTGGGTCGCCCCGGTCAGCAGCGGCCGCCGGTAGTAGCCCTTCACGAGGTGGATGTCCGAGTCGGCGAGCAGCGGGCCGAGCATCTTCGGCACGAACATCGGGTCGGGATCGATCAGGTCCGCGTCGACGAAGGCGATCAGGTCACCGGTCGTCGCGGCCAGCGAACGCCACAGCGCCTCCCCCTTGCCGGGTAGCGGCGCCAGACCGGGGATCGCCTCCTCCCGGGTCACCACGCGCGCACCCGCGGCGCGGGCCCGCCGCGCGGTGTCGTCGGTGCAGCCGGAGTCGACGACGACGAGTTCGTCGACGAGCGAACCGACCAGCGGGGCGATCGTCGCGATGACGCCGGCGACGGTGTCCTCCTCGTCGAGCGCGGGCAGCACCACCGACACGGTGCGCTCGCCCTTGGCCGCGACGAGGTCGTCGACGCTCCACTCCGGGTGATCCCAGGTGTGCGTGTGCGACCAGCGGGCCTCCCCCTCGCCGCGGTCGGTCCAGTCGTGGTTCACGCCAGACCTCGCACGGTGCGGGAGGGGGGACGGGTGCCCGCGATCGAGGCCACCATGTCGACCACGCGCCGCGTGTCCGCCACCTCGTGGACACGGAAGATGCGAGCGCCGGCCGCCGCGGCGAGCGCCGTCGCCGCCAGAGTGCCCGCCACCCGTTCCTCGAGCCCGACGCCGAGCGTCTCGCCGATGAAGTCCTTGTTCGACAACGCCATCAGGACCGGCCACCCGGTGCCGACGAGCCGGTCGATCTCTCGCAGCAGCGCCAGACCGTGATGGGTGTTCTTCCCGAAATCGTGCGTCGGGTCGATCAGGATGCCGTCCTCGCGGACCCCCGCGGCCCGGGCGCGCGCCGCGGCCTCGGTCACCTCGGTCACCACGTCGGCGACGACGTCGTCGTAGGCGACCCGATGCGGACGCGTGCGTACCACGGCACCGCCCGTGTGCGAACAGACGATGCCCGCGCCGGCCTGCGCCGCGACGCCCACCAGAGCGGGGTCGACGCCTGCCCACGTGTCGTTGATGATGTCGGCGCCGGCCTCGCACGCGGCGGCCGCCACCTCTGCGCGCCAGGTGTCGACACTGATCAGCAGGTCCGGGTGCGCATCGCGGATCCACGCGATGAGCGGGACCACGCGGCCGGCCTCCGCGACGGCGTCGACGTGTTCACCGGGGCCCGCCTTGACGCCGCCGATGTCGACGATGTCGGCGCCCTGCGCCACGACCGCGTCGACTCGCGCCTTGGCGGCATCGTCGGAGAAGGTGGCTCCCCGGTCGTAGAACGAGTCCGGTGTGCGGTTGACGATCGCCATGACGAGAGCACGGTCGGTGGCGACGGACCGACCGGCCAGGGTCGATCCGGCCGGGCCGACCGAAGGGGCGAGACTCACGGATTCACCCTACGGGGCGTGTCCGATCGGTTCAGCGCGGGGCCTTCGCCGCCGCCACGTCGGCCACGTAGCCGTCGTAGAACGGCACGTATCCGTCGGCGCGGCCGGCGAGCACCCACACCTCGTCGTCGCCGGTGTCGGTGAAGCCCGCGTCGCGCAACTCCACCTTGCGGTTCTTGAACGTCGAGGTGACCTCGATCTCGGGCACGAACCGGATGAACAGCGGCACCGCATACGACGGGAGTTCGGCGTACAGATGCGCGGCGAGCGCCTTCGGATCGGGACGGTCGCCGTCGACGGTCACCGCGACCATGCCCGCCTTCCCGTCGCACCCGGGGACCTCGACGCCGAATGCGACCGCGCCGGACACGCCGTCGGCGGTGTCGACGGCGCTCTCGACCTCGGTGGTCGCCACGTTCTCGCCCTTCCAGCGGAAGGTGTCGCCGAGTCGGTCGACGAAGGTGATGTGCGAGAAGCCGATCTGGCGGACCAGGTCGCCGGAGTTGAAGTAGGCGTCGCCCGATTTGAACGCGTCTCGGATCACCTTCTTCTCCGTCTCGGCGGCGTCGGTGTAGCCGTCGACGGGGACGCGGTCGCTGATCTCGGAGATCAGCAGGCCCGGCTCGCCCTTGGGCATCTGCCGCAGCCGTCCCCGTTCGTCGCGTTTGGCGGTGCCGTCGGGGTTGTAGTCGACCACCTTGAACGGCAGCGGGCAGAACCCGGCGGTGCGTTTGACGCCGAACGCGTTGACGAAGGCGAGATTCAGTTCGCTGGCACCGTAGAACTCGACGATCCGCTCGATGCCGAATCGCTGCTCGAACTCGTCCCAGATCTCCGGTCGCATCCCGTTGCCGATGATCACGCGGATCGAGTGCCTGCGGTCGGTCGGTTTGGGCGGCTGCGCCAGCAGGTAGCGGCAGAGCTCCCCGATGTAGGTGAACGACGTCGCCCGGTTCTCGATGATCTCGTCCCAGAACCGCGAGGCCGAGAACTGCTTGCTCAGCGCGATGCACGCGCCACCGGCCAGGACCGCGCCGAGCGAGACCGACAACGCGTTGTTGTGGTACAGCGGCAGAGCGACGTACATGGTGTCGGAGGGCCGCAGACGCACGGCCAGGCCGCCGATGCCGGAGTAGTTGGCCAGCCAGCGGTTGTGGCTCATCACGCTGGCCTTGGGCAGACCGGTGGTGCCGGAGGTGAAGATGTAGAAGGCGAGGGTCGAGGCGGGCAGGGTGGCGGTGACCGCCGGGTCGGCCTCCGACTCGCCTTCGGCGGCCGCGTCGAGCGCCGAGAAGTCGAGGACGTGCTCGGGGTGGGAGGTCGGCGTCATCGAGTCGAACGCCTCGGCGCACTCGGGATCGGTCAGCAGGACCTTGGCGTTCAGCAACGACATGCTGTGGTCGATCACATGACCGCGCTGGTTGTAGTTGAGCATGCCCGCGACGGCGCCCAGTTTGAGCGTGGCGAGGATAACCATGAGGTCGGTCGGGCTGTTCTTCGACAGGATGCCGACGACGTCGCCGACGCCGACGCCGCGCCCGGCCAGCACCGCCGCATACCGGTTCACCTGACGGTTCACCTCGCCGTACGACGACGATTCCCCATGCCAGCGGATGAACGGCCGATCGGGATGGTCGGCGGCCAGCCTGGCGAAGATCTGGCCGATGGTGTTCTTCTTGTCGCCGGACCGGAAAACCAGGCCGGGAGCGTGCCGGGCCATCGACGGAAGGTCCGGGACCATAGCGACGACGCCTTTGAGTAGATCGGCGACACCGACCTTCGTGGGCACTGTGTTCATCCTTGCTTCACTCCTCCCGACATGCGAATGCGCAACACCTTACCGGTGAGTCAGCTCAGCGACGGCATCGGCTGCCGTCTCGACGACGATGAGTCGCTCGAGTGACCTGGCCGACACGAATCCGCGGGAGCTCAGATCGTCGAGCCAGGCCAGCATCGGATCGTAGAAGCCGCGGTGGTTCACCATGATGACGGGTTTGTCGTGCTCACCGAGATACCCGCCGGTCCAGGTCTCGAAGAACTCTTCGAGAGTGCCGATGCCCCCGGGCAGGGTGATGAACGCGTCGGACCGCTCCTCCATCAGCCGTTTGCGCTCCCGCATGGTCTCGGTGACGACCATCTCGTCGGCGTCGAGGTCGGCGACCTCCTTGGCCATCAGATGCTCGGGGATGATGCCGAGCGTCGAACCGCCCGCCGCACGCGCCGCACGGGCCACACTCCCCATCATCGAGACGTTGCCACCGCCGGAGACCAGGGTGAATCCGGCCTCGGCGATCGCCGTCCCGGTGTCGGCGGCCAGTCGCAGGTACTCGGCGTCGACGGGGCCGGACGCACAGTAGACGCAGACGGCGCGGACGGTGTCGCTCATGCGCGGACCGCCTTCTCACACACCGCGCGCACGGCCTCCGCCGGGGTGTCGACGAGCGTCACCAGGTCCAGGTCGCCGGACGAGATCTTGCCCTCGGCGACGAGCGTCGTCCGGATCCAGTCCACCAGCGGACCCCAGAAGTCGCGGCCGATGAGCACGATCGGAAACCTGAGCACCTTGCCGGTCTGGACCAGCGTGAGCGCCTCCGACAGTTCGTCGAGGGTGCCGAATCCGCCCGGGAGGCAGACGAAGGCCTGCGCGTACTTGACGAACATAGTCTTACGGACGAAGAAGTAGCGAAAGTTCATGGCGAGCGTCAGGTACGGGTTCATGTGCTGCTCGAACGGCAACTCGATGTTCAACCCGATCGACGGTGCACCCGCCTCGTACGCGCCCTTGTTGGTCGCCTCCATCGCCCCGGGTCCGCCTCCGGTGATGACGGCGAAGCCGGCCTCGCCGAGGAGTCTGCCGAGTTCGACGGCGCGCTCGTATCCGGGACTGCCGGGCTCCTCGCGCGCCGATCCGAACACGGTGACCGCTTCCGCGACGTCCTCGAGAGCGTCGAATCCGGCGACGAACTCGGACTGTATCCGCAGGACGCGCCACGAGTCCCGGACGGTGCGGTGCGCGCGGTGATCGGGATTGCGCGGATCGACCCACTGGAGCAGCCCCCGATCGGTCGGCACCTGCTCGGCGTTCCCCGGCAGCCGCACCTGCGCCGCACCGACCTGGCGCACCACCTCGGCGGGTACGTCGTCGTCGAGCTGGGACTGCGCCGGGCGCGGATCGTCTGCCATGGCGGAAACGGTACCAATCGAGGCGCCCGACGACCTCGCGACGACTCTCGCGCGCCCGGACGGGTAGTACGCCCGGGGCTGAGGATCCCGCTCAGGCCTCACCCCTGTGCGGTTCGCGGCACCCCGGTGCGCACACGCCCGCCCCCGAGCGCGAACGACCGTGTGTTCAGCGCGGCAGCACCTCGAACACCGGCATGCCCGGCGCGGCGTCGAGGATCTGCTCGTCGGTGGAGTCGGGCGCCAGACCCTCGTCGAACGCCGACACCTGCCACGCCCAGCGCGTCAGGTATTCGCGGACGAGTTCCGGTTTGCGATCGTCGCCGAGTTCGACGAGCGTCACCGGCTCGACGCGGCGCCCGCGGCGCAACGACACCTCTCCTCCGGCCCGCACGTTCCGCACCCATTGCGTGCGACCGCGCGCAGCGACGAGGTAGCGGGCACCGTGGAGCTGGAGCACGTTCACCGGCGTCCTGCGGAGTTCTCCGCTCGTCCGCCCGGGCACCTGGAGGTCGTGGCAGCCGTTCGGCGCGACTCCGATGCGGGCGAGGACGCCCACGAACTTGTTGACGGCGATGTTCAGACGCCCGGTCGGGGCGACGTAGCGGTCGGTCGTGTTGTCGGTCATCGGTCTACTCCTGGAAGTCTCGATAGGGCGGCGCGAGCGCCGCGAGATTGACGATCAGCGAGAACACCGCGAACCCCCAGACGAGACCGGGCCTGGCCCCCGCGACGGCGAGCAGACCCGCCGCCAGCGAGTACAGACCGATCTTGACCAGGGCCTTCGCGACCGCCGAATCGACGACGGCCTGCGGGGACGCGAACCACGCCCAGAGCGCCACGGCGATGACGACCGCCGCTGCGGCCGCGACCAGACCGATCACCCCGCGACCGGCGATCTGCCACGTCGCGCCGCCGAGCACGGCGAGCATCAGCAGTTCGCTGACGAACACGAGGGTGGCGAGTCCCCACAGGTAGACGGTCACGACCACTCCTTATTGGTGAACAGTGTTCTCGAATTGAGAGTAGATCCACGGATGCGGAAAATCAAGAACACCGTTCACGTTTCTGGGGAGGCGTGCGACGATGGACTCGATGAGCACCCCAGACGACCCCGGCATCAGGGCCCGCAAGCGCGCGGGTATCGAGACCGAGCTGCGCGAGGTGGGCCGCAGGCATCTCGCCGAACACGGTGCCGCCGCGCTGTCGTTGCGGGCCGTCGCTCGCGACATGAATCGGACGCCGTCGTCGCTGTACCGGTACGTGCGCAATCGGGACGAGTTGCTGACGGTGCTCATCGTCGAGGCGTACGACGACCTCGGCGACGCGATCGACGCCGACGTCGAATCCCGCCGCACACCGCGCACGCGGTTCGTCGCGTTCGCCGATGCGCTCCGGCGCTGGGCGATCGATCACCCCAGCGAGTACGCGCTCCTCTACGGATCCCCCGTGCCCGGCTACCACGCTCCGGTGCAGGCGACGGCCCGTGCGGGCACGCGCCCGATTCTCGCACTCGCCGCGATCTCCGCCGCCGTCGCCGAACCGCCCGCCGTCGTCGGCACCGATCCGAAGACTCAGTCGACGGCGATCGCCGCGCTGTCCGGACTCGCCGCCGAACCGGAGGTCCGTGCGGTCGGGTTGTCGCCCGCCATGCTCACACGGGCGCTGACCGTGTGGAATCTGCTGCTCGGGTCGATCTCATCGGAGGTCTTCGAGCAGATGGGTCCCACCACGGACCGCCCCGACCGGGTGTGGGCGGGCGTCGTCGATCTGGGGGCCGCGCTGCTGTTCGGTTGACGTCCTGCGCGACTGCTCCGTCACCGCGAGTCCGCGGCCCCGACTCAGCGCGAGAGGTACGCCCGCAGCATGGCCGTCACCCGAGTGATCTGCTCGACGGGAACCCGTTCGTCGACCCGGTGGGCCAGACTCGGATCACCGGGGCCGAGGTTCACCGCGGGAATGCCGAGCGCGGAGAACCGGGAGACGTCGGTCCAGCCGTACTTGGCGCGAAAGCGCCCGTCGGCGGCGTCCACGAGCGCGGCGGCCGCCGGATGTGCCAACCCGGGCAGCGCACCCGCGGCGGAGTCGGTGATCTCAGCGGACACCGCGCCCGAGTCCAGGTCCGCGGCGAAGACGTCGCGGACGTGGTCGAACGCCTGCTCGGGGCTGCGGTCGGGCGCGAAGCGAAAGTTGACGTCGACGTACACCTCGTCGGGCACCACGTTGCCGGCCACTCCTCCGTGCACGGCCACCGCCGACAGGCCCTCGCGGTACTCGCAGCCGTCGATGTCGACCCGCCGCGGCTCGTAGGCGGCGAGCGTCTGCAGGAGACCACCGATCTTGTGGATCGCGTTGTCGCCCATCCATGCCCGCGCCGAGTGCGCGCGTGTGCCGGTCGCGGTGAGGCGGACGCGCAGGGTGCCTTGGCAACCGGCCTCGATGAGTCCGGCGGTCGGCTCGCCGAGGATCGCGACGTCGCCGACGAGCCAGTCCGGCAGTTCGCGTTCGATCGTGCCCAGTCCGTTGAACTCGGCGGCGATCTCCTCGCAGTCGTAGAAGATCAGCGTGATGTCGTGTGCCGGATCGTCGAGTGTGGCGGCCAGATGCAGGAACACCGCGTCGCCGGACTTCATGTCGACGGTGCCGCAGCCGTGCAGCACGTCGCCTTCCTCTGCGGTGTCGGTGCGGCGCGACGGCACGTTGTCGACGATCGGCACCGTGTCGAGGTGCCCGGCCAGGATGACTCTGGAGTCGCGGCCTCGGTCGGTGCGCGCCAGCACGCAGTTTCCCCGGCGGATCACCTCGAAACCGACGGTCTGCGCACGCAGCGCCTGTTCGACGGCGTCGGCGATCACCGACTCGTCGCGACTGACGCTCGGGATGTCGACGAGCTGTGCGGTCAGTTCGATCGGATCGGCGGTCAGGTCCAGACTCGGAGTGGTCACAGTGAACCATCGTAGGTGCGCCGGTTCAACAGCCGTCGACGACTCCTCCTATGCAGCGGAAACCGAGGTGCGACGTCGACGACTCCACCTCCTCGAACTGGCGGGCGGCCGGACGGTAGCGACGACAGTAGTCAGGTGAGCACAGATGCGAGCCGCCCTTGATGACCTTCGAAACCGGGCCCGCGCCGCCGGGCGAACAACACGACGTGACCCGCCCGGCCACAGCGGCGTCGTGCGACGGCGTGGCGACTGACCTCGTCCATTCCCACACGTTGCCGATCATGTCGTACAGGCCCCACGGGTTCGGCGGATACGCGCCCACCGGGCTGGTCCGCCGATAACCGTCGGAATCGGTGTCCTCCCACGGGAAGTGCCCGTGCCAGGTGTTCGCCAGACGGACTCCGCCGGGCTCGAGGACGCCGCCCCACGCGTAGTGCGAGGCGCCGCCCGCCCGCGCTGCGTGCTCCCACTGCTCCTCCGACGGAAGTGCGCCGTCCACCCACTCGGCGTACGCCGTCGCATCGTGAAAACTCACGTGGACGACCGGATGATCGGGTTCGGCCGAGGTTCCGGGACCGCCGGGGCTCCGCCACGAGGCGTCCGGCACATACGACCACCACCGCCGGACGTCGTCCAGCGGCACGGGCGCGGGCGGCGGGGAGAACACCAGCGAGCCCGGCACGAGGAGATCCGGGTCGGCTCCCGGGTATCGGCCGGGATCCGGCTGTCGTTCGGCGGTCGTCACATAGCCCGTGTAGTCGACGAAACGAGCGAACTCGGCGACTGTGACCGGGCCGACGTCCATCCAGAACCCCTCGACCCGACGACGGTGCGCCGGTCGCTCCTCCGGATAGTCGTGGTCGGAGCCGATCTGCGCGTCGCCCGCCGGGATCTCGATGCGTTCGCCGGTCACCACATCACTGCACCGGCAGGCGTCGTGCGGGTGGCCGCCATCCGCTCGGACAGCTTGAGCTCCATGGTCGCGACCTGTCCCGGGTCGAATCCCGGTGCGGCGGGATCGGCGAGGTTGCGCCGCTCGTCGGGATCGGATCGCAGATCGTACAGTTCCCGCTGTGCCCGCGCCTTGCCCGCGGGGTCGAAGTAGACGGCGTACTTCCAGCGCGTGTCGCGGATCGCGCGAATGTGGTTGGGCTCGCGCACCACCTTCTGTCCGTCGGCCGCGGCCGCGTTCACGTCGTCGAAGGTGAACATCACGCTGTCCTGTACGGACGCGCTCGGTGACGACGGGTGTGCGACGGCGTCGGCGATCACCGGGGTCAGATCCGCACCGCGGAACCCGTACGATCCCCGGTTCGGAACCTCGGCCAGCGCCGCCATGGTCGGCACGAGGTCGACCAGCGAGGCCAGCGCACCGGTACGCGCGGGTGCCGGAAACATCGTGGGGTTGCTGACGATGAGCGGCACGCGGAGCGTCTCCTCGTAGGCGTTGAACGCCTTCTGACGCAGTCCGCCGTGCGACATGCCCATCTCCCCGTGATCGGAGATCCGGAAGACGACGGTGTCCCGTCGAAGCCGCTCGTCGGCGTCGATCGCGTCGAGTATCCGACCGAGGTGCGCGTCGACGATCTTGTGCAGGTACGCGTAGAAGTTCACGTAGTTGCGGGCGTCGTGCTCGGTGGGCAGCGGGCCTAGTCCGCCCGCGAGCAGCAGCTTGAGCTGCACCTGTGCCGACGGCTTGTGGTTGGCGCGCAGATTCTCCTTGTACGTGCCGGGCAGGTCGATGCCCTGTGAGAACGCCGTGGGCGCCACCGAGCCGTAGTTGTCGCAGTCGCCCACCTTCTCGTCCCAGGTCTTCGGGAACGAGAGGATGTCGTGCGGGTTGGCCAGGGACACGATGAGGGCGAACGGACCTCCGCCGGGCGCCTGGTTCGTCAAGAAGTCCAGGGCCTGGGCGATCACCGAGCTGTCGTGGTCGGCGCAGCCTCCACCGAAGTTGTCGACGGCGGTGTCGCCGCCGAAGTCGGGCGACCGCCAACCGTCGAATCCGTAGCGTTCGATGTCCGCGGGGGCCGGGCCGCCGCCGTCGGCCCCCTTGCTCATGTGCCACTTGCCGCGATAGTGGACCCGGTAGCCCGCGGTCTTGAGAATGGTCGCCATGTTGCCCAGGTCGGTCGGGAGGGTCTTCTCCGCGGCCGAGACCGATCCGCCTTCGGTGAGAGTGCTGGTGACCCCGTGTTCGGCGGGGAACTTACCGGTGAAGAAGGTGCTGCGGCTCGGTGAGCACATCGCCGTCGCGCAGAACGCGTTCTCGAAGTTCAGCCCGTGCTTGAGAAGCCGCTGCCGGTTGGGCAGATTGCGTTCGGCCCACCCCGCGGGCCAATGCATGGGTGTGCGCTCCTGGTCGGTGATGAACAGGACGAGGTTCGGCCTGTCCGGCATGCGGCCGACCGACGGTGCTCCCGCGGCCGGCGCCGCGGTTCGCACACCCGCGCCGACGGTTGCGGCGCCGACCGCGAGAGCTCCGACACCGGTCATGAACTGTCTGCGGGAGGCCGTGCCGCCCGGGTCCGACGCGGGTGGAGTCAGCGATGACATCGGTCGGCCTTCCAGCAGAGTGCAGCGACGCCTCCCAACTAACCGCACCTTGATCGGACACACGTCGCGAATGGCACAGTCGTGCACAGATCGTCGGCCGGACCGATCTCATCGGCAGTACGCCGACTATCCACGTCCCGGTTCGGCGCCCGTGGGACGCAAGGAGATCAGGGCGCGCCCGCCCGATCCCCCGCGCCGCTCCGCGGTCCGGTCCGCTGGCACGGAATCGACGATCGAGATCCCGAACGGTGCGACGCGCCACCGTCGGCGCTCCCCGTTAGAATCGGGGCGTGACTACTCAAGGTGCCGCCGCTATCGGAATCGCCACCGTGTGGGCGAACGACTCGGAGACGATCGTTCTCGACACGTGGTACCCGACCCCCCGACTCGATCAACTCCCGGGTGAAACCGGTTCGACCGAACTGACCGGTGACGACGTCCCGGCCGATCTGCGCCCGCTCGTCGGTGTCGACGAGGCCCGAGGCGTCAAGACGATCGCGGTCAAGACCGTGATCGCCGACCTCTCGGTCGCCCCGGTCGACGCGCACGACGTCTACCTTCGCCTGCACCTGCTCTCCCACCGTCTCGTGGCGCCTCACGGACTGAACCTGGACGGTCAGTTCGGACTCCTGGCGAACGTGGTGTGGACCAATTTCGGCCCGTGCGCGGTCGACGGCTTCGAGCAGACGCGAGTTCGGCTGCGCGCTCGCGGCCACGTGACGGTGACCTCGATCGACAAGTTCCCGCGCATGGTCGACTACGTGATGCCGTCCGGTGTGCGCATCGGAGACGCCGACCGCGTCCGCCTCGGCGCTCACCTGTCGCCGGGAACCACCGTGATGCACGAAGGCTTCGTGAACTTCAACGCGGGCACGCTCGGGACCTCGATGGTCGAGGGGCGCATCTCTGCGGGTGTCGTCGTCGGCGACGGCTCCGACATCGGTGGCGGCGCGTCGACGATGGGCACCCTCTCGGGCGGCGGCAAGGAGATCATCTCGATCGGCGAACGCTGCCTGCTCGGCGCCAACGCCGGTTGCGGCATCCCGCTCGGCGACGACTGCGTGATCGAAGCCGGCCTCTACGTCACGGCGGGGACCAAGGTGACCGGCCCGGACGGCTCGGTCGTCAAGGCCCGCGATCTCGCCGGCCGCTCCAACCTCCTGTTCCGCCGCAACAGCGTCACCGGCGCCATCGAGGTGACCGCCAAGGAGGGCGACGGCATCGAGCTCAATGAGGCGTTGCACGCGCACAACTGAGCACGCTCTTCGGATGACCCCGACGTCGAACGACGTCGGGGTCGTTCGTTGTCGGAACGCCTTCGTGATCTGGGGTTCTCGATACACGGGCCTCGACAGCGATCAGCGCCCCCGTGTACGGCGGACGCCGGGAAACGCTCTGTCGGAGCGCGCTACGCGCCCAGGCGCGCGACGGCGGCGCCGATGCGCTCGTCGGTGGCGGTCAAGGCGATGCGGACGTGCTTCGCACCGGAGGGTCCGTAGAAGTCTCCGGGGGCGACGAGGATTCCTCGCTCGGCGAACCAGTCCAGCGACGCGCGGGAGTCGTCTCCGCGCGTCGTCCACAGGTACAGGCCCGCCTCCGAGCGGTCGACGGTGAATCCGGCGGCCTCGACAGCGGCCTTCAGCCGATCGCGGCGGGCACGGTAGCGCTCACGCTGGGCGTCGACGTGACCGTCGTCGTTCAGTGCGGCGACGGTGGCGCCCTGGATCGGGAACGGCACGATCATGCCCGCATGTTTGCGGACGGCGAGGAGTTCGGCGATCAGCGCCCTGTCTCCGGCCAGAAAGCCCGCGCGGTACGACGCCAGGTTCGACACCTTCGAGAGCGAGTGCACGGCGATCAGACCGGTGTGGTCGCCCCCGCACACGTCCGGGTGCAGCACCGAATGCGCCGGGCCCTCCCAGGTGAGTCCGAGGTAGCACTCGTCGGAGACTACGACGGAGCCGTGCTCGCGCGCCCACTCGACCACACCGCGCAGGTGATCGACCGACAGGACCGCACCGGTCGGGTTCGACGGGCTGTTCACGAAGATCACCGCGGGCACGGTGTCGCCGTAGTCGGCGACCGCGTCCGCGCGGCGAGGCGCCGCACCGGCCAGCAGCGCGCCGACCTCGTAAGTCGGGTACGCGACCTCGGGGATCACCACGGTGTCGCCCGCGGGCACACCCAGTTGCGCGGGCAGACCCGCGATGGCCTCCTTGGTACCGATCACCGGCAGAATCGACGACTCGTCGAGCCCGGTGATCGAGAACCGGCGCTCCAGGGCGCCGACGGCGGCCGCACGCAACGCCGCGGTGCCGACAGTCGCCGGATATCCGGGGAACTCCGACGACGCGGCGAGCGCTTCCCGGATCACCGCATCGACCGGGTCGACGGGCGTTCCGACGGACAGATCGACGATCCCGTCGGGATGCGATCCGGCGAGCTTCTTGGCGCCCGAGATCGTGTCCCAGGGGAAGTCCGGAAGTCCGGCGCTGACCGGGTTGAGGCGGCTCACTGGCAGATCAGTCCTCTTCGCCCATCGGAGGAAGCGTCTTGATGAAGTCCGGGTCGAACTCGGTCTTGCCGACCTTGCTGGCGCCACCCGGCGATCCGAGGTCGACGAAGAAGTCGACGTTCGCGCTCACGTAGGGCTCCCATTCGTCGGGGACGTCGTCCTCGTAGAAGATGGCCTCCACCGGGCAGACCGGCTCGCACGCACCGCAGTCGACGCACTCGTCGGGCTGGATGTACAGCATCCGGCCGCCCTCGTAGATGCAGTCCACGGGGCACTCCTCGACGCACGCCCGGTCCAGGACGTCGACGCACGGCTCCGCGATGATGTAGGTCACGTCGGATCTCCTTCTTGTTCCACTGGCGACGACGCAAGGGCTGATCGCACCGTCTTCGCATGTCGCGGCCGCTGCGCGGCCGCACCGATACAGACTATCGGGACCTGCCGTCCGGTCCCGAATCAGTACCCGCTGACCTGGGCGGATTTTTGCTCACACGCAGAGGATCCGTCACCGCACCCCGCCGAAGCACCGCGTCATTCGATGACGAGAAGCGGACCGCGGGCCGCGACGGGGCGCTCCACCCGACCGTATTCGGTGGTCCGTTGGCGCGGGGTGCGCCCGATCCCCTCGACGATCTCGTGCAGTTCCTCGACGGTCTTCTCCGAGCCGTGACTGCTGCCGGCCATCCGCGAGATCGTCTCCTCCATCAGGGTGCCGCCGAGGTCGTTGGCTCCGCCGCGCAGCATGGCGCGGGTGCCGTCCACCCCGAGCTTGACCCAACTCGTCTGGATGTTGTCGATCCGGCCGTGCAGCATGATCCGAGCCAGTGCGTGTGCGGCCCGGTTGTCCCGCTGTGTCGGGCCGGGACGCGATGCACCCGCCAGGTACAGCGGCGACGACTGGTGCACGAACGGCAGCAGGACGAACTCGGTGAATCCGCCGGTGCGGTCCTGGATGCCACGCAACACGTTCAGGTGGCCCACCCAGTGCCGCGGCGAGTCGACGTGGCCGTACATCATGGTCGAACTCGACGGCAGCCCGACCTCGTGCGCGGTGGTGACGACGTCGATCCACGCCGACGCGGGCAGTTTGCCCTTGGTGAGGATCCACCGGACCTCGTCGTCGAGGATCTCGGCGGCCGTCCCCGGAATCGACCCCAGACCGGCGGCCTTCAACGCGGTGAGCCAGTCGCGGACCGATTCGCCGCCACGCGAGGCGCCGTTGACGATCTCCATCGGGCTGAACGCGTGCACATGCATCGACGGCACCCGGTCCATGATCGCGCGGACCAGGTCGGCGTACCCGGTCACCGGGAGCTCGGGGTCGATGCCGCCCTGCATGCAGATCTCCGTCGCCCCCGCCAGATGTGCCTCCCATGCGCGGTCGGCCACCTCGCTCGTCGACAGCGTGAACGCGTCGGCGTCGCCCTTGCGCTGGGCGAACGCACAGAACCGGCATCCGGTGTAGCAGATGTTGGTGAAGTTGATGTTGCGGTTGACGATGTAGGTCACATCGTCGCCGACCACGTCCCTGCGGATCGAGTCGGCCAGCGCCGCAAGCGCGTCCAGTCCCGGGCCGTCGGCGGTGGCCAACGCCAGGTACTCGTCGTCGGAGAGGCCCGCCGGATCGTTCTCCGCATGCCGCAGCGCCGAGGCGAGATCGGATTCGAGTCGTTCGGGAGCACCGTCGGCCGCCAACTCGAGGACCTGCTCGCGGATGGTGTCCCAGTCGCCGAACGCATTGTCGATGTCGCTGCGCGTGTCGGTGTTGCGTCCGTCGGTGTCGATCTCGGTGTTCAAGTCCACGCGACCCGACGAGGCCCACTCCTCGTCCGGCTCCTGCCACGGCAGACCCTCGGGCCGCACATCGCTCGCCAGCCCGGTGTCCGGGTCGGTGAGCGCCGCCACGTGCGCGCTGATCCGCGGATCGATCCACGGCGAGCCGGCGAGCACGTACTTGGGCTGCGCCGCGGAGCGCTCGGTGAGCGTGAAGCCGCTGGCCGCGGTGATCTCGGCGAGCGTGTCCAGATTCGGCCACGGTCGCTCGGGGTTCACGTGGTCGGGAGTCAGCGGCGAGACGCCGCCCCAGTCGTCGACGCCCGCGGCGATCAACGCGCCGCACTCGTCCGCCGAGACGAGGTTCGGCGGCGCCTGGATGCGCATCCCTGGGCCCATCACGATACGGGCGACGGCGACCGCCGCCAGGAACTCCGACATCTCGGCGTCGGGCACCGATCCCATCGCCGTATCGGGCTTGGCCCGGAAGTTCTGGACGATGACCTCTTGGATGTGGCCGAACGCCTTCTGCGCCTTACGGATCGCGAAGATCGACTCGGCTCGCTCCTGACGATTCTCGCCGATGCCGACGAGGATGCCGGTGGTGAAGGGCACCGACAGGCGACCGGCGTCGGTCAGCACGCGCAGACGCACCTCCGGGTCCTTGTCGGGGCTGCCGTAATGACACTCCCCCTTGTCGGTGAACAGCCGACGCGCGGTGGTCTCGAGCATCATGCCCATGCTCGGAGCGACCGGCTTGAGCCGGTTGATCTCCTCCCAGCTCATCACGCCGGGGTTCAGATGCGGAAGCAGTCCGGTCTCCTCGAGGACCCGGATCGCGGCGGCCCGCACATAGTCGAGCGTCGAATCGTAGCCGCGTTCGTCGAGCCACCGGGCGGCGTCCGGCCAGCGGTCCTCGGGCCGGTCGCCGAGGGTGAACAGCGCCTCTTTGCAGCCGAGGGCGGCGCCGTTGCGGGCGATCGCGACGACCTCGTCGAGCTCGAGGAACATGCTGTGCCCCTCACTGCGGAGCTTGCCGGGCACTGTCACGAAGGTGCAGTAGTGGCAGCGGTCGCGACACAGGCGGGTGAGCGGGATGAACACCTTGCGCGAGTAGGTCACCGTGTGCGGTCGGCCCTGCTCCTCGAGTCCCGCGTCGCGCACGCGCGCGGCGGCCTCGCAGAGAGCGGTCAGGTCGTCGCCTCGGGCGGCCAGCAGGACCGCGGCCTCGTCGACGTTGAGCGCGGTCGCATCACCGGCGCGACGCAGTGCGCGCCGCATCGCCGACGGGGAGGGAGTCAGCGGTTGCGTTTCCGAATCAGAAGACGTCACCTCTTCGATGGTAGACACATCACATCCGGCGCGAATTCCGGGCGGGGTCAGAGGTTGTTCAAACGCGCGGCGTACGTCATGGCGGCGGGAGCGCCGAGCCCGCACACGAGCAGCAGCAGGACGCGCCAGTCGCCGATCAACGCTCCGTTCCCGTTCAGTCCGGGCACCGCCGCGACGATCACGACGGCCGTCCACGCGATGAGCGGAGCGTAGCGCCAGGTCGACTCGGTGATCGCACCGGCCAGCCGGCACAGCAGCGCGGTGCCGACCGCGGCGACGATCGCGGTGACCGGCACCGGTACCGCGCCGATGTACAGATCCAGGTAGAACACGGTCAGCAGGCCGAGGACCACGCCGCTGACGGTGAGGACCCCGATCTCGACACGGTCGGCGACACTCATCCGGAGATCCCCTCGAACAGGTCCGTCTCGAATCCGGCGGCGCGGACGTCGGTGCGAATGAAGTGCTCGACGGCCGCCACCGGCTGCGCGATGAGGTTCGACAACGCGTACTCCGTGCGACTCGGTGCGACGGTGACCTGCGTCGCGTGTGCGGCGAGTGCGTCGACCTTGCGCTCGCGCACCGCCGACACGTCGACGGCCGCGGTGATCTCGCTGTCGGGATAGCTGGGCAGCTCCCCGTCGTCGGGCATGCGCCAGCCGTCCGGGATCTCGTCGATCGCGGCGAGACCCGCCTCCAGCGACGATCGCTGGGTGACCGACTCGTACACTTTGAACCGGCGGCCGGTCTCGGCGACCGACTCGGCGATCGCCGCGGCCGACACCTCGTGGACGCGTCTGTGGTCGGGATGCCCGTATGTGCCCGCGGCGTCGTAGGTGACGATGACCTGCGGTGCGAACGAATCGATCTCGGCGCGCAGCGCGGCCACCAGATCGGCGTGCGCGGCCTGGAACAGTGCACGCGGATGCTCGGCCGACGGCGTGCCCGCCATACCGGAGTCGCGCCAACGTCCCGCGCCGCCGAGGAACCTCGGTTCGAGCGCGGGGATCCCGTCCGGTGTGAGCGCGCGCAGCGCCGCCCGCAGCTCGCCGATGCGGTAGCCGCCGAGCTGATCGGCTCCGCCGTCGGCGACCAACTGCGACCACTGCTGACCGATGACCTCGCCCTCCTCCCCGAGGGTGAACGTGACGACGCGGACGTCGACGCCGTCGGCGAGATAGCGGGCGATGACGCCGCCGGTCATGATCGACTCGTCGTCCGGGTGCGCGTGCAGGAGCAGCAGACGTCGCCGCGCGGCGCCGTCGCTCATCGCAGACCCCACTGGACGGCGTCGCCGAACACGCCGACCTGCGGTGCCCCGTCGAGCGAGACTCCCACCATGACGTCGGTGGCGGCGCCGAACACCGAATCCTGATAGATCGGCAGGTAGACGGCCTGATCGGCGAGGAGCGTCTCGGCCCGGTCGAGGTAGGGCGCGGGGTCTTCGGAGGCCATCGCCTCGGTAGCCAGGGACATCAGTTCAGGATCGCACAGGCCCGAGATGTTGCCCGTATAGGTGCTGCCGCTGTCGGCGGGCGCCCGGGTCGTGCTCGACGGACTCGACGCGGGCGGTGTGGTCGGCAGGACGCTCTCGTCGGCCGACTCGTCCTCGGCGTCGGTGTGCTCACCGGCCTCGGTGCCCTCGGTCGGCGGCTCGCATCCCACCTGGGTCGCGAGCGACGTCGCCGGGTCCCCGCCCATGCCGGTCCAGCCGACCACCAGATCGACGCGGGCGTTGAGCAGTGCCGCACCGTACAGGTCGGTGTTCGACATGCCCTGGACCACGGCGTGCACGCCGGCGGCGCGCAGCTGGTCCGCCATCGACTCGGCGGCGGACATCGCCTGTTCGTCGGCGTTCACCGCGCCGATGCGCACGACGAGGTCTTCACCGTCCTTCTGCAGCGGAGCCACCCCGTACGGCAGCCCTGGAACGTCGCCGGGCGCCGACGTGGGCGCCGATGTCGAGGGGTCCGTCGTCGACGAGACGTCGGGCGACTGCGGTCCGTCGGTGGTCTGCGGTTCGCCGGAGGAGCTCGGGGCACCGGAGGACGGCGCCGGTTCGGGACGCTCGGCAGGCGCCCCCGGACGGTAGTCCGCCGACGCGAGGAGATCGAGGATCTCCGCACGGTTCGGTCGCGCGCGGTCGACGGGCTGATATCCGTGGTTCGACGGCGCGTACACGGTGTTCGCGAACGGTGTCACGACGGTGTCCCCCGCGGCGGCGGCGCGGATGAGTCCGCCGTCGAGCATGCCGAGGACACCGCGACGCACCGCGACGTCCGACATGGTCTCCGACCTGGTGTTCACGTTGACGGTGAGTCCGCGCGGCATCGGCCGCCGGACGGTCGCGACTCCGGGAATCGCTCCGACCTCGGCGGCCGACGCCGGTCCGGCGGTCAGCGACACCATCGTCGAATCGCCGTTGCGGATGGTCTGCGCCATCTGCGGAGCGGTGCCGGCACGACGCAGCACCACCTGGTCGATCTCCGGCGGCTTGCGCCAGTACCGGTCGTTGCGGATCAGCCGCACCTCGTCGCGCGACCTGTCGATCGAATAGATCGCGAACGGGCCGCCGGTCACCGGCTTGCCCTTGTCCATCCCGGTCTGGAAGCCGGTCGGTTCGGACTTGAGGCTGTGGCTGGGCAGCAGCGCGGTGAACAGCTCGCGCCACGCCTGGAACGGCTGGTCGAAGGTCACCGTCACGACTTTGCCGCCGCTGCCGGTCTCGACCTTCTTGATCGCGCGGTAGCCCGCCGATCCCACGACGTTCGGCTGCCGTGACATCTGCTGCCACAGGTAGGCGAAGTCGTCACCGGTCATCGGCAGACCGTCCGACCACTGGGCGTCGTCGTCGATCTTGTACGTCACCTGGAACGGATCGGTCGAGGTGACCTCCGCCGACGTCAGGAGAGCCTCGTTCCGGTCCCAACGCACGCCGTCCGGCGTCTGCACCGGCAGGAACGCGCTGGGCAGAGTCAACGCGGCGACCGCGGTCGTCACCGAGCCGAGGTCCGATCCGACATGCGGATTGAACCCCGACCCGATGGAGTCGGTCGCCACGTAGACGGTGCGCTCGTCCGGGTACTCGCTCGGCGTGGTGGTCGGGACGGTCTCCCGCACCGGCGGCGGCGGGTCGGCCATGCAGGCGGTCGAGGCGACCCCGACGACCCCCGCGAGAGCGAGCGCGGCCAGACCTCGCCCGGTTCTCGAACGCAGCACCGAACCTGCCGTGCCGGTCATCCACGCACCTTCCGCTCTACGAGTTCTGGTCGCGTGCCTTGGCGCGCGAACGCTCACGTGCGCGGGTCGAGGCATCCAGATGCAGCTTACGCACGCGGACCACCTCGGGAGTCACCTCGACGCACTCGTCGGCGGCACAGAACTCCATCGCGCCTTCGAGGTCGAGGACCATCGGCTTGGCCAGTGTCTCCATGACATCGGCCGAGGACTGACGCATGTTGGTCAGCTTCTTCTCGCGGGTCACGTTGATGTCGAGATCCTCGAAGCGAGGGTTGATGCCCACCACGTGGCCCTCGTAGGTGTCGTCGCCCGGATCGACGAAGAAGGTGCCGCGATCGGCGAGCTGGATCATCGCGAACGGGGTGACGCTGCCCGCACGGTCGGAGACGAGCGAACCGGTGTGGCGCGCGCGGATCTCACCCGCCCACGGGCCGTACTCGGCGAACACCGCGTTGGCGATGCCGGTGCCGCGGGTCTCGGTCATGAAGTCGGTGCGGAAGCCGATGAGACCGCGTGACGGGATCTCGAACTCCATGCGCACCCAGCCGCTGCCGTGGTTGTTCATCTGGTCCATGCGGCCCTTGCGAGCGGCGAGCAGCTGGGTCACCGCACCCAGGTACTCCTCCGGGACGTCGATCGTCAGGTGTTCGAACGGCTCGTACGTCTTGCCGTCGACCTTGCGGGTCACGACCTGCGGTTTGCCGACGGTCAGCTCGAAGCCTTCGCGGCGCATCTGCTCGACCAGGATCGCCAGCGCCAGCTCACCGCGACCCTGCACCTCCCAGGCGTCGGGGCGGCCGATGTCCTGCACGCGCAGCGACACGTTGCCGATCAGCTCACTGTCCAGACGATCCTTGACCATGCGCGCGGTGAGCTTGTGGCCCTTGACCCGGCCGGCGAGCGGCGCGGTGTTGGTGCCGACGATCGCCGAGATGGCCGGCTCGTCGACGGTGATGCGCGGCAGCGCGACCGGGTTCTCCGAGTCGGCGAGCGTATCGCCGATCATGATCTCCGACATGCCCGCGACGGCGACGATGTCGCCGGCGACGGCGACGTCGGCCGGCGCACGGTCCACGCCGAGGGTCACCAGGAGCTCGGTGATCTTGGCGCGCTCGACGACGGGCTCGCCGTCGACCTCGCGACACCACGCGACCTGCTGTCCCTTGCGGAGCGTGCCGTTGTGGATGCGAACCAGCCCGAGCCTGCCGAGGAACGGCGACGCGTCGAGGTTGGTGACGTGCGCCTGCAGCGGCGCGTCGACGTCGCCCTTGGGCGCGGGGACGCTGTTGATGAGCACGTCGAACAGCGGGTCGAGGTTCTCGCCCGGGGGCACCTCGCCGTCGGCGGGCTGCTCGATGCTGGCGACGCCCGCGCGACCGGAGGCGAACAGCACCGGGAGCTCCAGTGCGAGTTCGGCGGCCTGCGAGGCCTCCTCGTCGTCGAGATCGGAGGCGAGGTCCAGGAGGAGGTCCTGCGACTCGGTGACGATGTCGCCGATACGGGCGTCGGGGCGGTCGGTCTTGTTCACGACCAGGATCACCGGCAGCGACGCGGCGAGCGCCTTGCGCAGCACGAAGCGCGTCTGCGGCAGCGGCCCCTCGGAGGCGTCGACGAGCAGGACCACACCGTCGACCATCGACAGCGCGCGCTCCACCTCGCCGCCGAAGTCGGCGTGACCGGGCGTGTCGATGACGTTGATGACGTACTCGGAGCCGTCCGGCTGGCGGCGGTGCACGGCGGTGTTCTTGGCGAGAATGGTGATCCCCTTCTCGCGTTCGAGGTCGCCGGAGTCCATGACGCGGTCGACGAGTTCGGCGCGTTCGCCGAACACGCCGGACTGACGCAGCATCGCGTCGACCAAGGTGGTCTTACCGTGGTCGACGTGCGCCACGATCGCGACGTTACGGAAGTTGGGGACTGCGCTCACTAAGGTCTCTTTCATCGTCACCGGATGTTGAACCCTGTAACAGTAGCGGCATGCCCGGGTCTCATGCGATCCGACGACTATGACCATGTGGTTAGCCTGAGCTAATCTTTCGGTATGGGTAAGAACGATCCCGCCCGCGTCGCGCGCATGAAGCCGAAGAAGAAGTGCTGCCGCAAGTCGACGCGCTGCCTACGGTGCCCGGTGGTGATCCATCGCATGGGCAAACTCGACTGCGACTCCATGTCGAAGAAGCAGGCGACGAAGGCGCTGAAGAAGGCTCGCGCGGCCTGAATCGCGCATCATCCTCGTTCGAGCAGGTCAGCGAGTATCTCGGGAAGCCATTCACGATCGTTGGGCACGACGGCCCCGGCCTGGTCGAGCGCCCGCAACCGCTCGGCGTCGACCCACTCGATCATGCGATGCTCGGCGGCCGTCGGCGTCCCGTCCACGATCGTCGCGCGCAGTGCGATCAGCTCCAGCCCGGACTCGAGCGTCACCGCGACGGCGAGACGGTCCCCCACCTCGACCCGAACGTTTAATTCCTCACACAGTTCCCGGACCAGAGCATCGGCGAGCGTTTCGCCCGGTTCCACCTTGCCGCCGGGCAGCTCCCACAGTCCGGCGAGCTCGGGCGGATAGGCCCGTTGCGCGAGCAGGATCCGTCCGTCGTCGGACAGGATCGCCCCGGCGACGACCGTCGTGGCGCTCATGCGCGCACCACCCCGATCCGCTCGGGCATCGGGGTCAGCGACACCCGGTCGCCCTCACGCACCGGTCGGTCGGCGATCGCGTCCACCCACCGTCCTGCTACGTCGACCACCAGGCGCCACGAGCCGATCAGCGGCGCCGCACGCACCACCGTCGCCTCACTTCCCGGGTCGGGATCGGCGCGCAACGAGTCCGGACGCAGCGCCACCCGGCACGGCCCCGCGGGCACGTCCGAGAGGCCGTCGTCTATCGCGATGTCGCCGAACCCGGTGGTCAGGCGTCCGCCCGACACCTCCCCGTCGACGATGTCCGAGGCGCCGAGGAAACTCGCGGTCCATTCGTCGGCCGGGCGGCGCCACAGACGCTGCGGCGGCGCGGTGTCGACGATCGTCCCCTCGCGCATCACCGAGACGACGTCGGCCATCAGGGCGGCCTCGCCGTGATCGTGGGTGACGACCACGGTCGGCGTCCGCGAGGCGCGGACGATGTCGGCGATCGCCACGGCGAGGTCGTCGCGGAGACGGCGGTCGAGCGCGGCGAGCGGTTCGTCGAGCAGCATCAGGCGCGGACGCGGCGCCAGCGCGCGGGCGAGGGCGACGCGCTGCGCCTGACCGCCGGACAGCTCGCCGACGCGACGGTCGGCGAAGCCGGGCAGCTGTACCAGATCGAGGAGTTCGTCGACACGCTCACGGGCCGCCCGCCGTCCCATGCCTCGACGCGCGAGCCCGTAGGCCACGTTCTGTCCCACGGAGCGACCGGCGAAGAGCTGACCGTCCTGGAACACGACGCCGAAGTCCCGGCGATGCACGGGTACTCGGGCGAGGTCCGCACCGTCGTAGGCGAGGGTGCCCGCGGCGACCGGTTCGAGACCTGCGATGGCCCGCAGCAACGTCGACTTACCGCAGCCGGAAGGACCGAGAAGCGCGGTGACCAGCGACGACCCGCCGACCTCCCAGTCGACGTCGTGCACCACCTCGCGCGCGCCGTAGCGGATCGACACGTCAGTCAGCGTGAGCATCGGTCTTCTTCTCCCCTCGGGCGGCGGCCGTCAGCTCCGCCGTGGCGACCACGACGGCACTGACGGCGACGAGCAGGACGGACGCGGCCATCGCCGCGGCGTAGTTGTCGGCGCCCGGGCGACCCATCAGCGAGCCGATCAGCACCGGCAGGGTCGTGGTGTTCGCGCGGGCCAGGAACGTCGTCGCGCCGAACTCGCCGATCGCCATGACGAAGGCGAATGCGGCCGCGGCACTCAACGACCGCGCGGTGAGCCGCAGGTCGACGGTGACGAACACGCGAAGCGGACCCGCGCCGAGCGTCGCGGCGGCGTCACGCAGCCGGGGCGACACCTGCTCGAATGCGGGCACCATGACGCCGATCACCACGGGTATCGCGATCAGCGCCTGGACGCACGGCACGACCAGCGGCGATGCGGCCACCTCGTACGGCAGCCTCGACAGCGCGAGCACATAGCCGAAGCCCAGGGTCACGGCGCTGACCCCGAGCGGCAACAACGACAGAGCGGCCCCGGCCCGGGTGACGATCCCGCCGCCGCGAGTCAGTGCGGCGGCTCCCAGGAGACCGACGACGACGGCGATCACGGTGGCGAGCAACGCGCTGGTCACCGAGTACCAGAGCGAGGACGTCGCGGAGGTCCCGTAGGTGTCGTCGGTCAGCATGCGGTAGCCCGCCAGGCCCCAGTGTCCGCCCGGACGCAACGACCGGACCACCAGGGTCACGATCGGCAGGACGAGCCACACGGCGGTCCATACGAGGACCGCCCCCACGGCGATCCAGGCCAGACCGCGTGGTCGGCGCGCTCGTGTCATGACCCCGGCCTGTGGAACCCGTGCCGATCCGAGCAGGCGCGCCACCGCGAGCGCCACCAGGACCATCACGATCTGCAGCACCGACAACGCGACGGCTTCGGGCAGCCGCGCATAGCCGATGCCCTGCTGGTAGATCTCCGTCTCGAGGGTGCGGGCCTGACCGCCGCCGAGGATGACGATCACGCCGTAGCTGGTGGAGCAGAACAGGAAGATCAGCGCGAACGCGGCCGCGGCCGCGGGGAGGAGCCGCGGGGCGACGATGCCCAGGAAGGCCCGCGTACGCGAGGCTCCGAGGGTCCGCGCGGCGGCGACTTGACGCGGATCGACACGCTGCCAGGCGGCCGAGACCACGCGCACGACGACGGCCACGTTGAGGAAGGTGTGCGCGGCGATGATCACCGTCCAGCCCTGGGACGCCCCGAGGAAGCCGAGCGGGCCGTCGAACAGGGCTCGGAACGCGACGCCCACCACGACGGTCGGCAACACGAACGGCAGGGTGACGACGATCCGCAGCAGTCCGGTTCCGGGAAGTCGAACGGTGGAGATCAGCCAGACGATCGGCGCGGCCACCACGAGCGCCGCCGCGGCCGACCCGGCGGCCTGGGCGGCGGTGACACCGAGCAGACGCCACGCGCCGGTGGCCTCCCACGCGCGGGTGAGGGACACCGCGTCGCCGGAGCCGAAGGCGTGGACCGCCAGCGTCCCGAGCGGCCACGCGAAGACCGCGGCGGTGAACAGGAGCGGAACCAGGAGCACGGCTCCGCGGACGAACCGCACCGCGTCCGGTCCGCCACTCGGGAGGGTCAGCGCCCCACCGTCTCCCGCCACTGAGTGAGCCACTCCTCACGATGGGCGTTGATGTAGTCAGGGCTCATCTTGACCGTCCACGACGGCGCGGGTGCGCGCTGGCGCCAGTCGGCGGGCAGCGGGACGTTCTTCTGCACGGGGTAGACGTACATCGCCGTCGGCAGCGCGGCCTGGACCTCCGGGCTCAACAGGAAGTCGACCACCTTCTTCGCACCGTCGACGTTGCGGGCACCCTTGAGGACGCCGACGTACTCGATCTGCGCGAAGCAGCTGTCGAGGATCGCGTGGGTGCCGGGTGTGGCCGCCGGGCTCGACGCGTAGGAGACCACGATCGGCTTGGCGCCGTGGCCTTCGCCCGCGCTGAACACCTGGTTGTAGGCGATCTCCCAACCGTCGACGATCTGGGCGCCGTTCCCGCTCAGATCACGCCAGTAGTCCCGCGCCTTGTTCCCGTAGCGACCGACCGTCGCGAGCAGGAAGCTCATCCCCGGCGACGAGGTGGCCGGGTCCATCAAGACGGTGAGGTCGCGGTACTCCGGCTTGGTCAGATCGTCCATGCTGGTCGGCGCGGCCACCCCCTTGTCGTCGAACCAGTCGTCGTCGACATTGATGCAGACGTCGCCGCGGTCGACGGCCGTCAACTGGTCGACGTGATTCTCGATGGCGAAGTCCGCGGCGCCGTTCGCGGCGAGCGGCGAGGTGTACGGCTCCAGGGCGCCCGCCTCGATCGGACGGGCCGCGAAGGTGTTGTCGATGCCGTAGACGGCGTCGCCCTTCGGCGAGCCCGGGGTCAGCGAGACCACGGACGACAACTGACCCGCATCGCCCGAGCGCATGATGTTGAGTTTGAGACCGGTGTCGTCCTGAAACTTCTCGACGAGTCTCTGCGGGAGTTCGAACGAGTCGTGCGTCATCAGATTGACCTCGTCGGCCGGATCCGACGACGTGCAGGCGAGCGCTCCCGCACCGAGGACCGTCGCCAGCCCGAGCGCGAGCACTCCGCGGAACGTCTGGGCACTGCGTTTCACTGTGAGCGGACTCCTGTAGTCGACGTGAACGGCACCGCCGCGTAACAACGTGCGGCTCTCAGACGAATCTAACCAGGCGAAGACCTTCGCCGACGAACCGACTCGAGGCCGATGACGTCACTGTTGTCACCAGGTTTCACACCTATAACAATTTTCACACCAGCCTCAGTAGTTTCATGGCGATCAGGTTAGACTCGCGTCAGATTTTCTGTGCCGCCTACCGATTGGATCCGACGTGCGATTGCCGCGCACCAGCCGCACCGCCACCGTCCTCGCCGCCGTCGCGGTGACCGGAGCCCTCGTGACCCCGGCGGCCGCTCACGCCGAGCCCGCCGCGCCGGCTCCGTCGAGTCAGCAGACCATCCCGCTGCCGGAGACGGCCCAGCATGTCGACCCCGAGGTGCTCGAGTCGATCGGGACCTTCGCTCCCGCACTGATCGGGTCGGTGGCGACCCGCGATCAAGACGGCGAGGTCAACACCGACCTGCTCGACCAGGCGCGCAAGCTCGCCGACAATCCGGCGGTGCCCGCGCAGGCCGCCGAGACCTGGAAGTCGCTGATCGACTTCCTCGGCGAACCCGGCAAGGAGCGGGCCGTCGCCCTCGGCGCCATCCCGTCGCCGGACGGCGTCGCCAAGAAGGACGTCGCCGAGAAGGGCGCGCCGAACATTCCGACCGGACCGAACAAGCCGCGAATCCAGGAGTTCCTGTACCCGACCCTGGGCTTCGGCTGCATGCCCGACGGCGGCAACTCACTCGGCCGCGCCCTGGCCACCGCCGGCCCGCAGGCCGCCCCGGCCCCGGGCCCCAAGCGCGGGCAGGCCGGTTTCGTCTACACGAGCCTCGGCACCGGGCCGGCCAAGTCGTCCGTCCGCAAGCTCTGGGTCTCATGGCTGAATCTCGAGAACGGCCGCACCGGTCAGACCGCACTGAAGCCGAATCCGAAGATCAACGCCGTCGACGGCCCCGGGACCTTCACCGGCATCGCGACCACCGGCCGCGGCCGGATCGTCTCGACGATCTACGGCGAGGTCACGACGAAGTCGAAGGGCCGCACCATCTCGTGCACGATCGCGCCGACCATCGGCACCGCGATCGTCTGAGCGTCGAACCCCCACCGCCGGCCGGTGGATCCGAGTCACCCACTGACACGGATCCACCGGCCGGCGGCGTTGTCGGTCACTCGTCGGTCGCAGCGATGTCACAAGTCGGACACGCTCCTTGAATTCAGCCATCACAAGCCCCACCATTAACATGAACATCATCTGTCACACCTGACACAACTCGTCGCGGGCCGTCATCGGTTCCGCGCCATGTCGCCGTGGCGGATCACGTATTAGTGGAGGAACCCTGTGGCCGTGGTCAGGAACTCAGTCCGTGCCGGAATCGTCTGTGCCGCAGCGGCGGTGACGGTCGCGCTCGGCGCACCGGGACCGGCGGCCGCCGATCCCGCACCCTCCCCCGCTGTTCCCGGCGCCCCGGCACCGGAGACGCAGACGCCCGCCCCTGATGCTCCCTCTTCCGATCCCGCCGCGCCCGCAACCGACGGTCAGGCGCCCACCCTGAGCGGCATCCCGGGCGACGCCGAACTCGCCGAGTTGCTGCGCACCCTCAAGGCGTCGGGCGGTGCCGATGAGGCGGTGGAGGCGTTGAGCTCGATCCTCGGTTCTCAGGGCCAGCTCGACCCGTCGTCGCTCCTGTCGTCTCTCGGCCTGGACGGCAGCGCCCTGGACGGCCTGCTGCCCAACGCGCCCAGCGACGTCGCGCCCACGCCCGGCGACCCGGAGACCACCGGTGCACCCGCGCCGACCGACCCCGTCGTTCCCGACCAGGTGGCCGCCGACGCCGCAGTACCCGCCGCAGGCGACGACCTCGGCACGCTGCAGCGACTGACCGGCACACAGATGCTATCGCCCGCGATCGCACCGTTCTGCGCGGCTCCGACCGACGACAACCCGCTCGGCGTCGTGACCGCGCCCGTCGTCGCGGCCCCGGGCCCCTGGCCGAACACCGAGACCGGTCTGATCGGTGATCTCCTCACCGGTTCGGGCGCCGACCGTCTGCTCAAGCTGGCCGATCCGGCCGCACGGTCGCGACTGCAGGCCGTCGACAAGGGCGAGACGGCGTATGCCCTCGTCGCACCGTCGAAGACCGGCTCGGACCAGCTGCAGGTGGCGTGGTTCAACACGTCGACACTGCAGGGCGGCATGGAGCCGCTCAAGCCCATCAGCGACGATCCCAGCGTCGGCCAGATGCTGAAGGCGATCACGGCGGGCGAGGACTTCAGCGGCGTCCGGCTCGCACAGGCCGCGACCGGGGAGGGCACCGTTCTCTCGGCGGTGTTCGGCACCACGTCGTCGAGCGGCCGCACCTGCTACTTCCTGCCCGCCCTCGGCGCGGTCAAGAACTGACGCGGCGCCCCCGCCCCACCGATCTCGCCGATACACCATGAAGGACCGACCATGACCGCCCAGCCCCGTCACATTCCGCCCGCAGCCGACCCCGCTCCGCACCGAGGCCGTCCTCGCGTGTCGCGAACCGTCAAGGCCGTCGGGGCAACCGTCGTCTCGGCCGGTCTCGTCGCGGGCGGTGTGACCGCCACACAGGCGTTCGCCGAGCCCGAACAGTCCACCCAGCAGACGCCTCGCGGAGGCCAGACCGCAGGATCCGTGTTCGCGAACCGCCCCGTCGCCGACACCGACCTGGCGGCGGGCGCGTCCAGCGGTCAGCAGTTCAGCTACTGGACACAGGGCAGCGACGACCGGATGCACCTGTCGACCGCGGTCCTCCTCGAACCGCAGGGAGCGGCGCCGTCGGGCGGCTGGCCCGTGGTGGCGTACGCACACGCGCCCGCCGGACTGGCGAGCCAGTGCGGACCGACGCAGTCCAAGCTCACGGCCGACGTCGCCACCGTCTCCGACCTCCTGCGCGGCGACTACGCGGTGATCGTTCCGGACTACTCGATGGTCGGCGTCGCCGGCTCGCCGCAGTACGTCGACTACGGCTCGACCGCCGACGGTCTGGTCGACGCGGTCTCGGCCGCGTCCGACGTCGAGCCGTCGCTCTCGTCGAAGTGGGCAGCCGTCGGCGAGGGACTCGGCGCGGGCGCCGCCGTGCAGTTGGCGCAGTCGGCCGCGTCGTCGCAGCCGTCCGGTCTGGACTTCCGCGGCGCCACGGCGACGACTCTCCCCGTCGGATACGACGAGGTGGTGACCGGCCTGAGCCCGCGGTCGGCGAAGGTGTCGGCGGGCACCGTGACCGAGGTCGTGTACACGTTGGCCTCGGTCGACTCCGAGCAGGTCGAGCCGCTCCTCACTCAGCGCGGACGGAACCTGGTCCAGAAGGCCAGACAGGTCTGCGCACCCGCGTTGACCAAGGCCATCGGCGGAACCAACCTCGCAGACCTGGTCCGCAAGGCGGTCTCGTCCGACAGTGCACTGCTCGCCGAACTCCGCAAGGCACTGGCGCTGCCCTCGAGCGGCTTCAGCCGTCCGATCATGTTGAGCCAGAAGCTCGTCGACGACGAGACCGACGTTCCGGCCAGCCTGCAGTACGTGACGACCGCGCAGCTCGCCAGCAACAAGGTCGCCGCCAAGACCTACCTGACCGGCGACGCTCGCGACGCCGACCGACAGGAGAAGGCCGCGCAGGCCGACTTCCTCAAGAAGCTGTTCTAGGCCTTCTAGGCCGGAGTACGCGGGCCGACGCCGCAGTCGTGGTCAGACGATTGCGGCGCTACCTGCTCACCGCCGTGGTGCTGCATGTCCGGTACTGCGGGTTCACCATCGGGTTCCAGACGAGCGCACCGGCCTTCTGTCTGATCGTCAGGCGCACCGGTCCAGCGCCCGGATGGACCACCGCCTCCCACTGGTAGTGCGTCGATCGCGTCGGCACGACCACCCTGCCGCTTCGTCCGGTGCGCAGGTTCTTCCAGTTCACCGTCGTCGAGATCGTGTACTCGAACACGTTGCCCCACTGTCCGCCCGGCCGAGGATCGTTGGCGCGCAACGAGATCGCGGGCCCCGGCAGTCCGTCGGACGGAAACGTCATCCCGGTGTAGACGTCGACCGGGACCGGGATCCGCGGCCCCGGATACGGGTCGGCGACATTGCAGTGCACCGTCTTGACGTAGTCGCCGGCCGAATAGGGTGCGGCATCAGCTCGCGGCGCGACGAGCCCCGACGCGACGACGGCCAACGCCGCCGCACCCAGTGCCGCCCCACCCCGGGTGATCCTCGACATGTGTGAACTCCGCATCTGCCCCTGTCCGCGCATGCGGCCAGTGTGCCACCGCCGTCGCCCCGGGACCGGCGATTGCGCGGATCGAGGCTCGGCCGCCTCCCACCATCTACGATGACTGCATGGCCAGACTCCAGATCGCTCAGGACCCGGTAGCCGACGAACTGCTGTCGACGGACGCGTTCGCGCTCGTGACGGGAATGCTCTTAGACCAGCAGTTCCCGATGGAGCGGGCGTTCGCCGGGCCCGCCAAGATCGTCGAACGGTTCGGGTCACTCGACCCGGAGGCCATCGCCGCCGCCGACCCCGAGGCGTTCGCCGACATGTGCGCCACTCCCCCGGCGGTGCACCGGTACGGACGGTCGATGGCCGGCCGCATTCAAGAGCTCGCGAAGATCGTCGTCGACGAGTACGACGGCGACACCGAATCGATCTGGACCACCGCCACGACCGGCAAGGAGTTGTTCTCCCGCATCCGCGCACTGCCCGGATTCGGTGAGCAGAAGGCCAAGATCTTCACCGCTCTGCTCGCCAAGCAACTCGACGTGAAGCCCTCGGGCTGGACCACTGTGACCGGGGACTACGGCCGGAAAGGGTTCCGTTCGGTGGCCGACGTCGTCGACGGCGACTCCCTGATCAAGGTGCGCGAGTTCAAGAAGGCAGCCAAGGCGGCAGCCAAGAAGTGACCCGAAGGTGGTACCGCCGGGTACACTTTCGCGCATGAGCAAGCCACCCCTCGACGCTCGCGGCATCATCAGCCTGCCGTTCCGCATCGGCTTCGCCACCACCGGCATCGTTCTCGGTACCGTCGAGTCCGCGGTCAACGTCGCCCGGCTGAGCGCAGGAAGCATCGAGACCGAGGTCAACGAGGTGCTCGGCATCCACTCGGATGCCGACATCGCGTCCGTGCGCGCACCGTTGGCGATCCTCGGCCAGGTGGCCGACCTCCTCGGACCGGATCGCCCGTTCGGCAGGCTCCTCGCCAACGGCGGACCGCTCGACCGGCTGGTGCAGCCCGGCGGTGTCATCGACCGGCTCACCGCCAAGAACGGTCTGCTCGACAAGCTGACCGAGCCCGGCGGACTCCTCGATCAGATGACCGACGAGAAGGGCATCCTGATGCGGGTGTCCGCCAAGGACGGCCCCCTGGACCGCCTGACCCGCGAGGGCGGCGTCGTCGACCAGTTCACCGACAGCGAGGGCATCCTCGAACGACTCACCTCCGAGGGCGGGCTGCTCGACCGCCTGACGCGCGAGGGCGGCGTCGTCGACCAGTTCACCGAGAACGAAGGAATCCTCGAACGACTCACCGCCGACGGCGGACTCCTCGACCTCATGACCGACGAGAACGGCATCCTGATGCGACTCGCCGCCAAGGACGGCCCTCTCGACCGCCTGACCCGCGAGGGCGGCGTCGTCGACCAGTTCACCGAGAACGAAGGAATCCTGGAACGGCTCACGTCCGAAGGCGGCATCGTCGACAAGCTGACCGCCCCCGACGGGGTCCTGGAGAAACTCGCCAAACAGGACGGCCTACTCGATCGAGCGGCGAGCGACGACGGACTCCTCGACCAGTTGCTCGGCGAAGGCGGCGCGCTGGACCGGCTCATCGAAGTGGGCGGTCCACTCGACAAGTTCACCGAGCTCTCGGAGACCCTCGCCTCGCTGCCCCCGAACCTGGCCGCGATGCAGGAGACGGTGGACCGGCTCAACGAGATCGTCGAACTGCTCAACGCATCGGTCGCACCGATCGGCGGGCTCGCCGAGCGCCTGCCCAAGCGGCTGATTCGCGGCGGTGCGGGCAACGGCGGAGGCGGCCGCGGCGGGTACGACCAGCAACTGCCTCCCACCACCTGATATTGCACTCCATGCCACAACCGCCGATTGCGGCTCGCGGCCCACTCCTCCTCTGATACGACAGAGGCAGTCGATATCTCGACGACGCCGTCGAACGGAGGGGTTCAATCATGAGCAAGCTGGACGGACGCGTAGCGCTGATCACCGGCGTGGCGCGAGGACAGGGCCGAGCGCACGCCGTACGACTGGCCCGTGAGGGCGCGAACATCGCGGGACTGGACATCGCGGGTCCGATCGACGGCATCCCCTACGACCATGCGACACCCGAGGATCTCGCCGAGACCGCCCGGCTCGTCGACGGCGAGGGACGTGAGTCGCTGCTCGTGCAGGGCGACGTACGCGACCTCGAAGCGCTCAGGAGACTCGCCGCCGACGCCACCGCCCGATGGGGCCGTCTCGACATCGTCGTCGCCAATGCGGGCATCTGCATCCCGGCCACCTGGGACGAGTCGACTCCCAAAATCTTCCAGGACACCCTCGACATCAACGTGACCGGCGTGTGGAACACCGTGATGGCGTCGGCGCCGCATCTGATCGAGACCGGCCGTGGTTCGGTGATCCTGACCAGTTCTTACGCGGGTAAGAAGATGCAGCCGTTCATGATTCACTACACGACGAGCAAGCATGCGGTGACCGGCATGACGCGGGCGTTCGCCGCCGAACTCGGCGCGCACAACATCCGGGTGAACAGTGTGCACCCGGGCGGTGTGAACACTCCGATGGGCTCCGGTCAGATGCAGGAGCGGATCGCGGCGACCAACGAGGCGAATCCGCGTCTGGCTCCGATGGGCACACCGTTCCTCAACGAGTACGCGGCCGAGCCCGATCAGATCGCCGACGCCGTCGCCTTCCTCGCCTCCGACGAGTCGTCGTTCATCACGGCCGAGCACCTCTCCGTGGACGGCGGCGCCCAGTACTTCTGAGACCCGCCCCCGCTGATCGAGCGAAGTCGAGATCCCGGCCGGCTCGACTCACTTCGCGACGCGACGCAGACGCAGATTGGCGAACTCGCCGAGACCCCACTGTCCGAGTTCGCGCCCGTAGCCGGACTGTTTGACACCGCCGAACGGCAGGCCCGGCAGCGTCGTCCCGTGCTCGTTGACGAAGGCCATGCCGACGTCGAGACGGTCGGCGAGGCTCTTGGCCCGCTCGATGTCCGAACTCCATACCGACCCGGAGAGTCCGTAGTCCACGTCGTTGGCCAGCTCGACGGCCTCGTCGTCGCCGGCGACCGGATACACGACGGCGACCGGACCGAAGATCTCCTCGCGGTAGAGCGCCATCTCCGCGGTGACTCCGGTGATCACCGCGGGCGACATGAAGGCGCCCGGGCGATCCAGAGCCGTACCGCCGGTGTGCAGCGTGGCACCTTGAGCGACCGCTTCGTCGACCTGCTCGACCACGCGGTCGCGCGCGGCGACCGACGACAGCGGACCCAGTTTGGTGCCCTTCTCGGTCGGATCGCCGACGGTGAGTCCGTCGATGGCCGACACCAGTCCGGAGACGAAGTCGTCGTAGAGGGACTCGTGGACGATGAATCGCTTCGGCGAGTTGCACGCCTGTCCGCAGTTCATCGTTCGCATCGCCGCCGCACCCGCGGCCGCGGCGCCGGCGTCGTCGGAGTCGAGGAGGATGAACGCATCCGACCCGCCGAGTTCCAGAACGGACTTCTTGAGGTTGCGAGCAGCGACCTCGGCGACCGCCGACCCGGCGCGGCTGCTTCCGGTCAGGGAGACGCCCTGGATGCGTCGGTCGGCGATCATCTCGGCGATCTGCTCATTGGACGCGTAGATATTGATGTACGCGTCGGTCGGAACTCCGGCCGCGTGCGCGATCTCTTCCATCAACGCCGACGACGCGGCGCAGATGGGCGCGTGCTTGAGAATGATCACGTTGCCCAGCAACAGGTTCGGAGCGGCGAACCGAGCCACCTGGTAGTACGGGAAGTTCCAGGGCATGATGCCCAACAGCGACCCGACCGGATCCCGAGTGACGACCGACTCGGCCGATCCCTGCGGATCGAGCTGCTCGGTCTCGAGCAGTGCCGGGCCGTTGTCGGCGTACCAGTCGTAGATCATCGCGGTCAGCGCGAGCTCGCCCTTGCCCTGCGGAATCGGTTTGCCCATCTCACGGGCGATGACGCCCGCGAGTTCGTCGGCGCGATCCCGGTAGGCGGCGGCAGTCGCGCGCAGCATCGCGACGCGTTCATCGACCGAGGTGTTCTTCCAGGACTTGTACGCGGCCGCCGACCGCGCCAGGATCGACTCGATCTGATCGTCGGAGATCGTCGGGAACTCCTTCTCGACGACGCCGGTGGACGGGTTCTCTGTGACATAGGAGGTCATGACGCCGACCCTACGCGCGGACCTCGCACCCGGCGCGGCGATCAGTCGAACGCCCTGGCCAGAGCCGCGACGTAGTCGTCCACGTCGTCGGCGACGGGGCCGCCGGCACACACGGAGACCGTGACGGCGTCGCCGATCCCGTGCACCCCGTGGGTCAACGAGTGTGTACGCGACAGCGCCGGGAACCCCGCGGTGAAGCGAACTCCGCCGCCGCCGAACGACAGATCCGCCGCACCGCGGTTCACCGACGAGACGACGGTCCATCCCGTCACCGTCGCGGGCGCGGGTGACGCCGCGCCGAGGCGGACAGCGGCCGAGGCGAGCGCGGCCGGCGCCGAGGCCGCCGCGCGACGGGCCGCCAGCCGCGACGCCGAACCCGCACGACCACGCGCCGCCGCGACCTCGGCGCCGATCAGCTCGGCACGACGTGCCCGTTCGTGGACATGCGCGTGCAGGCCGATGCCCACGGTCTGAAATCTATTGCGCGGCAACCTATCGTCACCGTCGTCGTCGAATCCGAGCGTCAGTTCGACGCTCGCCTCGCGAGGGGCGGCGTCCAGATACGACGGCAGTACATCGGCGAGCACAGTCAGTACACCGACCGTCACCCTCGCACCCTCGATTCGGACACGGTCGCGGGGAAGGGTGAGTGTGCGCAGCTCCCTCCGTGTGGCCGGGGCGGCGTTCGAACGAGTCGGTGCGACCGGCGACGCGCCGGGCTCCGGTTCGGCCGCCGCCCACGCGGCCAGACCGTGCGCCGTGGCCCGGGCGAGATGCGGTCCGATCATGATCCCTCCGCGCACGGCGGCGAGCAGTCCGTCGCCGACCGCGGCCGGTGCATCGGACGGTGTCGGCGGCTCGCCGCCGAACAGCGCCCGTCCGATCGCCGTCGCCCGTCGACCGTCGCCCAGCGCATGAGAGATCTGCAGAACGACGACCCGGATCGGACCGTCGTCGCGCGCGACGTCGCCGAAGACGTGCACGCGCCACAGCGAGCCGTCCTCGCGGAGCTGGGTGCGTGCGAGTCCGGCGATCGCGTCCAGGCACGCGGCCCAGCCGCCCGGGGACGGGTGCACGACGACGGCGTCGCCGCGGACGGTCGAGGGCACCCATCGTGGGAAGTCGAGGTCGCCGGGCACCGTTGCGACACCGAGTTGCAGATCTGCGATCCCCGCGGCGCGACGACGGATCTCGCCGATCATCTCGTCGTCGCTCACCGGCCCGACGTCGTCGAACGCGAACAGCAGGAACTGGTCGTTGTCGGCGACCCTCGCCGCCCAGAACATGGCGGCGTCCGCCGGCGACATCGTGTGCATGACGGATCCTTTCGGGGTCTCGACTCCGCTCGACCGGCGTGAGGTCTCCGCTCGACCGGCGCGAGGTCTCGACTCCGCTCGACCGACGTGGGGTCTCGACTCGATCAGCGTACCGACACCCCTGGTTGCCATCGACGGATGGCAACGTGGGAATAATGTGCGGACATGGCTGACTTCATGCTTCCCGGCGGCATCGATCCCACCACTCCGGTCATCGTGGGTGCGGGACAGGCGTCCGAGCGCCTCGACGATCCCGACTACCGCATGCTCGGCGAAGCCGACCTGGCGGCCGATGCCGTCCGCGCGGCGTTCGCCGACACCGGCGTCGACGCCGACCGCGTGGCCGCACTGGTCGACGTGGCAGCCGCGGTGCGCTCGTTCGAGAAGTCGAGTCCGGCGTCGTCGTCGCCGCTGGGCCGTCCGAACAACATGCCCAGGGCGGTCGCCGCCCGGACCGGGATGAACCCGCGCCGCGCGGTCGAGGAGGTGACCGGCGGACAGAGCCCTCAACACCTGGTCGGTGAGTTCGGTGCGGAGATCGCAGCGGGTGCGACCGATGCTGTGCTGTTGTTCGGCGCGGAGGTCATCTCGACGGTCCGGGCCGCGCGCAAGCACGACAACCCGCCGGACTTCACCGAGACCGTCGACGGCCCGCTCGAGGACCGCGGATACGGCATCGCCGGCCTCACCTCCGTCGACGAGGTACGACACGGCGTGATGACGCCGATCGCGCAGTACTCGATTCTGGAGAACGCCCGACGACACCGACTCGGGCGTTCACGCGCCGAGTACGCGGCCGGGATGGGCGCCCTGTTCGCCCCGATGACCGAGGTCGCGGCGGCCAATCCGCACGCGGCCAGCCGCCAGGTCCTCTCCGCCGCGGATCTGGCGGTGCCCACCGAGGAGAATCGCCGGGTCAGTGTTCCGTACACGCGCCGACTCGTCTCCCGCGACCAAGTGAATCAGGCGGCAGCCGTGCTGTTGATGTCCGCCGGAGCGGCGAGCGCGGCCGGAATCGACCCGTCCCGCTGGGTCTTCGTCCACGGCTACTCCGATCTGCGCGAACCCCCGATGATGGAGCGGCCCGATCTGTCACGGGCGCCCGCGGCGACGGCCGCGATGCACACGGCCCTCGACATGGCCGGTATCGAGCTCGGCGACGTCGCCGCACTCGACCTGTACAGCTGCTTCCCGATCGCGGTGTCGAACGTGGCGGACGCGTTCGGTCTCGAAGCCGACGATCCGCGGGGTCTCACGGTGACCGGCGGACTGCCGTTCTTCGGCGGACCGGGCAACGACTACTCGATGCACGCGATCGTGGAGATCGTCCACCGTGCGCGGCGCGCACCCGGCTCGTTCGGTCTGGTCGCGGCGAACGGCGGCATCCTGAGCAAGTACTCGGTAGGGGTGTACTCGACCGCGCCGACACCGTGGCCGGCGTCGACGTCGGCAGCCGTGCAGCACGAGCTCGACGCCGCGGCGCGCGTCCCGCTGACCCGGTACGCCGACGGCCGCGCGACGATCGAGTCGTTCACCGTGCTCGATCCGGACCGCGACGACCGCGCGGGCACCGTCGTCGGACGCCTCTACGACGGCACGCGGTTCATCGCCGCGGCCGACGGCGACGATCTCCTGGACCTGTTGTGCGGCAACGAGGATCCGGTGGGACGGACCGTCTATGCACGGTCGTCGGCGACCCGGAACGTCGTCGCCCTGTCGCGCGCCGAGCTCGACGTCCGCCATCCGCTGTCGACGGTCGGGTTCGCCGAGGAGTATCAGGATCTGATCGTCCGGCGCGACGGCCGTGTCTTGGAGGTGACGATCAATCGTCCCGACTCGCGCAACGCGATCAGTCCGAGGACCAATGCCGAACTCGACGCGGTGTTCGACGCGTACTTCGCCGACCCCGAGCTGTGGGTGGCGATCCTGACCGGGGCAGGCGACAAGGCCTTCTCCTCCGGCAACGACCTCGCCTCCACCGCGAGCAGCGGCGGACTGTCGATGCCGGAGAACGGTTTCGCCGGACTCACCGCACGTCGGGAGCTGCCCAAGCCGATCATCGCCGCCGTCAACGGTTTCGCACTCGGCGGCGGATTGGAGATCGCGCTGGCCGCTCATGTGATCGTCGCCGACGAGACCGCGACCTTCGGTCTCCCCGAGGTGAAGGTCGGCCTCGTCGCCGCGGCGGGCGGCCTGGTCCGACTCCCCCGCATGCTGCCGCCCGCCCTGGCCCGCGACATGATCCTCACCGGACGCAGGCTCACCGCCGACGAGGCGCTCGCCCACGGTCTCGTGTCGAGGATCGCGTCGCGGGGCGACGTCCTGACCACCGCGCGCGCCGTCGCCGACGAGATCCTCGCGGCTTCGCCCGCAGCCGTCCGAGCGTCGATCGCGACCATGCGCGAGACCCACTCGACGCCCGACACGGTGACCGCGGTCCGCGACAGCCTGGCAGTGCTCGACGACATCCTCGTCAGCCCCGACACGATGGAGGGCGTCACGGCGTTCGTGCAGAAGCGCGCACCACGCTGGACCGGGCGGTGACCCAAATACTTGGACATCCGACCTATTGCATTACTTGGACTTCCAAGTTTATCCTCTACACATGCCCTATCCCGTTCTGAACGACGACGACTCCCTCGTCGTCGACACCGCGCGCGACTTCGCTCGCAAACGTCTGGCCCCGCACTCGCTCGAGTGGGACGCCGCCAAGCACTTCCCCGTCGCCGAGATGAGGGAGGCCGCCGAACTCGGCATGGCCGGAATCTACACCAGCGAAGACGCCGGCGGCTCCGGTCTGACACGTCTGGACGGCGTCCGGATCTTCGAGGAGCTCTCCAAAGCCGATCCGGTGACCGCCGCGTTCCTGTCGATCCACAACATGTGCACGTGGATGGTCGACACGTACGGCACATCCGAGCAGCGCAGCAGGTGGGTGCCGAAGATGGCGTCCATGGAGTTCATCGCCAGCTACTGCCTCACCGAGCCCGGTGCCGGTTCGGATGCGGCGGCACTGTCGACGTCGGCGCGCCGCGAGGGCGACGAGTACGTGCTCCGCGGGTCCAAGCAGTTCATCTCCGGCGGCGGCGTCAGCGACGTCTACGTCGTGATGGCCCGCACCGGCGACGCGGGCCCGCGCGGCATCTCGACGTTCATCGTCGAGAAGGGCGCACCGGGGCTCTCATTCGGTCCCGCGGAGGCCAAGATGGGCTGGCACAACCAGCCCACCGCGCAGGTCGTCTTCGACGAGGTCCGCGTGCCCGCCGACCAGATGATCGGCGGGCCCGACGGCGAGGGCACCGGCTTCTCGATCGCCATGAACGGGCTGAACGGCGGCCGCATCAACATCGCGGCGTGCTCGCTCGGCGGCGCGCAGGCGGCGTACGACCAGGCCGTCGCCTACGTCGCCGACCGCGAGGCGTTCGGCGCCCCGCTCATCGACGAGCCGACGATCCGCGCCACGATCGCCGATATGGCGATGAACCTGGAGGCCTCGCGCCTGATGCTGTGGCGGGCCGCCGAGGCCCTCGACGCGGGCGACCCGGACAAGGTGGAACTCTGCGCGATGGCCAAGCGCTTCGTCACCGAGGCATGCTTCACCGTCGCCGATCAGGCGTTGCAACTGCACGGCGGGTACGGATACCTGCACGAGACCGGAGTGGAGAAGATCGTCCGCGATCTGCGCGTGAACCGCATCCTGGAAGGCACCAACGAGATCATGCGGATGGTGATCGGCCGCGCCGAAGCCGCCCGCGTCACGAACGAGAGGAAATCACGATGAAGATCGCTTTTGTCGGGCTGGGCAACATGGGCGGTCCGATGGCCGCGAACCTGATCTCGGCGGGCCACCAGGTGGTCGGCTTCGATCTGTCGGCCGACGCCGTCGCCGCCGCGGCCTCGCACGGGGTCACCGCGGTCGAGACCGCCGAGGCCGCCGTCGTCGACGCCGACGCGGTGATCACGATGCTGCCGAACGGCGCGATCGTGAAGTCGGTGTACGCGTCGGTGCTCCCGAACGCCAAGCCGGGTGCGGTGTTCATCGACTCGTCGACCATCTCGGTCGAGGACGCCCGCGAGGTGAACACGCAGGCGAACGCGGCGGGCATGCTGCAGGTCGACGCCCCGGTGTCCGGCGGCGTCAAGGGCGCCACCGCGGGCACCCTGGCGTTCATGGTCGGCGGCGACGACGCCTCGATCGCGGCCGCGACCCCGGTGCTCGAACCGATGGCCGGCAAGATCGTCCCGTGCGGCGGCACCGGCAACGGCCAGGCCGCCAAGCTGTGCAACAACATGGTCCTCGCGGTCCAACAGATCGCCGTCGGCGAGGCCTTCGTGCTCGCCGAGAAGCTCGGTCTGTCCGATCAGGCCCTGTACGACGTGGTGACCGGTGCGACCGGCAACTGCTGGGCCCTGCAGACCAACTGCCCCGTTCCCGGCCCGGTGCCCACCGCACCGTCGGAGAACGAGTACAAGCCGGGCTTCGCCACGGCCCTGATGAACAAAGACCTCGGCCTGGCGATGGCGGCGGTCTCGTCCACCGGCTCGGCCGCCCCGCTGGGCACGCACGCCGCCGAGATCTACTCGGCGTTCGCCGCCGAGAACGGACATCTGGACTTCAGTGCCATAATCGAGACTTTGAAGTAGTTCGATCTGACGAGGAGTGGGCCGTGCGAGACGATGGCGACCCGATCGCACGGGCCCGTTCCAATTGGGAGTCCGCCGGGTGGGGCGGCGCGACCGCCGACGGCATGGAGGCCGTGACCTCGGTGATGCGCGCGCATCAGATCATGCTGGCGCGCGTCGAATCGGAGCTCAAGCCGTTCGGGCTCACCTTCGCTCGATTCGAGCTGCTGCGCCTGCTCGCATTCAGCCGCCAGGGCGCACTTCCCATCTCGAAGGCCAGCAACCTGCTCCAGGTGCACGTGTCGTCGGCGACGAGCGCCGTCGCACGTCTCGTCGACGCCGGACTCGTGGAACGCCGACCGCATCCGACCGACGGACGCACCACCCTCGTCGCCCTCACCGACGACGGCCGCGAACTCGTCGAGAAGGCGACGATCGCACTGAACGCCGTCTTCGCCGACATCGGGATGCCCGCCGACCAGTCGCGCGCGATGGTCGAGGCCATCCGCACCCTGCGACACACGAACGGCGATTTCTGAACGCGTCCAGTGTTCGGCCCGTCGGGAAGCTATCCCGGCACGATCCGTCGAACACGGGTACCGTCGAGTGTGTCGCCCAGACGGGCGACGCGGCCCAGGGCTCTGGGCCGGTCACGATTTCACGGGAGGGCTTCACACATGGGAATCGCCGACGACGCGCAGAACAAGACCGACGACCTGAAGGGGCGCGCCAAGGAGGCCGCCGGTGCGGTAACCGGCGACGACGACCTGAAGAACGAAGGTAAGGCCGATCAGGGTCTCGCTGCCGCTCGTGAGAAGGTCACCGAGGTGGCCGACAAGGTGAAGGACGGCATCGACTCCGTCAAGGACAAGCTCACCGACCGCTGACGCCGCGGCGACAGCATCAGGCGAGACGGCCGCCGACCGCACCACGCGGTCGGCGGCCGTCGTCGCGTCACGAGACCGGTTTCAGGGCGTCACGAGACCAGTTTCAGGCCGATCACACCGGCGACGATCACGACGATGCACAGGATCTTGAGGACGTTGGCCGATTCGGCCCCGGTCAGCATTCCGTACGCGACGGTGACGGTGGCGCCGATACCGACCCAGATCGCATACGCGGTGCCGGTCGGCAGGTCGCGCATCGCATAGGCCAGGCCGCCCATGCTGACGATCAGCCCGACGACGAATACGATGGTCGGTGTAAGACGATGCAGGCCTTCGGATCTGCCGAGGGCCGTCGCCCATACGGCTTCGAAGAGTCCGGAGATGACGAGCACGATCCAGGACACGGGAGACTCCAGTCTCCACCGTCTTGTCGCGGACCGGGTACGGCGGGCTCGTCCGGGGCCGCCGATGCGGCCACGTCGACCAGATTACCCAGTCCGGGCGCCCGGTCAATGGCGGCGGCCGGTGGATTGGGTCACCATGGTGGGCGAGCGACGAAAGGTGCTGTCATGACCGGACCCGACAAGGGAGGTCGCGGGCCGATCGGGCCCGACGACATCGACTGGTTCACGCGGGAGGCGACCGACGGACTACGCCGGATGGTCGGCCAGTTCGTGGAGAGCCAGCTGCGCGACAAGCCGATTCGCGAACCACGACCGACGCGACCGGATCCCGCCCCGGCGACCGACGGCGGCGTGTGGGCGATCGTCGTCGACGACGGCGCCTCGGATCGTGTGCACAGTCTGTACGCGTCCGAGCTCGACGCGCTGCGCGCCAACGCCGACAACGTCGACCCGCGGCGAACCGTCCGCTTCCTCGTCTTCGGAGAGCCCGTGGAGTAGCGGGTCCTCTTCCGCCGGGCGGGTAGCGGTGGGGATCTCCGCGGGAAGGCGGCCGGCGAAGAACGGGGGGCCTGCGCGTGCGGACCGCTCAGACGAGGCCGGCCTGGACGGCGACGACCGCGGCCTGCACGCGCGAGGGTGCGTCGAGCTTCATCAGGACGCGGGACACGTGCGTCTTCACGGTCGACTCCCCGATGTCGAGACGGCGAGCGATCTGTGCATTCGACAGTCCCGCCCCGATACCCGCCAAGACGTCGCGTTCACGGTCGGTGAGCTCGGCCAGGTCCGGCCCGGCGACGGCGGGACGCCCTCGCATGGCGTCGACGACGACGCGCGTCACCTCGGCGTCGAGCACGGCGTCGCCCGCCGCGACCCGCAGGGTCCCGTCGACGAGCTCCCTGCCGGACGCCGTCTTCAGCAGGAATCCCGCGGCGCCCGCCGACAGGGACTCCAGGACGTAGTCGTCCAGACCGAACGTCGTCAAGACCAGGACCCGCACGTCGGTCTGCTCGGTGACTGCCGCGGTCGCCGCGATTCCGTCGACCTTCGGCATGCGCACGTCCATGAGGACGACGTCCGGACGCAGCTCGTTCGCCAGGCGCACGGCGGCGTCGCCGTCGGCGGCCTCCCCGATCACGGTGATCTCCCCGGACGCCTCGAGCACCATGCGGAGTCCTTCGCGGACCGCCGCGTGGTCGTCGGCCAGCACCACCCTGACTCGGCTCATCGTCTCCCTCTCATCGTCGCCTTCTCGTCACGGAGTCTCCCCCGCTCGGGAGTCTCCCCTGCTCGGAATCGTCGCCGTCACCGTCCACACCCGCCCGACCGCTCCCCCCTCGGCGCGCCCGCCGACGCTCGCCGCGCGAATCGCCATGTTCGTCGAGCCTCGCCCGGCGCCGCGCGGCGTCGCCGAGATCCGATTGCTCACCGTCAACCGCACGTGATCGACATCGACCTCGACGCGCACGGACACCGGGTTGCCCGGCGCATGTCTGGTCGCGTTCGCCAGCGCCTCCCCCGCGATCCTCGTCAGCACCGCCTCGGTCCGCCGCGGCAGACCGGCCGGATCACCGTCGACGGTCACCGTCGAACCGACCGCGTCGGCGGCGGCGATCAACGGATCGAGCGACGACCAGCGAACCGTCGTCGTCTCGTCGCCGTCGGCGGCCAAGACGTCGATCATGGCGCGGAGTTCGGCCAGGCCCGCAAGGCTGTTCGAACGGATCGAATCGACGATCGGCCCCGGGTCCGCGGCGTCGCGCGCGGCTTCGGCGAGGATCGCGATGGCTGACACGTGACCCGCGACGGTGTCGTGCAGTTCGCGCGAGAGCCGCCGCCGCTCGTCGGCGAGCGCCGCGGTCCGGTCGGCCTCGGCCTGTGAGATCGCCGCCGCCTTCTCCGCCTCGACGGCCCGCCGCGCCGCGATCATCGACTGTGCGTACGTGACCGGCGACAACAGGAACGCGATACCGACCAGCCCGATCAGGATGCCGACCTGCACACTGCCGACGACCACGCCCGCAACCGCCAGGCCGAGCGTGACGGCACCGCTCGTCGCCACGACGACGCGGCGCACCGTCGGCGAACCCCGGGCGGCACACAAGAACACGATGTCCGACATCGCGATCCACAACGGCAGCGACGGCCCCCACCAGGCGTCGAGGCCGAGCAGAACGCACATCGCCGCGAACGCCGCCGCGGGCCGGAGCTGAGCAGACAGCTGGATCACCAGCGCGGCCACGAGCAGTACGAGTTTGGCGTACCACGGGTACGCGTCGTGGTCGGAGAAGAACGTGAAGGCGCCGCACACCCACAGCAGGAGACCGACGGCGAACGTACCGACGGCGACGAGGCCGGCCGACCTCGACAGACCGGACACGGGCGGGACAGACTTCATCGTCTCCACTACAGCACAGCGACGACGCGTCCGGGTCCCCCTGAAGGAGGACCCCCGGCCGACCGATCGGCCGATGCGGACGGACACGCACTCGCGCGAGAGTCGACGATATGAACAGTCCCGTCCTGATGACCATCGCCGCCTGCGAGATCGGCTTCTGGGTCTTCGTCCTCGGTGGCCTCGCTCTGCGGTACCTCGCTCGCAGGCCGGGACCGTCGGCGATCGTCTTGGCGTGCGTGCCGCTGATCGACGTGGTGCTGCTCGTCGCCGTCGCCGTCGACCTGGCGCGGGGCGGCGAGGTGGAGTTCGCGCACCGCCTCGCGCCGATCTACCTCGGCGTCACGATCATGTTCGGCCCTCGGATGATCGCGTGGACCGACGCGCGGTTCGCGCACCGCTTCGCCGACGGTCCCGTCCCGCACAAGGTGCCGAAGACCGGACCGGAACGCCGCCGGTACGAGTGGGCCGACTTCGGCCGCTGGCTCGGCGCCGTCGCGGTCGCCGCGGCGATCACCGGGCTGCTCGGGTTCACCGTCGCCGACACCGCCCAACGCGAGGCGCTGTTCGGCGGCCTCGGGATGCTCGGCGTGGTGACCGTCATCTGGCTCCTGACCGGCCCGATCTGGTACACATTCGGCCGCGACTGAGACTCAGGACGACCAGACCGGGGCTCGCTTGGCCAGGAACGCGTTCATGCCCTCCTGTGCGTCGCACGTCATGGCGTTGGTCGCCATGACCTCCGACATGGCGCTGTACGCGTCCGGCTCGGTCCGATCGATCTGATCGTAGAACGCGCGCTTGCCGATCGCGAGCGTGTCCCCGCTCGACGAGGCGATCCGCGCGACGAGGTCCGCGACGGTCTGCTCCAGTCGGTCCGCCGGGACCGCGGCGTTGATCAGGCCCCAGTCGGCGGCCGTCGCCGCATCGATCAGGTCGCCGGTCAGCAGCATGCTCATCGCCCGCTTGCGACCGATCGCGCGGGTGAGGGCCACCATCGGAGTGGAACAGAACAGTCCGATCTTGACGCCCGGAGTGGAGAAGCGGGCGGTGTCGGCGGCGATCGCCAGATCGCAGGTCGCCACGAGCTGGCAGCCGGCCGCCAACGCCATGCCCTGCACCTGCGCGACGACCGGCTGCCTCACCGCGTGCACGGTGGCCATCAGCTCGGTGCAGGCCGCGAAGATCTCGCGTTCGTCGTCGAGCGTGCGGTCGACCATCTCCGAGAGGTCGTGCCCGGCGGAGAACGCGAGACCGCGCGCCTCGATCACGATCACCCGGGCCCGCGGGTCCTCATGAAGACGACGCAACCCCGCCGTCGCCTCACGCATCGTGGCCAGGGACAGGGGGTTGCGTCGTTTCTCGTCGTCGAGCGTCAGGACGCCGATTCCGTCGGTGCATGCCGCGATCACACTCATGGCCCGAGGGTAGGCCCGACCGGTGCGTTCGCGCAGGCGGTTCTCAGTCCCCGAAGACGTCGAGGCGCCGGGGCTCCTCAATCACCGAGTAGTGCGAGGCGTCTCCGGTGACGATCTCGCTGCCGCGCCCGTCCACACCCACCGGGACGTCTCCGGCGAGCGTGATGCGGTGCAGCTTGCGCTCCTGCGCACCGAAGTCGGCGATGCCGTAGTGCTGAGTGGCCCGGTTGTCCCAGATCGCGACGTCGCCGAGACTCCAGTTCCAGCGGAAGGTGTTCTCCAGTTTGATGATCCGGTTCTGCAGGAGCTGGTAGACGGCGCTGAACTCGGCCGGCTTGAGCCCGACGAACTCCTTCACGAAGTGTCCCAGGAGCAGCGTCCGCTCGCCGGTCTCCGGGTGGACCCGGACCACGGGGTGAAGGGTCTGGTACTCCTTGCTCGTGAACTCCTCGTAGTGCACCACGCGTCGCCCGGCCTCGGTGTCGTCGATGTCGACGTCGTTGGTCACGTAGTCGTAGAAGTTGGTGTGCTTGGCCCACAGGGTGTCGACGAACGCCTTGAGGCTGTCGGGCAGCTGGTCGTAGGCCGCGGTGGTCGACGCCCAGGTGGTGGCGCCGCCCCAGGTCGGGAGGTTGACCGCGCGCAGGATGGAAGCCTTGGGGATGCGGTCGACGAACGAGACGTCGGTGTGCCAGCTGTTGGCCGCGCCCTCGATCGTCAGGAGCTGATCGCCCCGCGAGGTCACCGTCGGGTGCGGCAGCGTCGGATCGCCGAGCAGCTGTGCGAACGCGTACTGGGTGTCGTCGTCGAGGTGGTTCTGACCGGTGAACACGATCGCCTTGTTCACGGCCAAGGCCAGCCGGATCGCCTCGACCTGTGCCGCGGGCACGTCGCCGCCGAGTCTCACGCCGCCGATACGGGCGCCGATGTGCTCGCCGAGCTTGTCGACGGTGATCCCGGCGTCGGCGTACACCGCCTGCACGGCCAGATCACGATCGGTGGAATTGGAAATGGAAGTGACAGTCATCGTCTCGCCTTTCATCGGGCAGCCGGAAATACACCCCGGCCATGGGAGCGGGTGAAATGAAAACAGCGGAATCAATGAGACATTCTCGTATTCGAGATCCGCCGGCGGATATTGCGGGATTACCTTTTCGGTGACCTCAGTCAATCACGGGATCAGGTATTCGTCCCACAGTTGAATTCACGGTGATCGAAAACCCGGTGAGGTCAGTCCGCGAGGTCCTCCGCATGCGCGTCGATCGCCTCACGGATCACCTCGGGCACTCGGACCTCGCCCGGGAGGTAGGTCACCGCCGTCAGACTCGGCGGAGCCCGGAACACGCCCCGCCGGAGCCGCAGATCGAGGTCCACCGGCCCGCGGGCGTCCAGTCCGACGGAGATGCCCGTCCACGGAGCCATGCCGACCAGTTGGAAGGCTCGGGGCAGTTCGGCGACGACGACCTCGCCGGCGTCGGTCGTCGCACCGACGGTGAAGTTCCAGCGGACGTCCGCGGTCGCCGCCGCGCGGAGTGTGACGCCGCGGACGCCGGGCGGCAGGACGCCCGAGACGCGGGAGATCCTTCCATACGAGTTGAAGACGAACGTCAGCCGCCCGTCTTCCACGGCCAGCAGATAGCCGCCTTGTACGTCGCCGTGTGCCACGAGTACGCCCTCGTCGCCGTCGCCCCAGTCGTTCAGTTCGACGATCACGTCGAAGTCGCGGTAGGCGATAAGCCTGCTCGACCGATAGCGTTCGAGCGTCGGCGTGCCGGCCAGGATCCGCACCGGTGTGCCGTACCGCTCGGTCTCGGTCGGACGTCGTCGCTGTGCGTCACCGGGCCGGTCGAACAGCGGAAACACCGTGTTTCGCCAGGCCGCCTCATCCCATGCCGCCGCCAGTTCCGCGACGAGTTCGGGGTTCGCCGCGGCGACGTCGTCGGTCTCGGCGGGATCGGTGCGCATGTCGTACAGTTCCCACCGCGGCTGGTCGACGTGCGCGGGATCGCCGTCGTGCAGCGACAGCAGCTTCCACCCGTCGCGGTAGAAGCCGCGGTGCCCACCGAACTCGGCGTACTGCTCGGTGTGCGGCGACGCCGAGTCCCGATCACGGAGCACGTCGACGATGCTGACTCCGTCGCGCTCGGCGGCCGGCAGTCCGTGCCGGGTCGGCGGCGTCGGCACTCCCGCCAGGTCGAGCAGGGTCGGAGCCAGATCGGTGACGTAGGAGAACTGTCTGCGCACACCGGAGTCGTCCTCGCCCCGCGGCAGACCGCCCGGCCAGGAGACGACGAACGGGACACGCACGCCACCGGCGAACGTCTGCCCCTTGTAGAAACGGAACGGCGTGTTCGACGCCTGCCCCCACCCGCGCGGATAATGGACGCCGAGCTGCGCCGATCCGATCAGTTCCTCGTCGTGCGGAACGTCGCGCTCCCAGTCCGGCGGCACCGGGCCGTGCACGAACTGGCTGAAGTAGGAGCGGGTCCCGACCGGGCCGCCCTCGGCCGTACCGCCGTTGTCGGAGGTGAACACGACTATCGTGTCGTCGAGTTCGCCGAGGTCTTCGAGGAGGTCGAGTATCCGGCCGACGCTCTGGTCGACGCTGTCGACGAGCGCCGCGTACACCTCCTGATACCGCTGGTAGCGCTCCTTCTCCTCGTCGGAGAGCGTCTCCCAGGGCGGGGCGTCGTATCCGGGTTCGGTGTTGCGTTCGGCGATCGGCGTATCCGGGTCGAAGAGGCCCGACGCCACCTGCCGCGCGAACCGCCGACGCCGCACCTCGTCCCAGCCGTCGCCGTACCGACCCCGATGCCGCGCGAGATCGTCGGCCTTCACCTGGTGGGGGCCGTGCATGGCGATGTGCGCGAAGTAGAGGAAGAACGGTTTGTCGGCGTCGTGTGCCCGCAGAGCCTTGACCTGTGAGATCGCTCGGTCGGTGAGGTCGTCGGTGACGTAGTAGCCCTCGGGGTACTCGTCGACGTCGACCACCGAGTTGTCCTCGATCAGCTGGTTGGGATGGAAGAACGAGTTGAGCCCCTCGAGCGAGCCGTAATAGCTGTCGAAGCCCCGCTGGACCGGCCATGACCTGCGTGAACGTCCGGGACTCATATCCGCGTCGCGCACCAGGTGCCATTTGCCCACCGCGAAGGTCGCGTATCCGGACTCGCGGAGGATCTCCGGAAGCGTCAGTACGTCGTCGGCCAGTTCCAGTCGCAGTCCGGGGAAGCCCGGGTCCGAGTTGGCGACGCTCCCGTATCCGGCGCGGTGCGGATTCACACCGGTCAGCAGTGCGGCACGGGCGGGCGAACAGACGGGCGTCGTGTGGTAGTTGCTCAGCCGGTATCCGGTGTCGGCGATGCGGTCGATGTTCGGCGTCGGGATCTCCGAACCGAACGGTCCGATGTCCGAGTAGCCCATGTCGTCGATGAGAACGACGACGATGTTGGGCGGCCGTTCGCCGACACGTTCGTCCTCCGGCCACCACGGCTGTGAGTTCGATGTGGTGCGTCCGACGCGTCCGCCGAATCCTTCGTATCCGCGAGCGTACTCGGGAATCTCATTGCTCATGCCGAAGAGAATTACTCGTCTACTCGAGTGCGGCACAAACGTTTAATTCGTCCTGATTCGAAGTGATTACAAATCGTCGTCGGCGGCCGATCATTTCCATGTCAGTTGCTCGACTCCCAGCGAAATTCTCCATGTGAAAAGAAAGCGGACCCACATCATGTTCCGACATCCGCGCCTGCGCATTCTGGTCGCGCTCGCCCTGACGACGCTCACCGTCGTGGGAGCGACCGCGTGCACCGCCGTCGACGCGCAGCAGGGTCCGGCGACGCGGACCGGCCCCGTCCAGCGCGGCGGCGAACTCCGCGTCGGTGTGCTGGGCGATCTGTCTCCGAGCAAGTTCCTCCAGATCGGCACCGGCGGCCCGAACGGCGACGTGCTCGCCAACGTCTTCGACACCCTCGTCACCTACCCGACCGACTCGTCGACGCCGCAGCCGTCGCTCGCCACCTCGTGGACACTCGCCCCCGACGGCCGGTCGCTGACTCTGAACCTGCGCGAGGGCGTCCACTTCCATGACGGCAAGCCGTTCACCTCCCGGGACGTGCAGTCGTCGATCGGGGCGTACCTCGGTGGCCCGTGGACGCCGCAGTTCAAACGCACCGCCGCCGGAATCACCGGGTTCGACGTGCACGATCCGCACCGCGTGGTGCTGACGTTCGCCCATCCGATGAGCAACATCTTCGATCTCCTCGATTCGGCGCCGATCCTCGACGGCGACACCCTCGACGAGCTGAAGGCCGGAAAGACGTTCAACGGAACCGGACCGTTCCGGTTCTCGTCGTGGACCCCGAACTCGGCGATCGAACTGGTTCGCAACGACGACTACTGGGACGGTGCTCCACCGCTGAAAACCGTGACTTTCGTCGAGGCCAACGATCCCAAGTCGCTGTACACGCGACTGCGCACCGGTCAGCTGGACGTCGCCGAGCAGTTGACGACGCAGGACCAAGAACTCGCGACCAAACGCTACGGTTTCACCGATATCGAGCAGACGGGCGCCGAGGCCCAGATCTACGTCGGCGTCAACGTCGAGAATCCGGCGCTCGCCGACCCGCGGGTCCGGAAGGCCATCGCGTACGCCGTCGACCGCGACCGCATCATCGACGACGTGTACCGCGGCTCCGGATATCCGGTGAACGTGCCCTGGCCCAAGACCTCCCCCGCCTACGACGAGGCCGCGAACACGACCTATCGACGCGACGTCGCCAAGGCTCGGGACCTGTTGCGCGGTGTCGGCCCGATTCCGCCCATCCGACTCGACTACACCTCGACCGGCACCACGTATCGGATCATCGCCGAGATCGTGCAGTCGAACCTGCGCGACATCGGGATCACCGTGAACCTGCAGCCGAATGAGGAGACCGTCCAGGCCAAGAAGCTGATCGGCGCCCAGTTCCCCGGACTCTGGATCCTCCAGCACGCGTTCGCCCAGTACACGCCGTCGACGCTGGCGGTTACGGCGTATCCGTTCAACGCGGCGAAGAACTCGTCGAACTACTCGAGCCCCGAGTACACGGCGGCGTCCGAGGCCGCCTGGGCCACCGCCGACCCCTCGTCGCCGGAGGCCCTCGCCGCCTACCGACGACTCGACAAGGTCTGGTTGAACGACCTGTTCCTCATCGAGATCGGGGTGGTGCTCGCTCGGCTCACCGCCGCACCGAACGTCCGCGACATCGCGTGGGACCACCGCCAGCAGTTGCACTTCGCCCGCACCAGCCTCACTGATCCCGACCGGAAGGCATGACCCCATGACCGGTTACCTCCTTCGGCGCATACCGACGGCCCTCATCGTCCTGTTCGTCGCCTCCCTCCTCGTCTTCGCCGTACTCCGGCTCATTCCGGGCGGCCCCGAGTCCGCGCTCGCCGGCCCCGACGCCAGTCCCGAGGACCTCGCCGCCATCCGCCACGATCTGGGTCTCGATCGGACCTTCTTCGTCCAGTACTTCTCCTGGCTCGGCTCCGTGCTGACGCTCGACTTCGGCACGAGTTACCAGGTCGGCGGAAACATCGGCGACCTCGTCTCCTTCGGTCTCGTCAACACCCTCGTCCTGACCGTCACCGCGGGCGTCATCGCGATCGCGCTCGCCCTGATCCTCTCGCTGACCGCGACGATCCGACCGAACAGATTCGTGAATGCGATCCTCACCGGGGTCAACGCGGTGGCGATCGCATTGCCGACGTTCGTCGTCGGCACCGTGCTCATCGCCGTCTTCGGCGTCGGATTCGGGGTGCTGCCCGCGGGCGGCACTCCGCCGGCAGGGCTCGGCGACGATCTGTGGATCACCGTCCAGTACCTGGCTCTGCCCGCGCTGACGCTCGGGTTGCCCGCGGGCGCCATGCTCGCCCGCTTCCTCACCGAAGCCCTGCAGACCGAACTCGTCCAGCCGTACGCGGTCACTGCCGTCGCGACCGGCGCGTCCCGCGCCGACGTCGTCGTCAAACATGCGCTGCGCAACGCTCTGCCGTCGACGATCACCGCGTTCGGTCTGATCGTCGGGGCGCTCCTGGGCGGCGCCGTCCTGGTCGAGGCGATCTTCGGCTGGCCCGGCCTGGGCATGCTGACCGAGGAGGGCATCTCCGCTCGCGACTACCCGCTCGTCCAGATCCTCATCCTCCTCTCGGTGTCGGTGTTCGTCCTGATCCAACTCGCCGCCGACGTCGTCCACGCATGGCTCGATCCCCGCATCCGATTGGCAGGCACCCGATGACCACCACCGAGATCACCGTCGACGGCGCATCCGTCGACGACATCGACCCGGGACTCGTCCCCGAGTCGCCCGCCGACCGCGACGAGGTTCGCGTCCGAGGCCCCTTGTACCGCAGCCTCTTCCACGGGTCCGGGCTCATCGGAACGGTCCTGGTGCTGGCGGTCGTCGCCGCCGGGCTGATCGGCCCGCTGCTCACCTCGTACGGCGCGGACCAACAGATCGACGGCGCGTACCTCCTGCCGCCGAGCGTCGACCACTGGTTCGGCACCGACGATGTGAACCGCGACGTGCTGACCCGGGTCCTCGCCGGCATCCGCACCGACCTGCTGATCATCGTCGTCGCCGTACCCGTCGGCGCCGCGATCGGCACCCTCGTCGGCCTCGTCGCGGTCTCGGTTCGGGGGCTGGACGCCGTGGCCCAGCGCGCCTTCGACGTCATCCTCGCGTTCCCGGCACTGATCCTCGGCATCGCCCTGACCGCCGTTCTCGGCCCGGGCGCCGTCACCGTCGGCATCATCATCGCGATCGCGGAGATCCCGGTGTTCGGGCGCCTGGTCCGCACCGCCGTCCTGCGCATTCGCGAACAGCCCTACGTGGAGGCCGCACGAGTGTCCGGTGCGAGCACGTCGCGCATCCTGTTCAGGCACGTTCTGCCGAACTCGGTGGAGGCGCTCGGCGTCCAGTTCGCGCTGTCGCTGTCGCTGGGCGTGTTCATCGAGGGCGCGTTGAGCTACCTGGGGATCGGCGTCGTACCGCCCACCCCGTCACTCGGCGGTGTCCTCGCCGCCGGAAACGGATATCTGGAGACCAACCCGTGGTTCTCGATCGGTCCGATCCTCGTCATCTCGGCCCTCGTCCTGGGCCTCTATCTGATCGCTCAGTCGATCTCCAACGACCGGAGAAGCCTGTGACCCTCGCACTCGAAGTGACCGACCTGCACGTTGAGTTCGACTATCCGCGTCCGGCGGTCTCCGGGATCAGCCTGACCGTCGACGCGGGCGAGATCGTCGCCCTCGTCGGCGAGTCCGGTTCGGGTAAGACGATGACCGCACGCGCCGCCATCGGTCTCCTCCCGCCGGGGGCCACCGCGACCGGATCGGTGAAAGTCGACGGCGTCGAGGTCCTCGACCTGTCCGAACGAGAACTCGCCGCCATCCGGGGCGATCGCGTCGCGATGGTGTTCCAGGAGCCGCAGACCGCACTCAATCCGGTGCAGACCATCGGATGGCAGCTGCGGCAGGCGCTCACACGGCACCGCCGACTCTCCCGCGCAGAGGCCCGGCGACGCGCCGTCGAACTGTTGACGCTCGTGGAGATCCCCGAACCGGACACCCGCGTCGGCCACTATCCGCACCAGTTGTCGGGCGGCCAGAAGCAGCGCGTCGTGATCGCACTCGCGCTCGCCGGCGACCCGGCGCTGCTACTCGCCGACGAGCCCACCACAGCTCTCGACGTATCGGTGCAGCAGGAGATCCTCGAACTGCTCGTCCGCGTCCGCGATAAGACCGGTGCGGGCATCCTGCTCATCACACACAACCTCGGTGTCGTCGCCGAGATCGCCGACCGCGTCGTCGTGGTGCAACTGGGCGAGACCATCGAGACCGCCGATGTGCACACCTTGTTCCACTCGCCGAGCCAGCCGTACACTCGCACGCTGCTCGACGCGGTTCCGCGTCTGAGCTCGTCGTTGCACGAGCCGGAGGACATCGACGAGGCGATACCGCCGATCCTCCAGGTGGACGAGGTGACAGTGACCCATCCGGGTCGCTTCGGTTCGGGAGCGCACACCGCGTTGTCGGAGATCTCGCTGCGGATCGCACCCGGGGAGGTCGTCGGCGTGGTCGGCGAGTCCGGGTCGGGGAAGACGACGCTCGGCCGAGCGATCGGCGGACTGCTGCCGCTCTCGGGAGGACGCATTCTGGTGGACGGGCACGATCTCGTCCGCTCGACGGCCAAGGAGCTGTCGGCGGTACGCCGGCGCATAGCGTTCGTCCCGCAGGATCCGTCGGCATCGCTGAATCCGCGGTTCACCGTCGCCGAGTCGATTCGGGAACCGCTGGAGATCCAGCGGATCGGCAATCGCGCCTGGCGCACCGACCGCGTCGCCGAACTGCTCGCGGCCGTACAGCTGCCCGCCTCGTTCGCCTCACGGCTTCCGCACGAGCTGTCCGGCGGCCAACGTCAGCGCGTCGCACTGGCCCGCGCTCTCTCGGCCGACCCGGACCTGTTGATCGCCGACGAGCCGACGAGCGCGCTCGACGTGTCCGTGCAGGCGCGCGTCCTGGAACTGTTCGCCGAGTTGCAAGGCGATCTCGGCTTCGCGGCTCTGTTCATCAGCCACGATCTCGCGGTGGTGCGTCAGGTGTCCGATCGAGTGGCGGTGCTGCGCGCGGGTCGTCTCGTCGAGACGGGCGCGGCCGACGCGGTGTTCACCGCACCGACGACCGACTACACGCGGACCCTGGTCCGCGCCGTCCCGGTCCCCGATCCGGACCGCGAACGCGCGGGAAGGCCCGTCGTCTCCGTGTGATGCGTCAGAGATCAATGCCGTGATCGACGATCGACGGTCGACGGCGGCGGCGACGTCGGGTTCAGCCAAGCGCCTTCAACGCGCGGTCGGCGTGCACGTCCATGCTCACCTCGGAGGCGATGACGTCTTTGATCGTCCCGTCGGCGCCGATCGCGAATGTGGTGCGCTTAGTCGGCATGAACCCGGACAGCAGGCCGCTGCGTCGCACGCCGTACGCCTGAGCGACCTCGCCGTCGACGTCGGCGAGCAGCGGGTAGTCGAGGGAGTGCTTCTCCGTCCAGTCCGACTGTTTGGCCACATCGTCGCGGCTGACGCCGACGCGCTGAACACCGGCGTCGGCGAATTCTCGGGCCAGATCGCGGAAATGGCAGGCCTCTTTGGTGCAGCCGGGCGTGAACGCGGCCGGATAGAAGAAGAGTGCGACGGGGCCGTCGGCCAGCAGTTCGGACAGGCGGCGTACCTCCCCCTTCTGGTCGGGCAGAGCGAAGTCGGGTGCACGGTCTCCAGATCTCATGTGGCCCACGGTATCGGAATCAGACGAGTCCAGCGTCGTGCATCATGATCGCGACCTGCACCCGGTTCGATGCGCCGAGCTTGGCGAAGATGTGCGAGATGTGCGCCTTCACGGTCGCGACACTCATGTACAGCTCGGCGCCGATCTCCGCATTCGACGCCCCGCCGGCCAGACACGTGGCGACGTCACGTTCCCGCTCGGTGAGCTCAGCGATCGCCCGCTCGGCCGGAGCCGCGCGGTGATCGCCGTTCGAGACGACCTGCTTGATCAGCGCGGCGGTGACCGACGGGCTCAGCGCGGGCTGTCCGGCCAGCACATTCTTGACGGCGGCGACGATGTCGGCGGGAGGCGTGTCCTTGAGGAGGAACCCGTCGGCGCCCACGGCGAGCGCGCGCACCACGTAGTCGTCGGCGTCGAAGGTCGTCAGCACGATCACCGGAGGCGCCGGATCAAGCTTCTTGAACTCGGCCGTCGCCGCGATCCCGTCCATGACCGGCATCCGCAGATCCATCAGCACCACGTCGACCGGGTCCGCGGCGTGCGCATCGAGCGCCTCCCGACCGTTGCCCGCATCGGCGACGACGTCCAGGTCGCGATCACCGCCGAGCAGCAGGCGCAGCCCGGATCGGACCAGCGGATCGTCGTCGACCAGCATCACTCGACTGGGCACGCTCTCAGAGTTCGTCACGTCTGCCACGGTAGCCACACGGTGAGAACGAAGACGTCGTCACCCGACATCCGGTGCTCCTGACGACCGCCGTGGAGCGCGACCCGTTCGGCGAGACCGACGAGTCCGAAGCCCGACTCCGGTGCGCTGGGCGCCGAGACCAGCGAGAGCGGATTCTCCACGCGGATGTCGACACCGCGCCCGGGTGAACCCACGACAGACAGCCGGACCCGACTCGCCGGCGCGTGCTTGCGCGCATTGGTCAAAGCCTCCTGGACGCACCGGTACACGGTGCGGCCGAGGGACGCGGGCATCGCCTCGGCGTCGACGTCGCAGTGGACGTCGATCCGCATGCCGGCCCGCCGATTCTCCTCCACCAGCTCGGGCAGATCGGCCACGCCCGCCTGCGGCCTCTCCGGATCGGCGTCGCCCGGTCCGTCACGGAGGACCCCGAGCACCTGGCGCAGTTCGGTCAGCGCCTGATGCGAGGTCTCCTGGATGGTCTGCGCCGTCTGGCGCACCTCGTCGGTCGACAGGTCGTCACGGAAGGCGAGCGCCCCGGCGTGCATGGTGACCGCCGAGATCCGATGCGCGAGGACGTCGTGCATCTCGCGGGCGATCCGAGCCCGCTCGGCCCCCTGCGCCTCCCGGACGCGCGCGGCCTGCTCGGCCTCGGTGAGCAGCGCCCGCGCCTGCCAGTTGGCGAGCAGTTCGCGTCGTGAGCCCAGGTACATGCCCCAGGCGATCGCCAAGGCGACGACGACGCCGAAGAACGCCACGTCGACATAGGTCAGCGGGGCCTCGTCCGGAGCGCGCATGAGGTACTCGCCGACGATCGCGCACAGCATCGTCAGTACCGCCTGCGGGGCGATCTCCTTCCACCGCCGCCGCGTCGACAGGGAGACCAACGCCAGAGCCGACGGCCCGCCCGCCGTCGTCGACACCAGGGTCATGATGTTCGTGACCGTGGTGACCAGCACCGGATGGGTGCGCCGGTAGCGCATCACGAGGCCGAGCGCGACGAGACCGATCGCCAGATCGAAGGCGAACCACCACCGATGCTCGGTCCACTGGTAGGCCACTCGTGGCGCCCAGGCGACGGCCGACACGGCCAGGACGACCACCACCCGCCACGTGTGTCCCCACCAGTTGAGGGTCGGTTGATAGTCCACGGGGCGCACGGGTTCCACGGTAGCCGGATCGGCGCCCGTCGCCCCTCATCCCGACGTCGACGCCGATCTCATACTTTCGGATGATGCGAACTGACCGCACGACTGATGACACCGACGACGACGTCGACGAGGATTGACTCCATGATCGAAGTCAAGAACCTCTCCAAGCGTTACGGCGATTTCGTCGCCGTCGACGACGTCTCGTTCACCTGCAAGCCGGGGCGTGTGACCGGGTTCCTGGGTCCGAACGGTGCGGGCAAGTCGACCACCATGCGGATCATCGCCGGACTCACGCCCGCGGGCTCGGGCAGCGCGACCATCAATGGTGCGAGCTACCACGACATCCCGAATCCGTCGACACACATCGGCGTCCTGCTCGACGCGTCCGCACAACACGCGGGGCGCACCGGTGCGGAGACCCTCCGGCTGTCGGCGATGACGATGGGCCTGCCGACCTCTCGTGTCGACGACGCACTCGCCATGGTCAGCCTGACACCGGAGGAGTCCGGGCGTCGCGTCCGGAACTACTCGCTCGGCATGCGCCAGCGCCTCGGCATCGCGAACGCGCTTCTGGGCAATCCGAGCGTGTTGATGCTCGACGAGCCCGCGAACGGACTCGATCCGGCGGGCATCCACTGGATGCGCACCCTGCTGCGCGGCTACGCCGACCGCGGCGGCGCCGTCCTGCTCTCGTCGCATCTGCTCAGCGAGATCGAGATCATCGCCGACGACCTCATCGTCATCGGCAACGGCCGGATCGTCGCCGAGGGCACCAAGGAAGAGCTCCTCGCCGGCACCGGCGCCCTCGTCCGCAGCGCCGACGACAACCGTCTCGCCCACGCCGTGGCCGCCGCGGGCATCGCCGTCCACCCGGCCGACGGCGGCGGCATCCGCGCCGAGGCGACGCCCGAGGTCATCGGCCGCATCGCGCTCGACGCCCAGGTCGCTCTCACCGAGCTGCGCGGCGGCGACGGCGCCCGGTTGGAGGAGATGTTCCTCCAACTCACCGAACAGAACCAGCGCGAACAGCCTCAGGGAGCCTGACGATGACCGCAACCACACACCCCGCAGTCCCCGCCTTCAGCGGCCCCGGCATTCCGCTGAGCCGCCTGGTGAAGGTCGAGTTCCGCAAGCTCGTCGACACTCGCGCCAGCTTCTGGCTCGCCGCGTCGATCGCGATCATCTCGGTGATCATCGGCGTGGTCACCCTGTTCGTCGCGGCGAGCAGCCCGGACGCCACCGCGCTGCGCAACGAGTTCGAGATGATGACCGCACCGATGGCGTTCCTGCTTCCGGTCATGGCCATCCTGCTGGTGACCAGCGAATGGAGTCAGCGGAGCGCCCTGGCGACATTCACGATGGAGCCGCGCCGCGAGCGGGTCATCGAAGCCAAGCTGATCGTCGCGATCGTCGCGTCGATCATCGCCGTGGTCATCGCATTCGTCCTCGCCGCCGTGTTCACCGGTATCGGCGGGCTGATCTACAGCGACCCGGAGGCGGGATCGTGGTCGATCTCCGGGGGCGCACTCGCCTCCGGTGTACTCAACATCCTGTTGGGCGTCCTCGTCGGCTTCGCGTTCGCGGCACTGTTCCTGAACACGCCCGCCGCGATCGTCACCTACTTCATCATCCCGATGGTGCTGGGCATCGTCGGCGGGCTCATCCCCTGGACTCGCGATCACCTCATCGACTGGATCCAGACTCCGACGCTGCCGTCCGATCCGGAGGGGGCCGACTGGGCGCACCTGCTCGTGTCGACGCTCATCTGGTTCGTCGTACCCATGTTCTTCGGTGTCAACCGAATCATGCGTTCAGAGATCAAGTGATCTGGAGGGAGCACCTGATCTGGAGGAACTGAACGCTTGCGATGCGGCCGGTGTGTCCACCGTTCTCCCGGACACACCGGCCGTCGCTATGCCTGTGTCGCGCCCGGTGCGGCATACGCGCTCGGATCGAACTCCCTGGTCGCCGCCCGATACTTGAAGGTGAATCCCGGCCAGTTCTGCGTGTTCCTCCCCGACTCGGTGGTGTACCAGCCGTCGCATCCGGTGGCCCACACCGTCGTGGCGAGTTGGGCCTGGATGTCGTCGTTGTACGCGTCTTCGACGTCGCGGCGGACGGTCAGCCAATCGGCGCCGCTGTCGGCGAGGTCGGCGACGGCGTCGACGACGTAGGAGAACTGCGATTCGAGCATGTAGACGATCGAGTTGTGCGACAGATTCGTGTTCGGGCCGTACAGCATGAAGAAGTTCGGAAAGCCTGGGACGGCGAGCCCCAGGTAAGCGTGTGCGCCGTCGCGCCACACCTCGCCCAGATCGGCCCCGCCGAGGCCGGTGACCGTCATCGGCGCCAGGAACTCGGTCGCGGCGAATCCGGTGCCCAGCACGATGGCGTCCACCTCGTGCGTCCGCCCGTCGACGGTGACGATCCCCTCCGGCACGATCTTCGCGATGCCGTCGGTGACGACGTCGACGTGGTCGCCGACCAGCGCCGGGTAGTAGTCGTTCGACATGAGGATGCGCTTGCAACCCATCGGATCGGTCGGCGTCACCTTGGCGAGCAGTGCCGGATCGGTGATCTGCTTGCGCAGCCCGCGCAGGTATCGCTTCTCGAAGAGCCTGATCAGCAGCTCACCGAGGCGGGAGCCGTTGAAGCCGAAGCCACGTGGTTCGAGCCACGCGTACGTCGCGAGCCGGGATGCTCGGAGCAGTGCCGGGAAGCGGCGGAACGCGGCGATGGTCCGCGCCCGATACGGGTAGTCGGGTTTGGCGATGACGTGCGGGGCGTGCCGCTGGAACAACTCCAGACGGTCGGCGCGCGCCGCGATGTGCGGCACGAACTGAATCGCCGAGGCCCCGGTGCCGATCACCGCGACGTCCTTGCCCTCGAACGCGTAGTCGTGGTCCCACGTCGACGAATGGAACATCGTGCCCGCGAACTCGTCGATCCCCGGGATCTTCGGGTAGGCGGGCCTGCTCAGCTGGCCGGTCGCGGCGATCAGGATCCGTGCGCGATGCGTGTCGCCGCCCGCCAGATGCAGGACCCACTCCCCCGCGGTCTCGTCGAAGGCGGCGTCGACCACCTCGGTGCCGAACCGGATGGACCCGCGCAGGTCGAATCGGTCCGCGCACTCGTTGAGGTAGTCGAGGATCTCCTGCTGGCCCGCGAACCGCCGCGACCAGTCCGGTTTGAGCGCGAACGAGAACGAGTACAGGTGCGACGGCACATCGCATTCGGCACCCGGGTACTCGTTGTCGCGCCATACGCCGCCCACGCCGTCGGCCTTCTCGAAGATCACGAAGTCGTCGAAGCCCGCGGCCTTGAGCTGGGCGGCCATGCCGATTCCGCCGAATCCGGTGCCGATGACGGCGATCGACGATGCAGTGGGTTCGCTCATGCCCCCACCGTATCGCCGAGCCTCCGATTCCGGCAGGTGCGGGACGGCGAGAGAGTTACTCGTTTCGGCAATAGGCGGCTAGCCGATGCGTCGTCGGACGTATTCGGCTGGGCCGCAACCGTGCCAGCGGCGGAACGCCTGCGAGAAGCTCGACACCTCCACGTAGCCCAGGCGCTGAGCGGTCTCCCCGACGGTCAGGCGACCGGTCACGAGCATCTCCTCAGCGAGCCGCGAACGCATCTCCTGCAGGAGCCCGCGGTACGACGTCCCCTCGGCGGCCAGGCGGTGCCTCATGGTGCGAGGGCTGACGGCCAACCGTCTCGCCGCCTCGTCCGCGGTCGGCGGGTCCGCGGGATCGGCGGTGAGCAGGTCCTGGACTCGAGCCGCCAGACCCGTGCGGGCCGCCCGCGACCGCAGCAGGTCCCGACACTGCGCCTGCGCGATGGCCGCGGCATGCGAGTCGGCCCGCGGCAGCGGATCGTCGAGCTCCACGGCGGGAAGTCGCACCACCGTCTGCGCTCCGCCGAAGACGGGACGCGCCCCGAACACCTCGTCGAACACGGTGAGATCGTCGGGTCGGTCGAAGGCGAACACCACATCCAAGGGTCGATCGGGGTCGCCGACGAGGTCACGCGCGATGATGCCCACAGCCGCGAGGTCTCGTTCGACGACGAACCGGCGCAGCCGATCGGGCACGTCCGGTGCTTCGAAGACCATCTCGAACACGCCGTCGTTCTCGCGATGACTGATCGTCGCGCACGCGAACGTGAGGTCGAAGTACCGCAGGCCGACGTCGACCGCACTGCGCAGGGTGGGGCTGCTGATCAGCGCAAACCCGAACACCCCGTACGTCGTGAGCTGGTAGCGGGTGCCTGCGCGGACGCCCAGCCCATCGCGGTCGCCGAGGGCCTCCACCAGATTGCCGATGACGGCGAGTTCCTGACGCAGCGCGACCTCGGCGTGCGGGGTGTCCAGCGCGTCGACGTCCAGACCTGTGTCGCGGAGGGTCTGCGCGTCGCTCAGTCCGGCGTCGCGCGCCAGTCCGAGCAGCACCAGGACACCGGCCGACGACCGGGGAATGCTCCAGTCCACGGCATCACTCGCCGAACGGCAGCTTCGCTCGGGTGCGGGTGCGGTTCCCGATCGTCCACGCGAGGTACCCGGCGGTCACGATGGCGAACCAGATGACGCCGACGATCAGTGCGACCCGACCGTCATGGTTGAAGAACAGCAGGACGATCACCATGCCGAGAAAGGCCAGCGTGACGACCGACGACACGATCCCGCCGGGTACTCGGTAACCGGAGTCGGGCAGTGTGCCCGCGGCGACGCGGAATCGGTACACCATCTGACACAGCACGATGGTCCCCCACACGAACACGATGCCGACCGTCGACACCGATGTGATGTAGGTGAACGCGTGGTCGGGGTCGATCACGTTGACGATCACGCCGATGACCATGACGGCGGCACTGAGCACGATGCCCGCGACCGGCACTTTGCGGCCGGAGAGCTTCTCGAGCGCGGCCGGCGCGTCGCCCCGCTGCGACAGCGACCGCACCATGCGACCGGTCGAGTAGATGCCCGAGTTGCACGACGAGAGAGCCGCGGTCAGCAGGATGAAGTTGACGATGCCCGCCGCGCCCGGGATGCCGATGTACTGGAAGACCGCGACGAACGGGCTGGCGCCTTCGTGGAAGTCCTTCCAGCTGCGGACCGACAGGATCACCAACAGCGAACCGACGTAGAAGATGCCGATGCGGAACGGCACCGAATTGATGGCCTTGCGCAGGGTGACGCGCGGGTTCTGCGCTTCGCCCGCGGTGACGCCGACGAGTTCCACACCGACGTAGGCGAACATGACGATCTGCAGGCTCAAGAGGGCGTTGGTGAAGCCGGTCGCGAAGAATCCGCCCTGATTCCACAGGTTCGTGACCGACGGCCCCACATCGGGACCGAGGCCGGAGATCGGCAGCAGGACTCCGATGCCGATGATGATCATGCCCAGGATCGCCGTCACCTTGATCGCCGAGAACCAGAACTCGGCCTGGCCGAACAGCCCGACGGAGATCAGGTTGGCCGTGAACAGCACCACAAGCGCGACGAGGGCCGTGACCCAGACCGGAATCGACGACCACCAGTAGTTGATGTACTTGCCCGCCACCGTGATCTCGGCCATGCAGGTGGTGACCCACACCGCCCAGTACGTCCACCCCTGAGTGAAGCCCATGTACCGACCGAGGAACTCGTCGGCGTACTCGCTGATGCCGCCGGAGATCGGACGGTACAGGAGGAGGTCGCCGAGCGATCGCATCACGATGAAGATCGCCAGACCGGCGACGAGGTAGGCCAGAATCAGCGCAGGCCCCGCCTTCTCGATGGCCCCACCGGCCCCGTAGAACAGTCCCGTGCCGATGGCGCCGCCGATGGCGATCATCTGCACGGTGCGCGAGGTGAGGCCCCGCTGATACCCCTCGTCGTCGACCGTCGCGTCGGCATTCTTCGGTGTAGTCGTCACCGGCGTCCCTCCCAGGAAGTGCGTAGTCAGCGGGAGTGAATCTACTCGTGCCGTGTATCGCTCGTGTTACCTGGTTCACTCGACGCACAGCGACTCTCCGCATATCCGGCGGGTCAGAGCGATCGGGTCAATCCGACGTGATCGGCGCGGTAGCCGCGGCCGGTGTAGAAGCTCCGGGCCCGGTTGCGGATCTCGTCGGCGGTCACCTGGACCAGGCTCGCGCCGTGCGCGCGGCCGTGCTCGTGCGCCCAGTCGAGCATCGCCGAACCGAGGCCACGCGAGCGTTCGCTCGCGGCCACGCGGAACGCCTCGATCTCCAGGCGCACCGTTCCGTTCAGTTTGAGTCCGCCGATCACGTTGAGCTGCATCGTCGCGACGACGTTCTCGCCGGCGTCGCGGACCACGGCCAGATAGTACGAGTCGTGTCGGAGCACGTCGTCGTAGGCCGCCTCGTACCGCGCGAGGTCGGCCGTCTCACGGTCCGGGGTCACCTCGTCGTCGGCGAGCAGTCTCACGATGGCGGGAACGTCGGTCCGCTTGGCGCGCGTGATCCGGTACGAGCGGTCGTCCACCGTCACCGTCCGACCGACCGACGACGACGCGATCTGCCGCATCAGATGCACCAGGGCATCGAGCCAGCCGCCGACATTGGCGCGCGCCTCGAGCGTGTCCGGGTAACGACAGCGCACGTGCATTCCGCCGTCGTTGAGAATGAACCACACCATGACGCCGTCGGTGCGGATGGTCGCCCCCACATACTGCGCCGCGATACTGCGAGCATCGATGCGTACCGGGAGACGCCGCAGGTCGAGCCAGGAAATCGCGAACATTCCCGGCGACTCGCCGAGTTCCCCTCCCCAGTCGGCGAGGATCGCGCGCAACGGCCATGAGCCGAGCCGCACGGCCTCGCGCACCGCGGCCGCGGCCGCTTCCGGAGACGGTCGATCCGATTCGAGGACCGAGTTGGTGATGAACCAGCCGACCGAATCGTGCCAGGCGGTCTCGTGACGGGAGTGCACCGGGAACACCGCGCGCAACGGCGCGTCCGCGAGTTCTCGGGTCACCGCGGTCATCGCCGACACCGCCAGTGAGAGCGTCGAGACGTCGTCGGCGCGCGCCTGCGCGGTGAACGCCTGGGTGTCGTCGACGTCGAGGACGTCGCGCACCTCGACCCGCTCGGGCTGAGATCCGCCCGGTCCGAGCGACAGGGGGAACGTCGGCAGCGCGCCGCCGCCCGCCGTCAGGACCTCTCGCCAGCGACGGTGCACATCGTCCGGGGCCGTCGGCCACGCGTTCAGTGCGCGAGTGTGGTCGACGAACGCCGCGGCCGGCGGGAGCATCGGAGTGCGGCCCGCTTCGACCTGTCCGATCGCGGCCAGCAGATCGCGCGCGATCACCAGCATCGACCACATGTCGACATGCGAGTGGTCGGCGGCGACCACGACCGTCGGTCCGGCCGCGGTCTCCAGGATGCACAGCCGGTGCGACGGTTCGGCGTACGGTGAGCAGGCGATGTCCAGAACGTCGCGCAACGCGTCGTTGACGGCCTGCCCCGCTGCGATCGGATGTTCGACCCAGCCACCCGCCTCGACCGTCACCTCGTGCAGCTCCGGTCCGTGCTCGCCCGGCGAGAAGACGGTGCGCAGCGTGTCGTGACGGTCGATCACCGCGAGCCACGCGGCGGCGATCACGTCGCGGTCGACAAGCCTGCCCGGCCGGAACGACAACGCCATCCAGGAACCCGGTCGATCGCCCGCACCGACATGGAGTTCCTGATCGAACGAGACCGGTTGAGCCGCTCCCCCTCCCGTGACACGCACGTCGTAGCCCCACAGCCTGCCGAACGGAAGTCGCAGGTGACCGACGTTTGTGAGCCGCATATCGGTGTACGCTACGCCAGGTGTCGTCCACCGCAACTTCAGGAGAAGCCTTGTCCGCGTTCGAGGTTCCCGGAGCCCGGCTCGCCGTCGAGTTCAGCGACGAGCACGGCGCGCCGGTGGTCCAGCTGCACGGTCTCACGTCGAGTCGTGCACGCGACCGGCTCCTCGGCCTCGATCTGGGGCGAGGACTGTCGGGCACCCGGCTCCTGCGTTACGACGCCCGCGGTCACGGGGACTCGACCGGGCGGCGCGCCCCCGACGACTATCGCTGGACGAATCTGGCCGACGACCTCCTCCTACTGCTCGACCGCTGGTTTCCCGGCGAACGCGTCCACGGGGTCGGTCCGTCGATGGGCACGGCGACGCTTCTGTACGCGGCCGTGCGCGAACCGGATCGCTTCTCCGGGCTGACACTGATGCTGCCGCCCACCGCGTGGGCGTCCCGGGTGGCGAAGGCCGACGAGTACCGGGCCGGCGCCGATCTCGTCGAGAGGTCCGGCGTCGAGGCGTTCGCCGCGGCCGGTACCGGCGCGCCGGTGCCGCCGGCCGCCGCAGATGCACCGCTGACGATGCCCGCCGTCACCGGCACGTTGCTGCCGTCGGTTCTGCGAGGCGCCGCGCGCAGCGATCTCCCCGCGCCGGCGGAGCTCGCCGCGGTCGCGGTGCCGACGACGATCCTCGCCTGGATCGACGATCCGGCGCATCCGCTGGCCACCGCGGAGACTCTCTTCGACGTGCTGCCCCACGCGAAGCTGACCGTCGCGCGGACTCCGGACGACGTCCAGACCTGGCCGTCACTGCTCGCCACGGACATCGCGGCTCGTCGCTGATCATCTCCGCCGGAGCTCCCCACAGCTTGCACCGCAGAGTTCCCATATCCGAATCATGTTCCCCCATAAGGTGATTCATCTACCGTCGCCTTGTATCGAACATTCATTCCCAAATATTGTTATTCTCCTCACTTAATCGTAGAATTGAATCATCATCGATTCGATCCGGAGGGGAGGCGCGAGATGACCAGCACCTCATTCGACCTCCCCACCTCTCCCCTGGAGCTCGCCGAGCTTCAGGACGCGGTCGTCGTCGCACTCTCCCGCGCAGACCTGACTCCGATGTCCGACGCCGACGTCGTCACGACCGTCCAAACCCTGGAACGCTCACGCCGCCGCTGCGACGGCGTCGACGCGAAGCTCTACGTCGAGGTGTCCGACCGCCAGGCCTACCGCGAGGTCGGGTGCACCAACGTCAACCAGTTCTACGACGGCGTCCTGCGCCTCGGCGTCGGCGCGGGCAAACGCCGCAGGCTCACCGCCGCGGCGATCGGCTCGTTCCGCAACCTCCAAGGCGAGGTACTCGAACCGGTTCTTCCGGCCACCGCCGACGCCGTGGCCGACGGCCAGATCGGCGTCGATCACGTCCTCGTCGTCGCCGACACGATGAAGAAGGTTCCCGCCGGCGTCCCCGCCGATGTCAAGGCCGACGCCGAAGCTCAGATGGCCGAGATCGCGACGACCCTGACTCCCAAAGACCTCACCGCCGCGGGCAACGCGCTCCTCGAGCGCCTCGACCCCGACGGCGCGCTCACCGACGATCGCGACCGCCGACGCCAACGCAGCGTCACCGTCGGACCTCAAGACCGACGCCTGCTCTCCAAGCTGAGCGGCACGCTCACCCCGCAAGCACGGGCCAAGCTCGACGCCCTCCTGGTTCACTGGGCCGCCCCCGGGATGAACGATCCGTCCAACCCGGATTCCCCGCGCGGTCCGGCCAACGCCGACGGCCTCGACCCCGAGGTCGTCGCCGAAGCCGCCGCCCGCGACTACCGCACCACCGAGCAGCGCAACCACGACGCCCTCGAAGCTCTGCTCACCGAGCAGATCCAGGGCGGCGGACTCGGCCGCCCCACCACCCTGCCCGCCCACTTGGTGATCACCGCCGAGCTCAAAGACCTCGAAGCCCGCGCCGGCATCGCGGTCACCGCGACCGGCACCCGGGTTCCCGTCGCCGACCTGGTCGACCTCGCCGCCGACGCGACCCCGTGGCTGGAAGTCTTCGCCGACGCCACCTCGCAGGTGCTCTATCTCGGGCGTGGACGCCGCCTCGCCTCGCCGGCCCAACGCCTCGCGATCTTCGGCCGCGACCGCGGCTGCTCGGCGCCCGCGTGCGCCGCCCCGTTCATCCGGACGCAAGCCCACCACATGCCCGACTGGCAGCACGGCGGCCCCACCGACATCGACCACCTCGGTGCGGCGTGCGGCGGCCACAATCGCACCGTCCGCACCGGCCCCGGCGGCTGGGAGACCGTGATTCTCACCTACGGTCCGCACCGAGGCCGTGTCGGCTGGCGCCGCGCCGGATCGAACGATCCGTGGCAGGTGAACCCCGTTCACCACCCGGAGAAGTCACTCCGGCAAGAGCCCGGCCCCGCCGGGGACGAGTCGCCCCGCCCGGCCGAAGTCCACCGGACTCGATCCCACCGATCGAGCATCGAGCAGTGGCTCGCCTGCCGGATCCCGGCCTCCTCCGCCCCACCCGGCACCGAGGTCGTGATCGACCCTTTGTCCTTCTGAAGGACAGGGGGCCAGGCTCCGTGCTACCGGATCGATCAGCAGTACCGGATCGATAAGCTGGCACCCATGAGCTTCACCGGATTCCCCGAAGCCGCGCTGGACTTCTACGACGACCTCGAGATCGACAACAGCAAGGTCTTCTGGGACGCCCACCGCGACGTGTACCGCGACAGTGTCGCCGCACCGATGAACGCCCTCGTCGCCGAACTCGCCGATGAGTTCGGTGAGGCCAAAGTGTTCCGCCCGTACCGCGACGTCCGGTTCTCCAAAGACAAGACGCCGTACAAGACCCACCAGGGCGCGTTCATCGCGGTCGCACCGGCCACCGGCTACTACGTGCAGATCGGTGCGCCCGGTGTCCGCGTGGGCGCCGGCTTCTATCACGCCGAAGCCGAACGTCTCGCCTTTCTCCGGCGAGCCATCGACGACGATCTCCACGGTGCCGAACTGGAGAAGCTCGTGGACGGCCTGCGGCGCCGCGGATGGCAGATCGACGGCGACCGACTCAAGACCGCGCCACGCGGCTGGGCCAAGGACCATTCACGCATCGAACTGCTCCGGCACCGTTCACTGACCGCCATGCGCGATTACGGATTCGACGAGGTGATCCACTCTCACGACCTGGTCGAGAAGATACGCGCCGACTGGCGCCAGACCCGTCCACTGCTCGACTGGTTCGTCCAGCACGGCGGATGACCGGTTTCGTCGCGCTCGCAGCGGGCCGCCGACACTGGGTCGGTCTCCGGACGGACGGGACCGTCGCCGCTGTCGGCGACGGTCGCGCCGGCGAATGCGACGTCGGCGGCTGGACCGATGTCGTCGCCGTCGCCGCGGGCAACGTCCACACCGCACGCAACACCGGACGGTCGCACACCGTCGGACTTCGATCTGACGGCACCGTCGTGGCGACGGGTTGGAACGGCGACGGTCAGTGCGATGTGACGCAGTGACAGGACGTGATCGCGATCGCCGCCGGTTGGCGGTTCACGCTCGGCCTCCGTTCGGACGGCACAGTCCTGGCCGCCGGGCGCACCGCGGAGGGGCAGTGCGCCGTCGAATCCTGGCGCGGCGTCGTCGCCGTCTCGTGCGGCGACTGGCATTCGGTCGGCGTCCGCGCGGACGGCACCGTCGTCGGGACCGGGAACGACTCCCGCGGTCAGTGCGCGGTCGACGGCTGGCGCGGCGTCGTGGACGCATCGGCGGGTCATCTGCAGACGATGGGTCTACGCCGAGACGGCTCGGTCCTCTCCACCGTCCGCGACTCCCCGACCGCCGTGTGGTCGGATGTGCTCGCCGTCGCCGCGGGCAGCGGTCACACCGTCGCTCTGCGATCCGACGGCACCGTCGTGGCGACCGCCGACCTCGGCGGAGTCGGCCGCGATGTCGCGACGTGGACCGACATCGAGGCGGTCGCCGCGGGATCAGAGTTCACCCTCGGCCTCCGGAGTGACGGGACTGTCGTCGGCGCGGGGGTACTCCCCGGCTGATCACCGCCGGTCGACGGTGATCCGTCCACCGAACCTCGGCGCCGACGCGACTCCACGCGAGTGCAGCCCCTCGGCGCGGGCCGTCGTCGGTCGAAGGTCGAACTCGCGAAGCACCGTCCGCAATGTCACGTCCATCTCCATGGTCGCGAACGCCGCGCCGATACACCGTCGGGTGCCTCCGCCGAACGGGATCCACGCGGCCGAGAGGGTGGTGCCGATGAAGCGACTCGGGTCGAAGCGCTCGGGTTCGCGGAACTGGTCGGAGTCGTCGTGCAACAGGGAGATCGCAACGATGGCGTTGTGGCCGCGCGGGATGTGCCACGGTCCGATCTCGAGGTCGTCCGCCACCACGTGCCGCCCCGCGAGGTCGATGACCGGTCTGCTCCGCTGCGTCTCCAGAATCACCGCGTGACGGAGTTCCCCGCCGTCGCCGCGCGCCTCGTCGGTGAGGTCGCGCAGCACCGCCGGGTGGCGTTGGAGTCGCTCGAAAGCCCAGGCGAGCGTGGTCGCCGTGGTCTCGTGTCCAGCGGCGAGAAGCGTGAGGAGTTCGTCGGCGATCTCGTCGTCGGTCATGACGCTGCCGTCGTCGTACGTGCTCTGGAGCATCAGAGCGAGGATGTCGTCGCGGTCGGTGAGCGACGGGTCTGCTCGCGAGTCGCCGATGATGCGTCGGATGGTCCGGTCGTATCGGACCCGGTGCTCGCGGAGACGCACGTTCGGGTCCACTAGGCGCAGCGGCCGAGGCAACTCGGGGATCGTCGCCGCGCGGGAGCCCGCGGCGACGAGCTTCGGCATCAGTTCGCGGAGAGTGTCGAAATCGGAGCCGTCGGCGCCGAAGACCGCACGGAGGATCACATTGAGCGTGATCCTCATCATCGGATCGAGTGACGCGAACCGCTCCCCGGTCCTCCATGTCGCGATCTCTCGACGGACCTCGTCTTCGACGATCTCCTCGTACGTGCGAATCCTCTTGCCGTGCAACGGCGGGGTGAGGAGTTTCCGACGACGACGATGCTCGGCGCCCTCGATGCCGAACATCGAACCGGAGCCGAGCACGCGCCCGAGGTTCGGCTGCACGTTGATCGTCTTGGCGCCGGACGTGAACAACTGCTTGGCCATGGTCGGGTCCGCGATGAAGACCGCACTCCCGAAGACGGGAAGGGCCAACTCGAACACCGACCCGTATCGGGCGCGACACGCGTGCAGGGCGCCGCGTCGAGCCGTGAGAAATCCGGCCCCCTGCGCCCACGTGGGAAGTGCCACTTTCGGCGGCGCCGAACCCGCGGGAGTCTCGGTCAGCTCTGTGGTCATCGGATCATCTCCGTTCACGCGGTACGTCGTCGTACCAATCAGACGGTACGCCTGCGTACCAGTCGGAGCAAGGGCTTATCCTGGGGTGGTGACCACCGCACACGCCGACACCGCATCGCAGGTGCGCTCACGACTGATGTCCGCCATGGTCGAGTGCATCGCCGAACTCGGTTATCGGGCGACGACCGTTGCCGACGTCGTCCGGGTGGCCCGCGTGTCGCGGAGGTCGTTCTACGAGCACTTCTCGGATAAGACGGCCTGTTTCATCGCGGTGTTGCGCGAGGCGAACCAGGAGATCATCGATTCGGTCGACGCCGCCGTCGACCCGTCGGCGCCGTGGACCGAACAGGTCCGCTCGGCGGTCACCGCCTACGTCCGGGCCAACGAGACGCACCCCGGACTGACGCTCAGTTGGATTCGCGAGCTGCCCGCGCTGGGCGACTCCGCCCGGGCGGTCAAAGCCGAGGGAATCGAAGCCTGGACCCGACTCTTCGAACGCATCACATCCACCCCGCAGGTCGCGGCCGCGGGCATCCCTCAGATCACCCGCCCGACGGCGATCATCGTCTGGGGAGGGATCCGTGAGCTGACCGCGAATGCGATGGAGTCCGGCGCCCCGTTGTCATCGATCATCGAGCCCGCGACGCAGGCGTGCGTCGCACTGCTGTCGGGTACGCGCACGGATTCCAGCGCCCAGCAGGCTACGTGACGAAGATCGAGCGGTGACGCATCGTCGCCGGACGACGATGTCGCAGCTCACCCGTTGTTCTCTGCGGACGACCGCTCGGAACTCACCCGTCGATCGTCAGGAGAAATCGCTCGATCTCACGCCGAGTTCGCAGCCGAATGAACCTCAGATGCGCGCACTCCGGATCAGCGAGTGCGGCCTCATACCGACTTCTGGTGCGGGCGAAGGAGTTCCATGCCCACCACACGACTGATTCCTCGCGCCGCCACACTTGCAGACCGCGCAGGTCTTCGCGATTGCCATTCCACAGTTCGGTACGCGAGACGATGCGTCCGATGGTTCGCGTCACCGATTGCCACATCACGCGCCACCTCGCCGGGTCGATCCAGACGACGGTGTCGGCCCGTTCCCAGACGAGTCGGCCGATCGTGCTCTGATAGTTGCCGTCGACGACCCACGCCGGTGCCGCTGTCGCCTCGCGTACCCGTGCGACCATCTCCTCGGGCGACGCGGGAGTCCAGTCCGGACCCCAGTGGATCGCGTCGAGTTCGACGTGCGGACGGTCGAGCGCCGCGGCCAGTCGCCGTGCGACTGTCGTCTTGCCCGACCCCGAGCAACCGACGACGGAGATCCGCCTCATCGGTGCCGAAACCCGCCTGTCCACTCCCCGACCGTACTCACAGGCGGTGGACGCGTCCGGACCGGGACTCGCGCACGGTCAGCACGAACCCATCCCCGCGCTCCGATCGCCGGACGCGGCGCGATCGGCGGTGTCCAGGCGCGTGATCTCGACACGGAGGGCGCTGCGCAGTTCGTCGTGGTCCGACGAGAGAACCGATGCCGGATCGGACCATCGTTCTCGCGGGTAGCACCACACCGGCATGCCGACCGCATCGTGCGGCTCCCACTCGTAACGAGGCCAGACGTGCGCGTGCAGCATCGGGTGAGTGTTCCCCAGAATCTCGATGTTGACGCGTCGAAACGCGGAATCGACGGCGCTGCACACGGTCTCCACCGCGGAAGCCAAGAGATCGACGTCGGAGAGGAATGCCAGCCGTGCACACCGGTCGAGATCGGACAGACGGTCGACGCCCGGCGTCTTGGTCAAGGCGAGGCAATAACCGGGCAGGAACTGGCTGTCTCCGATGACGGCGAACGCTGCCGTGAGTTCAGCGAGGACCGTCGGATTGCGACCGTCGATGGCCGAACCGATCCGATCTTCCCTCCAGTCGGCTGCGCTCACCGCACGTCGATGGTCGCGAGACCGGGAGTGAGCATCGTGCCCGGTCGTGGATCGACGATGAGCGCGACCCGGCCCGCGCCCGTGTGCAGGCGCGCCTCGGCCGGAATTCCGTTGAGGCCGCTCGACGTCAGCGAGGCACCGGTCCGCCCCGTCGAGACATTGATCCATCGCACCCACGAGTGCACAAGGCAGCCGTACTCCTTGGGCCGACCGGTGACCGTGATGACGCCGGGGGCGGTGCGTTCGATTCCGCAATGGATCGGCGGGACGTCCAGACTGCCGTTCGGGTTGCCGAAGATGGCCGGATCGATCTGGAAGGGCACGATGGGCGCGGCCGCCGCCACACCGGGTGCCATCCCCAGCAGTCCGGCCACCACCACACCCGCCGCTGCTGCTACTCGAACAGTCTTCATGACGTCGCCTCTTCTACGAGCCCGACCCGACCCTCCTCACCATACGACGTCGCCGTCCCCGACATCGCCTGTTTGAACGACATCGCGCGGCGCCCTCATCGGATCGCAGCATCGTCCGCCGGCTCGCCCGACGCACGCGCGATGCCCTCCGCTGCCGCACTCCTCCGATTCTCCGGGTCACGAACCTCACCGGGTCACGATGCCGGCCAACTCCTCGAGTGTGTACGGCGGCTCGTCCCGATGTCCGCGATAGGCCACGAACTCGGGCTCGAACTCCGGATACCTGCCGATGAAACCACCCGATGCGCTGTAGATCCGGCCGGTGACGTCCGACGCCAGATCGCTGGCCAGGTAGGCGTACAGCGGTGCCACGTACTCGGGCGGTGCGGGATCCAGCGCGACATCGCGCGTGCCGGCGTCGAGCAGTCCGCGCTCGTACAGATCGTCGATGTGCGAGCGGTAGCCCTCGCCGGTCGACAAGCGCGTCCGCGCACCCGGGCACACCGCGTTGACACGCACACCGTACTGTTTCAGATCCGCGGCCAGCGCCGCGGTCAGACCGTTGACTCCACCTTTGCCGGCTGGATAACCAGTGCCGCCGAACATTCCGGACGCTGCGGCCGACCCTGTCAGCACGATGGCACCGGCCTCCTGATCCACCAGCAGCGGAGCAGCCGCCCGAGCGAGTTCGAACGAGCTGACGAGATGAGCGTCGAGCTGGGCGAAGAACTCGTACGTGCTCATCGTGAGGATCGACGATCCGGTCGGCTCGGCGGTGCCCGCGCAGTCGATCACGATGTCGACCCCGCCGAACCCGCTGACCGCGGCGTCGATCATGGCCTGCGCGACGAACTCGTCGGCCGCGGACCCGGGCACCGCGAGCACACGTCCATCACCGGCCGACAGTTCGTCCGCAGCGGCACGAGCGACGTCGGCGTCCCGACCGTTCACGACGACGGACGCTCCCTGAGCCAAGAGCTCTCGCGCCACGGCGAGGCCGATCCCGCGGGTCGACCCCGCGACCACGGCCCGTCGACCGGTCAGATGCGCTGCGGTCACGACCCCGGTCACCACATCGGAACGGGTGTCTGCCCGAGCGGGTACCAGCCGGGCAGCAGTTCCGTCGCGTTCAACACCCGGTCGATGCGGCCTCGCAGACCAGGCGTCATGACACCGTCGGTGAGCATCTCGGTGAACAGTGCGGTCACGTTTCCGTAATCGAAGAAGTCCCGTTGCCAACCCCACTGGAAGTTCCCGGCGTACTTGAACCAGCTGCCTTGGATGCCGTTGAGCGCGTAGTGCGATCCGTCCGCGCGTGTGGCCTCGTTGACCTGCTTCCAGAGACCGATCATGTCGCCGCTCTCGGCGTCGACGACCCAGGTCTGGTAGGGGTACGTCCACCCGTCCAGCCCGTCCATCTCGAGTCCGATGGCGATGTCGCGGATCTCGTCGCGTCCCACGGCCATGAAGTCGTGTTCGGCACCGTAGTTCCAACCGTAGGTCGCGTCCTCGGTGTAGAACTCGGCCAACGGACGCCAGTCCCCGGCCTTCTCCACGTCGACGTTGGCCTGCAGCCACCGCTTCTTCATCTCTTCGAGTTCCGCCGAATCGAATGCCATGTCGCAACCGACTTTCCTTGAGCACTGGACATTGACAGCGACGCTACATTAGGTTCAAACGCAAGTCCAGACAGTTGTCCAGAACGGGAGTCAGACATGGGATTGAAGCCGGAGGGCAGTTCCGAGCTGCTGATCGGAGGAAAGCTCGTTCCGGGATCGGGCGGAACCTTCGACATCGTCAACCCGGCGACCGAGGAGATAGTCGGCCAGGCCGCCGATGCCACCGTCGCCGATATGGACGACGCGATCGCCGCCGCTCGGACGGCTTTCGACACGACGTCGTGGTCGCGCGACCACGCCTTCCGCGCGACGTGTCTGCGTCAGTTGCGCGACGCTCTGCAGGGCCATATCGAGGAGTTGCGCGAGGTCACGATCGCCGAAGTCGGCGCACCCGTGTTCCTGACGTCGGGCCCCCAGCTGGAGGGCCCGATCGCCGATCTCGGCTATTTCGCCGACCTCGCCGAGAGCTACGAGTGGGAGACCGACCTCGGTGAGGCGAAACCCATGGGAATCAAGAACTCTCGTCGTCTGCAGCGGGAGGCCGCCGGTGTCGTCGGCGCGATCACGCCGTGGAACTTCCCGCACCAGATCAACTTCGCCAAGATCGGTCCCGCACTGGCGGCGGGCTGCACCGTGGTCCTCAAACCGGCACCGGACACCCCGTGGTGCGCGGCCCTGGTCGGCAAGGTCGCGGCCGAGGAGACCGACATCCCCGACGGCGTGCTCAACGTCGTCACGTCGAGCGACCATCAGGTCGGCGCCGCTCTGTCGTCTGACCCGCGGGTGGACGTCGTCTCGTTCACCGGCTCCACCGCCACCGGCAGGAAGGTGATGGCGGCGGCCGCCGAGTCGCTCAAACGATGCTTCCTCGAACTCGGCGGCAAGTCGGCGTTCATCGTCCTCGACGACGCCGACCTCGCGTCCGCGTGCTCGATGGCCGCGTTTGGCGTGGTGACGCACGCCGGACAGGGCTGTGCGATGACCACTCGCCTCGTCGTGCCGCGCGAGAAGTACGACGAGGCCATCGCCCTGACCCGCGATTCGATGGCCGGTCTGCAGCCGGGCGATCCCGCGAACAAGGGAACCGTCTGCGGGCCGGTGATCTCGGCCGTGCAGCGCGACCGCGTGCTGGGTTACATCGAGCTCGCCAAGACCGAGGGCGGCGTCATCGAGACCGGCGGCGGCCGCCCAGCGGGCCGCGACAAGGGCTTCTTCGTCGAGCCGACCCTCATCTCCGGCGTCGACAACTCGTCGCGCGTAGCGCAGGAGGAGATCTTCGGTCCGGTCCTGGTGATTCTCCCCCACGACGGCGACGACGACGCGATCGCCATCGCCAACGACTCGATATACGGACTGTCCGGTGCGGTCTGGGGTACCGACCCCGACCGCATCCGGAAGGTCGTCGACGGAGTCCGCACCGGAACCATGGCCGTCAACGGCGGCATCTGGTACGCGGCGGACGTCCCCTTCGGCGGCTACAAGCAGTCCGGCATCGGCCGCGAGATGGGCGTCGCCGGCTTCGAGGAGTACCTGGAGACCAAGGCCGTCGCGACGCCTGCGTGAGACCGGTCGAGACGACGCCGGACCGACGGGCACAGTCCGATCAACAGACGAAGCCACTATCACTAGAAGGCAGAACACCATGAGCAACAACCGTTTCGAAGGCAAGACGGCGATCGTGACCGGCGCGGCAGGCGGCATCGGCGAGGTGTACGCCCGCCGCCTCGCGGCCGAGGGCGCGAACGTCGTCGTCGCCGATCTCAACGACGAGGCCGGCCAGAAGGTGGCCGCCGACATCGGCGGAACATACGTCCACACAGACGTCGCCGATCCCGATTCGGCGCAGGCCCTGGCCGATGCGACCATCGCGAAGTACGGCCAGATCGACTATCTGGTCAACAACGCCGCGATCTACGGCACCATGAAGCTCGACTTCCTGATCACCGTCCCGTGGGACTACTACAAGAAGTTCATGAGCGTGAACTTCGACGGCGCACTGAATGTGACTCGCGCCGTCTACGGAAAGATGAAGCCCGGCAGCGCGATCGTCAACCAGTCCTCCACCGCCGCCTGGCTCTACAGCGGCTTCTACGGCGTCGCGAAGGCCGGGGTCAACAGCCTCACCCAGCAGTTGGCCGTCGAACTCGGCGGATCGGGCATCCGCATCAACGCGATCGCACCGGGACCGACCGACACCGAGGCCACTAGAACCGCCACGCCTGGCGACATGGTGGCCGACATGGTCGACAAGTTGCCGCTCAAGCGGATGGGCACCCCCGACGACATGGCCGCGATGCTCGCATTCCTCCTCTCCGACGAGGCCTCGTGGATCACCGGGCAGATCTTCAACGTCGACGGCGGCCAGGTGTTCCGTTCATGAGCACGCTCGTCGACGATCCCCCTCGCTCCGCTCGACCCGTCGGATTCATCGGCCTGGGCAACATGGGTGCCCCGATCGCCGAGAAGCTGGCGGCGTGGCCGGGTGGACTCGTCGTCACCGACATCCGCCCGGACGCGACCGTCGACGGCGCGACCCGCGTCGACTCACCCGCCGAGGTCGCGACGACGGCGACGATCATCGGGGTCACAGTGCTCGACGACGCGCAGGTGAACGAGGTCGTCGCCGGTCAGGGCGGGATTCTGGAGACCGCGCAGCCGGGAACCGTCGTCGTCATCCACTCGACGATCGGCCCGCGGACGGCGATCGACCTGGCCGAACTGTGCGCCGAGAAGAACGTGGCCGTCCTCGACGCACCGGTCTCCGGCGGTGCACAGGCGGCGAAGGAAGGTCGCCTCGCCGTGATGGTCGGCGGCGAGCGCGACGCCTACCAGCGCATCAAGGAGCCGTACGCGCTGGTCTCCGACATGCTGATGCACGCGGGTCCGATCGGCTCGGGCACCGAGATGAAGCTGGCGCGGAACCTCCTCCACTTCGTCTCGTTCACCGCGACGACCGAGGCCGCGCGCCTGGCCGAGGCGGCGGGCATCGACCTCGTCAAGCTCGGCAAGGTGGTCCGCCACACCGATGCGATCACCGGCGGCGCCGGAGCCATCATGCTCCGCGACACGACGGCGCCGATCGATCCCGACGACTTCTGGTACGACGTCTTCACCCATGTGCGCGGCCTCGGCGAGAAGGATCTGAGGCTCGCACTGGACCTCGGCGCACAGCTCGACGTCGACCTGCCGCTCACCGCGCTCGCCCTGGAACGATTCGCCGACGGACTCGGCGTAGGAGAGGATCGATCATGACCACCCCGGAAACCTCCCCGCAGGAGACCTCTCCGCAGCGGCAGAAGGGCCTGGACATGATGTCCCGGGTCTACGGCTGGGACATGCAGGACGGTCCGGGCGACTTCTTCGCGCACACCGCCGACCAGCTGTTCGGCGAGGTGTGGACGCGCGAGAAGCTCAGCCTGCGGGATCGTCGCCTGCTGCTGCTCGGCGCGCTGGCCGCGACCGGGCAGGTCGACGTCGCCGAGATCCAGGCGGGCGCGGCCCTCGGCAACGGCGAACTCGACGGCGACGACCTCCTCGAGATCGCCTTGTTCCTCTGCTACTACATCGGCTGGCCGCAGGGCACCAAGCTCAACATGATGTTCGGCGAGGTGATCAAGAAGCACGAGAAGGCGCAGCGGAACAGCGGATAGGATCAGCGAATGACAACACGTTCTACTCTCGCCGACTCGCCCACCGACACCCAGCTCCGTGCCGCGGAAGAGGCGCCCGGCTTCATGGTGCACGACGAGGCGATGGCGCTCTACCGCACCGCGCAGGAGTACCTGTCGGCCGACGACGCGGTGGGACTCGGTGTCGAGATCGGCACCTACTGCGGCAAGTCCACGGTGTTCCTCGGCGCCGCGGCACAGCCGTTGGACGCGATCGTGACCACGGTGGACCACCATCGCGGTTCCGAGGAGCATCAGCCGGGTTGGGAGTACCACGACGAGTCCCTGGTCGATCCGCACGCGGGCACCCTGGACACGTCCGCACGATTCCGCCGCACCATCTGGGACGCCGGGTTGGAGGGCACCGTCGTCGGTGTGCTCGCACCGTCGACGGTGGCAGCACGTCTGTGGGGTCGCCCGGTCGACTTCGTGTTCATCGACGGCGGTCACAGCAGCGAGGCTGCGCAGAACGATCTGGCCGGGTGGGCCCCGTGGGTGCGCATCGGCGGCGCTCTGCTGATCCACGACGTGTTCCCCGACCCGGCCGACGGCGGTCGACCGCCGTTCGAGATCTATGAGAAGGCTTTGGGCACAGGACAGTTCGTCGAAGCAGACGCGCAAGGCTCGCTGCGCGTGCTGCGGCGAGAGACCGGCGACCCGGGAGCGCCGCTGTTCTGACCGTCCCATCGGTCGAGCGAGGGTGGCCTCTGTCCACCGGTCGGTCGGCAGCACCCACACCACCCCACGGAGACGCCATGAGAGTCCTGATCACCGGTGGGACCGGCTTCGTCGGCGGGTGGATCGCGAAGACCGTCGCCGCACACGGCCACGACGTGCGACTGCTCGCGCGCAGTCGCGCGAAGGTCGACGTGGCGATCGAGTTCCTGGGCGTCGATCCGGACGTGGTGATCGGCGAGATCGGCGACGCCGACGCGGTTCACCGAGCTCTCGACGGCTGCGACGCCGTCGTGCATGCCGCCGCCGACGTGCAACTGCACGCGAGCAGGACCGCGGACCTCGTCGAACGCAACCGACGCGGCACGGAGAACGTACTCGGTCAGGCCGTCGAACTCGGCCTGGATCCCGTCGTGCACGTGTCGAGTTACAGCGCGCTGTGGAGCCGCGACGAACCGATCCTGCGTCCGGATCTGCCCGTCGCCGGCGGTGACGACGCCTACGGCCGGTCGAAGGCCGCCGCCGAGACCTACGCGCGCGGCCTGCAGGACCTCGGCCACGCGGTGACGATCGTGTATCCGGGAGCAGTGATGGGCCCGTCCGCGCACGGCTTGTTCGGCGAGGCCGGCGACGCGGTGACAACGCTGGCGAACACCGGGGTCGTCGGCCGAACGGCCGGTCTGACGATCGTCGACGTACGCGATCTGGCAGAGATCTTCGTCGCCGTCCTGGAACCCGGGCGCGGCCCGCGACGCTACACCGCGGGCGGCCACCTCATCGTTCGAAGAGACCTGGCAGACGCGCTGACCCGCGTGACCGGCCGCCGTATCCGCTACCTGCCGATCCCGAACTGGATGATGATCGCCGCCGGCCGGATCGCCGATCGGGTCCCCGCCGTCGTCCCCGCGGACCTGTCGCAGTTGAGCGAGGCCGCGATCGGCTATCTGCTGTATCCGCCCGCACCGGACGACTCGGCGACGGCGCACGATCTCGGTGTCACGTTCCGACCTGCGGCCGCCGCACTGGCGGCGGTGTGGGACGAGCGCCCCGACGCATCAGACTGACCGGGTCGCCCGCTCCCGCGCCCATCGGTAGTCCGCCTTGCCCGCGGGTGAGCGCTTGACCGTCTCGCATCGCACAATGGTCTTCGGAATCTTGTAGGACGCGATGTGTGCGCGGCAGTGGTCACGAAGCTCTTCGTCGGTGACCGCCGCACCGTCGTCGAGTTCGACGACGGCGGTGACCTCCTGCCCCCAGACCTCCGACGGTCGGCCAACCACTATCACGTCGCGGATCGCCGGATGTCCGGTGAGAGCCCGCTCGACCTCTTCGGCGTAGATCTTCTCGCCGCCGGAGTTGATGGTGACGCTGTCGCGACCGAGCAACTCGATCGAACCGTCCGCGAGCAGCCGCGCACGGTCCCCGGGCAACGACCACCGTGTTCCGTCGATGACAGGAAAGGTCTTCGCCGTCTTCGCCGCATCGTTGAGGTAGCCGAGCGGCACGTACCCTTTCCGTGCGAGCCAGCCGATGTCCCCGCCCGGTTCGACGACGCGAGTCAGCTCGTCGTCGACCACCGTCGTGTCCGGAGTCGGCACGAAGTGCGAGGGCTGATCGCCTCCGCTGCCGTCGGACATCATGGTCATCTGGATGCCGGTCTCGGACGAGCCGACGTTGTCGAGGACTAACAGCCCCGGCTTCGCCGCGTGGAGACGTCGGCGGATCGCCGGGGTCAGCGGGGCGCCGCCGTTCTGGATCGCCGCGACCGGAACGCTCGCCCGCCACTGTTCGCTCTGGGCTTCGAGATGGTCGACCAGTGGTCTGGCCATCGCATCGCCGACCACCGGGATCATCACGGCGCCCTCGGCTATCGCGAGGTCCCATACGTTCGCGGCGTCGAATCGGTCGTTGGCGTCGGGCAGTACGAGGGTGCCGCCGTTGGTGACGATGTGGAAGACGGTCCATTGCGCGGCGCCGTGCATGAACGGCGGAGTCAGCACAATCCGCATGCCCTGCTCGGCGGCGGTCGCCGCGGCCGCGACGTCGTCGTAGGACCGGAACGGCTCGGTGGTGCCGAACGGCGTGCCGCCCATCGAGCTGAGGTAGATGTCGTGCTGGCGCCACAACACGCCCTTCGGCATGCCGGTGGTACCGCCGGTGAACAGGATGAACAGGTCGTCGCCGGTCGGCTCGGGCAGCGCCACCGTACCGTCGACCGGTGCGTCGAGGATCGCCGTGTAGTCGACGGCTCCGGGGAGAAGACCATTGCCACTGTCGTCGGGCACCTGGACCAGGACCCTCAGATCCGGCAGTGAATCACGGATCGCCGCGACCTGCGGCGCGAACTCTGCGTGATAGACCAGCACGGACGCATCAGCCGAGCGGAGGACGTAGGTGAGTTCTTCTTCGACGTAGCGATAGTTGATGTTGAACGGCGCGCACCGCGCACGGAAGCCACCGACCATCGCCTCCACGTACGCGGTGTCGTTCCGCAGGTACAGACCGACGTGATCCTGGCCGGACTGATGGCCGTCGAGATCGTCGCGTTCGGCACGCGCCCCGCATCCCTGCGCGAGGAGGAAGCGCGCGAAGGCCGTCGCCCTCCTGTTGACCTCGGCATACGTGTGGCGTCGCCCGCGCCACACGAGCATGTCTCGCTCCCCTGCCGCCTGCGCGACGGTGTCGAGCACTCGAGACAGATTGAAACCCTCCATGCGAACTCCTCTACGTCTCATCGCTCGCGGCGTACCGGTCGCGCAAGGCTCGCTTGAGGACCTTCCCCGTCGCATTGCGCGGCAACGGACCGAAGCCGAAGACGACATCGGCCGGTGCCTTGTACGCCGCAAGCGACGCACGCACGATGTCGCGAACGTCGTCGGCCGACAACTCCACTCCGTCGACCACGGTCACGGCCGCGACCACGCGCTCACCGAGACGCTCGTCGATCGCACCGAAGACGGCGACTTCTGTGAACTGCTCCGACGCGAGCAGCACGTACTCGACCTCCGCGCAGTACACGTTCTCGCCACCGGTGATCACGATGTCTTTCACGCGATCGACCACATAGATCAGACCTCGGTCATCGACGTAGCCGAGATCGCCCGTGCGGTACCACGATCCGTCGAAGACCGCGGCGGTCTCCTCCGGTCGATTCAGGTATCCCGCCATCACCTGCGGACCGCGGACCTGAAGTTCGCCGACCACTCCCGACCCGGACACCACGTGTCCGGACGCGTCGACGGCCCTGACCTCCATCACCGGGCTCGCCGATCCCGACGTGTCCGGATGGGCCGCGAGTACGTCGCCACCGGCCGTGCTCACGCTGGCCGTCGTCTCCGTCATCCCCCAGCCGACGCCGCGCCCCGCGGCCGGAAGGACACGCGACAGTTTCGCGACCAGGTCCGGCGGCGTCGTCTGACCGGCGGCGGCGACGTTGATCAAGCTCCCGATGCGTTCCACAGGGGACGCCTCGTTCAGCACGTCCACGATGACCATCGGGGGTCCGGCCAACATCGCCAGACGGTGCTGCTCGATCAGATCGATCGCGAGGCGGACGTCCCACCGGGGCATGATCACGACGACCCCACCGGTGAACATCGTCGTCATCAACGCCACCAGCCCCGAGGTGTGGAACAGCGGGAAGACCAGCAGTGCGGACAGTCTCGGCATCAACCCACGAATCGCGTCGGGTTCCATGCCGTACTTGCGGGCGTTCGTGACGACCCCGGTCTCTGTGAACAACCGCAGACTCACCACCAGAGTGCACACATTGCGGTGTGTGAGTACGACGCCCTTCGATCTGCCCGATGTCCCCGACGTGAACAGAATCCACGACGGCGCGTCGGCCTCGGGCGCGGGACGGCTCGCCGTCGAATCACGGCCCGCGGCGAGGTCGGCGTATCGGTACACCGGCTCGTCGATGCGGTCATCGTCGACGACGACGATCGGCGTGGACCGGTCACGGGCACGGATACGTGCCGCGCGCGGTCCGTCGGCGAGGATCGCGACGCACTCCGCGTCCGAGACCGCCGCGGCGATCTCGACCTCGGCCTCTCGGCTGTTGAACAGGACTGCGACTCCGCCGCATCGGCCGATCGCGACCAGCGCCACGATGAACTCGACGCGATTCTTCATCGCGATTCCGACACGATCACCGTCACGGACGCCGACGCGGCGCGCCAACGACGCCGCGATTACCCCTGCTTGATCACCGACCTGGCGATAGGTGTACGCAGCACCGTCCTCGACGAGCAGGACTTCGTCCGGATGCTCGTTCACAAGCGAGGTGAACACGTCATCGAAGCTGGCTGGGGTGTCGCGGTACACGCGCATCGTCTCGCCGCCGACAACGGCGTCGACCACTGCGAACGGACCGTTCGATCCGGTGAGTTCGGACTCGATGTCACGAAAGACGGCGACGGCGTCGTCAGGCGTCGACACGGCCGATCTCCAGTTTGCCCGCGAGCTTGGCGAGGTAGCCCGCCGCGCGCTCCTCGGAGTCGTCCGGCACGCCGTACAGCACCGATGTGACACCGAGCTCACGCCAGCGTTCCAGCTTCTCCGCGACGGGTTTGAAGTCGAGGACGACGATCTGTGGATCACCGTCCCGCCCCGCCTCCGACCAGATCCGCTTCAGGAGCACGACGGAGTCCTCGATGTCCTCCTCGTTCGGCGTCGTGATCCAGCCGTCCGCACTCCGCGCGATCCATCTGAAGTTCTTCTCGGTGCCCGCCGCGCCCACCAGTGTCGGCGGACCGGGCTGCTGGACGGTCTTGGGCCACGCCCAGCTCGGCCCGAAGTTCACGAACTCGCCCGCGTACTGTGCCTCCTTCTGCGACCAGAGCGCACGCATGGCCTCAAGGTACTCGCGCAGCATCGTGCGACGACGCTTCGGCGGCACATCGTGATCGCCGAGCTCGTCGAGGTTCCAGCCGAAGCCCACTCCCAGTGTGACTCGACCGTTCGACAGGTGGTCGAGCGTCGCGATCTGCTTGGCGAGTGTGATGGGGTCCGACTGGACGGGCAGCGCGACGGCCGTGCCGAGCCGGATCCGGGACGTCACCGCGGCCGCCGCACTCAACGACACCCACGGGTCGAGCGTCCGCATGTAGCGGTCGTCGGGAAGCGACGAGTCGCCGGTCTGCGGATGCGCCGCGTCTCGGCGCGTCGGGATGTGACCGTGTTCGGGAACGTAGTACGCACTAAAACCGGCGTTCTCGATCAGCGGGGCGAGAATCGATGGAGCCAGGCCCCGGTCACTCGTGAACTGGACGATCCCGAAATCCATTGCTTCTCCTGCATACTCGCCGTCAACGGACAATTGACTGGACACTAGTCCAATACCAGAACTGTAACACGTTCCTACCCCGGCCGGGCTCAGATCATATTCCGCATCATCCCCTGCGGTTCTCCGCCGAGCTGGGTCAATGCCGACGCGTGGAAGATCGATCCCGGCACGTGGATCGCATGGGCGAGGCCGGCGTGCGCATCGCGGAAGAACCGTTGCATGGGGAACTTCCGATGGAGCGCTCCGCCACCCGACCGCGCGAAGATCTCGTCGACCGCGCGCACGGCACGCCACGCCGCGGCGGTCTGCGTGCGACGCCCGATCGCGCGCTCGGAGAACGAGATCGTGTGCCCCGCTTCGGTCTTGTCGTAGAACCGGTCGACGGTCTCCAGCAGTGCGGCGCGCGAGGCCGCGATCTCGGCCGCCGACTCGCCGATCGCATAGAGGACGTACGGATCCTCCTTGATCTTCTGCCCGGTGATCGCGACACGCTCCCTCTGCGCCGCGATGTGACAGGCCAGTGCACCTTCGGCGATGCCGATCACCGCAGCCGTGATGCCGAGCGGGAACATGCAGCTGAACGGCATCAGCGACGTCGGGTCGGTCAGGCCCGCCGCGCGCGGCGCGGTCCCGTCGGAGACGTCGTCGGACTTGAGAGTCCGGTACGCGGGAATGTACGCGCCGTCGACGACGACATCCTTCGAACCGGTGCCGCGCAGTCCGATGACATCCCACGAGTCGTCGATGATCGTGTAGTCCGACCGCGGCAGGATCACGTGGAGGATCGTCGGCGGCATCTGCGGCTTGCCGTTCTCGTCGCCGACCATCGCACCGAGGATCACCCACTGACAGTGGTCCGTTCCGGACGAGAACTGCCACCGCCCCTTCAGGGTGTAGCCGCCATCCACCGGCGTAGCCACACCCATCGGAGCGTACGGCGAGGCGACCCAGACGTCGTCGTCGCGGCCCCAGATCTCCTCCTGCACCTTGGGGTCGGCGAACGCGATCTCCCACGGGTGGATGCCGACGATGCCCGACACCCACCCGGTGGCGCCGTCCATCGCCGCCACGCCCATGACCGTCTCGGCGAATTCGCGCGGATGCGCACCACCGCCCCCGTACCGCACCGGTTGCAGCATCTTGATGACGCCGGTCTCCCGCAGCCGACCCGCGGACGAGTCGGCCAGTCTCATGAGTTCGTCGCCTTCGACGCCCGCCGCGCGGATCTGCTCCGCATGCTCTTCGATACGTGCGAGAACCTCGCCCATCAGCCACTCCTCGATCGCCAAACTAGAACACGTTCTAATTTAGCGCGTGGGCGGCGCTCTCGCGACCCGTCCACGCGATCTCTCCGGCCGAAGTCAGCCAGAAGTCAGACAGGACCGACATTCGACATGATGGGGCGGACGGCGACGACCTATGACGTCGGGTAGACAGCGAGGAGCAGTTCAGGCGCCATCGGCCACGGCTTCGTGACGAGAGGGCGGAATCCGTGGGCGGCTCCGCTGAGCACCGTCGTCGGCAGGTCGGGCCGAGCGGCTGTCAGCCATGCGATCACCCGGCCGCTCACAGCGTCGATCAGTGCCGGCGCGACTCGGCCCGCCTGGGCCGACAGGTTCGCGACCCGGTACGCGACCATGTCTGGATCGTCCTCCCCCAGGAGATCAGGTAGTTGTACGGAGACGCCGAGAATTCGTGGACCGTCGAACGTCGCGATGCAGCGATGGGTGTACCTGTGAACGGCGCCGTGGACGTCGATCCACTCCCCCGTACTCCGGAAGCCGACGTCGGCCACCCGAACGTCCGTGGCGATCCTGGCCACATCGGCGGGTCGGGCCACTCGTGACAGCCGATCGGTCAAAGTCTCGGACGGTACTCGCGGGTTGCGTGGATCGGTCACGGCGGAGGGTGACACCCGATCTGTCAGATCCCATTCCCATGCCCGTGCGCGCGGTTCGGCAGGTGGTGTCTCATCGGGATCTCCGATCCACATGAGGACGCCGTGCACCTGCCTGGACGGACCCAGTACCGGGGACGCGAGAGCGAGCCGCGGCCCGGCCAGGTCGATGAGGACTTGCGATTGTTTCAGATTGTTGAGGACTGTCTCGACTAGCCGAAGGACGGTCTTGTGCACCGAGCCGCGGAACTCGTTCGACAGCGGGCGCCATTGTTTCGAGCGGGCACCGACCAACAGCACCGCGGGCATCTCCCCAACGGTGTCCACGAGAAACCATCCTTCGGGCATGGGACGAGTATCGCCTATACGTCGATCGCCGCGGGCGTTCGTACCTTGGCGCGGAGACCGAAGTGTCTGCGCACGCTCTCGGTCATCTCGATGATCGCGTCAGGTCCACCCGCCCACGCCACATAGCCGTCGGGTCGCACCAGGACGACATCCGGATACTCCTCGGGCAGGCCTGAAGACACTGCCACGATCCGGGAGAACGGCAGTTCGACGGCTTCGTCTACAGTCTGGGCGACGCTCGCCCGCGCCAGTACGAGGAACTCTCCCCGTTGGAGAAGTTCGGCGACGGAGAGTGTCGCACCGTCGATCGCCCCGAGCTCGAAATCCGGTACGAATTCGCCGTCGAGCGGATGCGCTCTCGCGTCACCGTCATGCACCGGGTGCCGCACGGAGGTTCCGTTGATCTGATCGGCGAGCCAGTCGTGCGCGGCCGGCTCGCGTAACCATTTCTCGACCATGTTTCGCAACGGCTCGTTCGCGGGATCTGGATTCATCAAGGTGGACTGCAGCCGAGTGTTGTCGATGAGCCATTTCCCGATCGCTTCGCGCTCTGCTCCGTATGTGTCCAGTAGCCGCTCGTCGGCGGCGCCGGTGAGGACGGCTGCGAGCTTCCACCCGAGGTTGACGGCATCGTTGATGCCGGTGTTGAGGCCCTGCCCGCCCAGCGGGTAGTGGATGTGCGCAGCGTCGCCCGCGAGGAGAAGCCGCCCGTGTCGATAGTTGTCCACCACGCGGCTGTAGTCGCTGAACCGGTTCAAATAGTGGGGCTCGACGAGATCCACATGTGACCCCGCGGCGCGGTCTACGGCTGCCGTGAACTCCTCCGGAGTGACCGGCTCTGCGCGATCGGTTATCGGGCCGTCGAATTCGAAGACGATGAGGCGACTGTCCCCGTAGCGGTTGAGGTTCAACAGCGTCCAACCACGCGGGGTGGGCGTCCATCCGGGGCGCAGCTGTTCCGGGTGCGGTACGTGGGCCAGACCGAGAATCGCTCGCATGGTGGGCGCGTACTCGCGTACGGCGAACGCCCCCGATCGCCGCACCGTGCTGCGCCCGCCGTCGGCGCCGACCACGTACCCGGCTGCGAAGGATTGTTCGACTCCGTCCGGGCCCGCAGCGACCACACGCACACCTTCGTCGTCCTGCTCGACACTGATTGCCTTGTGCCGACGTAGAACCCGCGCTCCCGACGCCTCTGCCCGCCGAGCGATCGCGCGCTCGAGATCGGCCTGGGCGATTCCCAGCATCACCGGACCGTCGATGGTGCGACCTCGTACGCTGAGCCACGGATAACCGGCGAACTGGAAGGGTTCGACGGTCTCCTGCCGATGGTCTGTCGTGACTCGTGGAACTGTGATCATCCCGCGCCGCGCCAGCGTCGCGATGGCCCGTGCGTGGTACGTCCCGGCCTTGGGATACTCGCTCACCTCACCACGCTGCTCCAGCACGAGGGCCGAGATTCCATGCAGCGCCAGCTCATTGGCTACGAGCATGCCGACGGGACCGCCACCGATCACGATGACGTCGTTGTGGTCTGCTCCTGTCACCGGTGCACCGCCTTGTTCTGTCCGACTACCACGGGAAGCCGCACCGGACGACGGAGTCCGGTGCCCAGGTCCCATTCGATCTGCTCAGGTGGTACCGCGAGTCGCAGATCGGGGAGCCGCATCACGACCGCATCGAGAACCGTGATCAGTTCGATCTGGGCAAGGGCCGATCCCATACAGCGGTGCATACCGTAGCCGTACTGCAGGTGACGGCGTCCCGGCCGGGTCGGATCGATGCGCAGCGGGCTGTCGAAGACCTCCGGGTCGCGATTGGCGGCATTGATATGCGGATAGACGATCGCTCCGGCCGGGATCTCGACACCGCCCACCTCGAGTGGTCGCGTCAACTCCCGTGGGAAGGATCCGGGGGTGCCGAGCGGCATCAGACGCAAGATCTCTTCGACGAGCCCTTCGACCGTGGCGTCGCCGTGGACGACGGACCGATACAGTTCGGGCTCTGCCAGCGCCGCGTACGCCGTCTTAGTCAACATCGTCGCGACATTGTTGTCGCCGCCCAGCACGATGCCCATGACCGTCCCGGCGATCAGGGAATCGTCGACCACGGCGAACTCGGGCTGTGCTGCGCGACGACGGTACGTTGCCACGAGGCCATCGTCGGAGAACGGCTCCTGCCCTGCCACCAGGCGTCGGACCCAGCCGTAGAGTTCTATCCAGGACCGCTCGATCAACGGGACGTCGTCGCGCGGTGCGAGTTGAATCCGCCGACCCAACTCGTTCATCCACGGCGCGAGGGCGTCGTCGACCCCGAGTAGGCGGCACACCATCCGGGCGGGCACCACCCGAAACACCTGCCCGACGAGGTCTGGTTCGGCAGTTGCTTCGAGGTCGTCGAGGGCGGCATTCGTCAACTCTGCGATGAGTGGTGCGAGAGCGGCGATGGCCCGGGCGCTGAATTCATGGGATACGAATTCGCGGACGATCCCGTGCACCGGGGCATCGAGGTTGATCAGTACTTCCGGCGCCCAGTTCGTCGGCATGAACGACGGGCCGCCGTCGACGTTGCACAGGGCTCGGCTCGCGGTTCGGTCCAGCATGAGTGTCTTGACGTGGTCGTAGGCCGTGAGGCTGATCGCCTCATGTCCGCTCGGGAGCTCGATTCGGGTGAGGCCGTCGGCCCCGGCCCATTCCCGGACGTACGGGGCGGGCGTGTCGAGCAGTGGGATGTCGCTGACCGAGGGCGCGGGGAATACGGCGTTGTCAGCGGCAGCCGTGGAGGTCGTGGTGGTCATCGAGGGGTCCTCTCGGAAATGATTCGGGAATCGATCGCATGCTCACGTGTCGCTTCCGCGACGCCCAATGGATCACGCTCGGCCGCAGCGGGTGTCGCGTGCTCGGAGCCCGCCGTCGTAGTGGTGGGCTCGGCCGTCCTGCGCAGCAGCACCACGATGGAAACAGCGAGCACTGCGCTGACTCCGACGATCGTCCACAGCAGGGGCACCAACCCCGTGGCGAAGGCTTCGCGCAGCGCATCGGCCGCGACTCCGGAGGCATCGTGGATCTCGCCTGTGACGACCCGGTCGACGATCGTGTCCTGATCCCCGGCGTCCAGAGTGTCGGGCAGCACCTGCCGCACCTTCCCGCCGACGCCCACCGAGAGTGCACTGGCGAACACCGCGACGACGACGGCTTCGCTGCCGAGCCTGACAGTGGACACCAGGCCCGACACCATGCCCGACTTCTCCTCGGGGACCGAGCCGATCGCCTGTCCGTCGACGAGACCGACCCCGAGCCCGAACCCCGCGCCCAACAGCACGAACGGAAGTATCAGGTCGGGCACATCCACGGCGGTGTTCTCGCGGGTGAGCAGCGCCGCTCCGATGACGTAGAACGCGACGCTTGCACCGAGGATCACCCACGTCGGCACGCCGCGGCCGTGCAACGCCCCCGCGACGATCGGGCCCACGATCACGGGGACCGTCATGATCAGCATGACTGCCCCGACCGATCCGGAACCCAGCTGCCAGACCCCGGTCAGGAACGTCGGGTAGTAGGTGAGCAACGTGACGAAGCCGACGGCTCCCGCAACGGGAACGAGAAGCAGCCCGACCAGCCGCGGAGACCGCAGCAGGCTCAGGTCGAGCAGCGGGTTGCCGGTGACCGCCTGCAGGCGCACGAACACAGCGAGCAGCAGGATTCCCCCGGCGACGAGAACGATCGTGCCCGGTGACGACCAACCCCAGGAACTGCTCTGTGCGACACCGGCGATCACAAGGCTCAGTGCGGCCGCGAACACAAGGGCTCCGCGGTAGTCGATCTGTCCGGTGTCCTGGGCCGGGGTGTCGTGTACGCCGGACAGAAGAACGAGCGCGATGGCGATGATGATCGCCACGGCGTTGAACCAGAAGATGCCCGTCCAACCGATGAGCGCGATGGCGGCCGAGGAGATGCTCGGCCCGAGCCCGAGCCCGACACCTGCTGCAGTGCCGAACAGAGCGAAGGCGCGGGCCGCAGCCTTGCCGGAGAAGGTGATGGCGATCAGCGCACCCGAGCAGGCGAAGATGATCGCCGCACCGACTCCCGCGAGTGCGCGAGCAAGGTCGAGAACGACGAGGTCGGGGCTGAGTGCGCTCAGGACGCCCGCGGCGGCGAACACGACGCCGCCCAGCAGTAGTCCGCGGCGGCGGCCCAGGTGATCGGCGATCGATCCGGCCACGAGGCTGAACACCGCGAAGGTGAGGTTGAACCCGTTGACCACCCACTGAAGCTGTGCGGGTTGCGACCCGAGGTCGGCCGCGATGTGCGGGAGTGCGACACCGGTACCGGATACGCCCGTGGGAACCACGACGACCCCGAGCAGGATTGCGGCGAGCAGGACGCCGGGGCGGCCGTTTCCGGACGGCGACGTGTGGGTCATCGGGAGCCGTCCTCGGAGGTGGTCGCGAGCAGTCGAGAGAGATCGACGAGAGCTCGACTGTTGTCGACGAAGTGCACCGCTTCCCACCCCGCGTTCTCGGCGGCATCACAATTCACCTGCAGATCGTCCACGAGGATCACCTCCGGTCCCGGTACACCGATCCGGTCCGCTGCGAGAGCGAAGACTCGAGGATCCGGCTTGCGAAGTCCCACGGCATAGGAATCGACGATGGCGTCGACCTCGTCGTCGAGCCCGACCATGGAGCGCCAATAGGGCTCCCACTCGCGGACGTTATTGGTCAGGACGCCGACTCGGTACCCCGACCGACGCAGTTGCAGTGCGAGATTGCGCACGGTCTCGTTCACCCCGTGCCCATCGAACCACTGGCGCCCGAACTCACGCTGTGAGCGTGAGACGTCGATTCCCCTCGCCGTCAACCAAGCGTGCAGCCTGCGCACCCACTCGTCTTCGGTGAGCATTCCCAGTTCCACCGGCGCCAGAACGTCGACACCGAGAGGGTCGGCGACGCCGGCCATCGCAGCTTTGAGATCAGACGGGGCGATGCCTGTCTTTCGCTCGTACTCGAGGAAGAGTTCCTCGATGGGCGGTGACAGGACGCCGCCGAAGTCGAAATACACCGCCGAGTAGCGCGATGACTCAGTGTGTGGCTCGATGTCGACCACTACCGGCGCGGTCATCGCGCACCTCCGACCAGGACGCCGCGCGCATCGTCGCTGACATGGCGAATGAGACGGACACATCCCGTGGTGATCGGCTCCTCCTCCTGGAGCACCTCGACCTCGAAGGTGAATCCCGAGTCCGGGCCGTCGACGGGCCGGATCCGGATGACGGTGTGCAGATCGAGTTCACCGAACCGGGTGAACTCGGCGCGAAGCGAGGTCAACACGAGCCGTCGTGCACTCAGTCCGTGGAACTCATGTGCGGCGAAGATCCCCGCCTGCCGAATCGCCTCGAAGAGCACTGCGCCGGGGATGTGATCGAGAGGGTGATCGAAAAGGCTCGGGTGGCGTTGGTCGACGAGCACGTCGATCTCGAAGCCGCCTGCGGTCGTGGTCGCGTCTCCAAGCACTGCATTGCGGATGATTCTGCGGCCGAGCGTCTCCGCGGGGTGGACGACCCGGGCGGTTCGAGGACCGCGCCCGGACTGCGGCTCGATACCGGTCCGGTACTCCCCGAGGCCGAGTCGCGCTCGCCCCTTGTTCCGAACACGAGTCCAGATGCCGCGTGGCATCCATTGGATGCGCATCGTCACCGCGGCCGCGGCGACGCCTCCCAGGAGACATTCCATCTCCAAGGTGATGCCGATGACCTCGTCGCCGCGAACCTTCTCGCCGACAATCACAGCGCTCACCTCGCCGTTCCCTGGTTTCGCTGTGATTGTCATGGCCTCTGGAGAGATGACCCGGATGTCAGCGGAGTTGAAGATGAAGGCCTGGCCGAAATCGACGTCGACGTGACGGTGCGCGATCAGGATGGAGGTCTGTCGGAAGCACTCGAGAACGAGAAGAGGGTCGTATCGATGCTCGGCCGGCCCGATGTGGTCGCTGTAGTAACTGTGCGACTTCGGTAGATGGACACCGATGCGGAAGTTCGGGTACCGATCACAGATGATGTCGGTCAGGTACACCTCCGACAGTGCGTCGCGGTGCACATGTTCTCTCGGTACCAACGTGGAATGCGACAATTGCGGATGCAACGTGGATGTCATGTCGAGCCCCTCGGTCTTGGAATTGGCAGCGATCGTTTCCCCACGGGCGACGTAGGTGCGCACCATGTGGTTTCACCGCCGGACGAGGCTTGGGTCTGCGAGCAAGGGGCTTCCAGAGCGACTCTCGATCCGACTGCCGCCAGTATCGGTCGGCGGCGGCACGGCCCGCACGGTTCGAATCACGGTGGGCCGAACCTCGGCCCCTCATATGGGGACGTTTGTGCACGTCACAGCGCCGTTTGGAGTTCAGTATGACCTCCGCCACAGCGAATCCGCACTGGTATCGCACCAGTGCCCGAGGGTGATGTGCGGGCCCGTCGTGATCGCAGCACACGACCGTGCGGCTCGGGGGCGCCGACCCACTTCCCGGACAGACCCCACGCCCCCTCCGCGTCGTACCGGCGGTCCCCTACCCGCCGTACACGCGCTCGACCTCGTCCCGGTCCATGGCGGGATCGGAGCCGAGCACATACGTCGGCTCGGTATGCGCGACCGTGGTTCCACCCGCGACCCGATGCTTCGCCGCGGCGAATTCCGGCGCTTCCCCCATGCTCGCATGCAGCCCGTTGATCGCACTCCACACCGCGGCGCGGCGGGCGCGGCGTTCGACCGGGTTCGGCGGTCGGTACATCACCAGGTGCGCCGCCCACGCGGGCATGGTGTCGCGGATCGCCCAGTCGACGGCCGCCTGCGCGGGGTTGGTCACGTTGACGCCGGTCGCCATCGCGTTGCCGAAGGTGAGTCCGAGTTTCGGCAGGTACTCCTTGAGACAGTCGAGGGCCTCCACTTTCGACGTCGGGAGGTCGGTGCCGCCCAATGATTGTCCGACGCGCACGAATTCGGCGTAGTACTCGTCGAGCTCGGCTCCGCGCAGCGGCTTCGGGTGGTAGATCTCGTGCGCCGTCGCGATACCCCACACGACCGTCGCGTAGTTCCATCGCAACCAGTCCGGATCGTCGGCGTCGTACGCCAGACCGTCCGGCCGAACTCCCTTGATCGTGTGATGCATGGACCGCACCGTGCGCGCCAGACGCTCGGCCGTCGCCGTCGAGCCGTACGCGGTGCCGATGAAGAAGGCCAGCGAGTGCCCGAGTCGGACGGCGAGCCCCTCCGGGTCGAGACGGGCGACGACTCCCGAGTCACCGGTCTCGACGAGGCGAGAGTGATGGATTCCCATCCAGTAGATGCTCGGGTCGAGGCGTTCGAGATACGCGGCGCACTGCAGGCCGAAGATCAACGCCGGGGTGTGCGAATGCACATACCAGGTGCGACTGTCCGGTCCGAACCACCCCGGATCACCTTGCGGCGCATCGAACTCCATACCGCGGAAGAACTTCGACTTCACCTGGTCGTCGAATCTCGCATTCAGCCAGTCCCCCACGTACTGGTGAGGAAGTCGAACGGACAGACCGCCGACCGAGGGAAGGCTCGGCAGCGTGGACGGAAGCGGAACAGACAGCATGATCGTCCTCCTCGGACTCTGGCAACATATGTATCCAGAATAGCTTTTGGATACATACGTGACCAGAGTTGGACGGAACGTATGCTGAGGGGGTGTCGAGCCCAACGAGATGGGCGGGTGTTCCGCTCGCGGACCGCCGCGCCGAACGCAGATCGCGGCTGATCGACGCGGCGTTCGACATCTTCGGCACCGACGGCGAAGCAGCGTTGTCGGTCCGCTCGGTGTGCCGGGCCTGCGACTTCAACACGCGTTACTTCTACGAGAGCTTCGCCGACATCGGCGAACTGCTCGGTGCGACATACGATCGAACGGCTACGGCGTTGGCCGAGACGCTCGACGACCGACTCGCCGAGACGGGTTCGTCCGTGCACGCACGAACCCGCGCGGGAATCGTCACCGTGCTCGGCTTCAGTACCGCCGACCCCCGTTGCGGACGCGTTCTGTTCACCGAGGCTCAGGCGAATCCCGTTCTCATTCAACGCCGTTCGACCACACAGGAACTGCTACGGCGGGCCACCCTCGTCGAGGCCCTCACCCATGAGACCGATCCGCTCGACGGGCGGATCCGCGCGGCGATGTTCACCGGGGCCATGACCGCGCTGGTTCAGCAGTGGCTCGACGGCAGCCTCGGCGACGACCTCGACGCCGTCGCCGATCACGCGATGTCGATACTGACGCCCTGATCGCCGGATCCGGAGCGGCGACGCTCGTATTCGACGTGCACCACGCCGTCGGCGAACACCTCGTGGTGCACCAGTTCCAGATCGACGTGAACGTCGGCCGGTATCGCCGGGCGCCCGCCGAGGATCACCGGCACGACGAAGAAGCGGTACCGGTCGACCAGATCGGCACGCATCGCGGCGGCGGCTGTGGTCGGACCGAAGATCTCGACGACTCCGGTCGCCTCGGCGACGATCTCCCGCACGTCGGCCACGGTGAGGTCCGCGACGAGCCGGTCCACCGGGTCGGCGAGGTCGTCGGCCGCCATCGTCGACGACGCGACCACTTTGTCGAGACCGCGCCACAGGCGCGCGAACTCCCGATGCGCCGCGGGCTGGTCGGCGGGCAGATGCGTCCAGTACCGAATCAGGTCGTATGTCTTGCGGCCGAGCACCTCGGTCGACACCTCGCGCATGCGCTCGACGTGGACGTCGAACATCTCCGGTGACGGCGCCGTCCAACCGAAATCGCCGTCGGCGTCAGTGATGCATCCGTCGAGGGACATGGTCGCGACGTAGCTCAGAGTGCCCATACCCGGCACTCTACGACGTTCCCCACCGTTCGACGGCGATCTCGACCTGCCCCTCGACGGAGCCGACACTCGATCGGGAGAAGAATTCATTCGCGTCGATCACCGTCGGCGCGCGATGATGGTCGCATGGACGATCTGCTCATCGCACCGGGACCCGGATGCCCCCGTGGCATCCGGGTGCCCGCTGCCGAGCTGATCGAGCAGTTCTCACGTTCGTCCGGACCCGGCGGCCAGGGCGTCAACACGACGGACTCCCGCGTTCAGCTCAGCCTCGATCTGGCCACGACGTCGGCGCTCGACGACACACAACGAGAACGGGTGCTGCACAGTCTCGGCGCGCGCCTGGACGGCGGCGTCCTGACGATCGCGGCCTCCGAGGAGCGCGCACAACGGCGCAACCGAGTGGCGGCCCGGGAGCGTCTCGCGCGACTGCTGCGCGAGGCCGTCGCTCCGTCGGTCCCCCGCCGCGCGACACGCCCGACGAAGGGATCGCAGCGGCGCCGCCTCGACGCCAAGACCCGTCGCGGACAAGTCAAGGCGAATCGGCGGCGTCCGGTCGGCGACTGAGCGCCGACGAGCCCGCCGCGCGAGATCGGGGCGAAGAATCGTGCCTCGACCTGGCCGTTCTCCGGTATCTCTGCGAGAATGGTCGACGCCGCAAACCACGCAACAAAGGGGAACGTCCACATGGTCATGGCCGACAGAGAGGGCGTCGAATCGGCGTCCGGCCCCATCACCGCACTCACCATGCTCGGTCTGGCCGGCACGATGGGCAACGGCATCGCCCGCCTCCCGTTCGTTCATCCGTTCCGCGGCCCGGGCGGGCTCGCCGACAACCTCGGCCAGACGGCGACGCGGCTCGCGATCCGCGCATTCATGGGCTACACGATGTCGCTGTCGATCCCGGAGTTCCGCTCCATGGAGCGGGTTCTGGACCAGATCTGCAGCGGTGTGATGCCGCCGATCGTCGGCGGCGTCGGCAAGGTCGAGTTGGTCAAGGACACGGTCGGCGGTGTCGAAGGCGTCTGGTGCCGCCCGAAGCCGGAGGCACTGGTCGACGACGACGGCGATCCGGTCCCGCTGCAGGGCACCATCCTCTATCTGCACGGCGGCGGGTACATCGGCACCACGCCGATGATGTACACCGCCTTCGCGGCGGCCCTGGTCCGATTGAGCAACTGCGAGGTGTTCATCGCCGACTATCGGATGGCGCCGGAGTTCCCGTTCCCGGCGGGCATCCACGACGCGGCCGACGTCTACCGAGCGTTGCTCGAGCAGGGCACGCCCGCCGAGCACCTCATGGTCGCGGGCGATTCCGGCGGCGGCGGCCTCGCGACGTCGTTGCTGTCCTATCTGCACGCCGAAGGCCTACCGCGACCGGCGGCACTCGCGCTGTTCTCGCCGGAGATCGACCTGGATCTCAGCCAGGACTCCATGACCGCGAACGCCGACTCCGACGTCCTGCCGTGGAGCATTCCGGTGGCCCCCTACCTGCACGGAGTACAGCCCAACGACAACCGGGTGTCGGCGATCTACGCCAGTCCGGACACCGACTGGTTCCCTCCCACATTCGTCTGCTGGGGCGAGGCCGAGATGTTCCGCGACAGCATTCGCGATTTCGCCGCACGCCTCGCCGAATCGGAGGTTCCGGTGCACGCGATGGAGGAGTTGGGGATGTTCCACGTGTTCCCGATCCTGATGCCGTGGGCCGAGTCGTCCAAGCGGGTGTTCCGGTCGCTGTCCTCGCTGGCCGGCACGCATGTCCGACCGGCCACACGTCGGGCCGTCGCCGAGCCCGCCCAGTCCTGACGGCCCCGCCCAGTCCTGATGGCCCCGCCCAGTCCTGATGGCAGAGCGCGCACCGGTCCGCATGTGAGGGTGCACCGTACGGCAGGCTCCCGCCTCGGGAGTCGCCTTACCATGGGCTCATGACTGTGCGGATGGACAACGTGGGCATCGTCGTCGCCGATCTCGACGCGGCGATCGACTTCTTCTTCGAGATCGGGCTCACCCTGGACGGGCGAACCGTTGTCGACGGCGACTGGTCGGGCCAGGTGACAGGCCTGCCCGGGCAGCGGGTGGAGATCGCCATGCTCGTCGCACCGGACGGCAGCGGCAAGATCGAACTGTCCCGGTTCATCGAACCGGAGGTGGTCGCCGATCATCGGCGCGCACCGGTCAACTCCCTCGGGTATCTGCGCGTCATGTTCGAGGTGGACGATCTCGACGACACGCTCGACCGACTTCGGGCCCACGGCACCGAACTCGTGAGTGCCGAGGTGGTCCGGTTCGAGGACGTCTATCGACTCTGCTACGTCCGCGGCCCCGAGGGCGTTCTGGTCGGGCTCGCGCAGGCGCTCGGCTGACCCCGGCGACGATCTCAGCACCTCGCCCGTCCACGTGACCAGAGGTCCCGCATCTGCGGGACCTTCGTCCCGGTCGCGAGGTCCGTGGCGGACATACGGTGGGTGGGGGCCTGTTCGAGGAGGTATGTCATGCCCGAGAGCGCATCGTTGGCGCAGCTGTTGGAGGCCGAGCACCGGGAGATCGACGCGGGGATCGCGGCGTACACCGCCGACCCGGCACACGGCGCCGCGGCGCTGCGGACCGCCGTCGACTCCCTCCGCAGGCACATCTATCTCGAAGAGGAGTTCTGCTTCGACGCGCTGCGCGAACGCGGCCTGATGATGCCGGTCATGGTGATGCTCCGCGAGCACGGCGAGATCTGGGCGCTGTGCGATCACGCCGTCGCCGCGCTCGATTCGTGTGAGGACTCCAGTCGGTCGGCGCATCGGCTGCTCGCCGTCCTCGACGCGCACAACGGCAAGGAGGAGCCTGTGCTGTATCCGCACATCGGCGAGGCGATCGGCGACGACGCGAGCGCCGATCTCCTCGACTTCCTCGACACCGGGACCATGCCCGACGGCTGGGTGTGCGCCACCGCCACCTGACCGGTCCTCACGGGCGGGATGCCACCAGTGGTGACGGCGACATCGCCGGTCTCACCGCGCGAAGACGTGCAGGCCGACGTCCTCCCAGTCCACTGCGTTCGACACCGGCCGGGCGGCGTCGCCCTCCAGGCTCAGGACCGATGCGAGCGCACCGTTGCAGAGGTCGAGCCAACGATCGTCGCTGACCGCCTCGTTCCCCTCGAACGCTTCGGCAGCGCCGTCGTTGCGCCAGACACCGGCCACGGCGTTCACCGAGATGCACCGCTGCATCCGTCCGTCCTGCCAGCGCGCATAGGCGAACATCCCGTTCGCCGATCGGGAGGTGAGCAGTCGTAGATCCGGCCACTCGGTGAGCTTGTGATAGCGGGTGTGGAGGATGTCCGGATCGTAGAGATGGGCGTCTCGGGTCGCGATGAGCACACCGTCGTCGTAGACGCCGACTGCCGGCGTCCCCCGCTCCGGAAAGCTCGTATCGAGGAGCGGTCGCGTCGCGACACGACGATACGGCGTCCTCGGGAACAGGCGGCCGATCACCGCGTCCGCGGCCCCCGCCGCGACCGGTTCGGTGAGGTCGAGGGCGCCATCGCTCGAGTAGACGAGGAACGAGAGGTTCAGGCCCATCGGTCGCCGCTCATTCGTCCTCCGGCACTGCGGTGTGCCCGCGCGTGATGTCCGCAGTCACCGGACCCCGGTGGCTCCCCCGTTCCATCATCGTTCGCACAGAGCACGCGTCCGGTCGTCACGATCACCGGCACAGAATACGGCGCGGGCGGATCGTTGTGGTCCACGTGGAGGCGGTCGGTCGTTCGGGCGCCGGAATAGGGCCTGGCCGAGCACCGTTGGAGCAGGCATGGACGTCTCGCTGCTCGACCGCTCCCGGGTGCGCGCCGGTGAGCCCGACGGGCAGGCATTGCATCACACCGCGGCACGCGCTGTTCGGGCCGACGAACTGGGATTCCATCGGTTCTGGGTCGCCGAGCACCATGCGGTACCGGGAATCGCCTCCGGTTCGCCTGCCGTGCTGCTCGCGGCGATCGGGCAGGTGACGTCGCGCATCAGGTTGGGCTCGGGCGGCGTGATGCTGCCCCAGCATCAACCGCTCGTCGTCGCCGAACAGTTCCGCATGCTCGAGGCGCTCTTTCCCGACCGCATCGACCTCGGCGTGGGCGCATCGCTGGGATTCACCGGCGCGGTGCGCCGGGCCCTGCGTCGCGAGCAGGCGTCGTCCGAGGAGATCGACGAGGAGATCCGTGAGCTCCTCCGGTTTCTCCGCGACGAGGAGGCGATCACGGCGCGACCGCGCACGTCCGAGGTCCCCGTGCACGTGCTCGCCTCACGATCGGGCATCGAGCGAGCGGCGCGACTCGGCCTGCCCGTCGTCGTCGGCGGCCCGATGGTCCACGACGAACAGCTCCCCGCCCTGCTCGCCGAGTACCGTGCCTCGTTCCGCGGCGAGCACCCCCACGTGATGCTCTCGGTGGACGTGTTCGCGGGACCGACCGCCGCACGTGCCCGCGAACTCGCCCTGCCGGAGGCCTGGGCGATGGCGATGACACGGCGTACGGGCGAGTTCCGGCCGCTCGAACCCGTCGATCAGATCCTCGCGCGATCGTGGCCGGATCGCGTGCGCGAGCGCATCGAGAAGCACCTCGACGGCGTGTTCCTCGGCACCGAAGCCGACGTCACCACTCGGCTCGCCGCGCTGGTCGACGCCACCGGAGCAGACGAGATCCTGGCGTCGACCTCGACATTCGACACGACTGCGCTCGCCGACCTCGATGCGGCGCTGTTCCGTGCCGCACACGGGGCCGCATCCGATCGCCGCGACGAGGCCGACCGGGACGCGGCCGGGGTCTCGAGTCTGTCCTAGCGCGAGTCTGTCCTAGCGCGTCGGCTCTGGACGATGCGCGTCGTTGGTCGCGGACGTCGACTCGGCACCGGAAATCGGGTCAGTGCTCGGCGCCACCGTGCGAACACCTCGGTCGCTGCCGGGTGAGGATGGTCCTGCGGATCGCCGTCGGCGAGCGCCCGCCAGGCTCCTGCTCGTCCCACCGCCGGATACCGGTTCGGAGATTCGGACCTCCACCACATTCCCACACGGGGCCGTCTCGTCGGGCTCGCGAAGTCAGGCGGACGCGCAGATCCCGTCGAGCACGAACGCGGTTCGGCGATCGTAGTCGGCGCGAGAAGGCCGACCGCCGTGCTTGAGCACCAGGGCGTTGTCTCTGGCGAGTGCTTGAAAGTCCGCCGGGGTGAAGTCCCGAACGAGGACGCCCGCAGCGTGCCCTTGAGCGACCAGACTGTCATGGAAGGTCATCCCGGCATGGCACAGGGCGAGCAGCGGCTCGGAGTCGCCATACTCCTGCAACAGGACATCGTTGACGGCCGGCAGTCGATACTGCAGGTCCCGGAGCGCACCGATATACGAGCGGATCCGCTCGCGAACCTCGACGACGGACTGCGCATCCTCGATGACAGTCTGCAACTCCGCCGCGACGACCTCGTCGATGACGGCGTCGATCAGTCCGATCCTCCCGCCGAGCCGATTGAAGATGGTCGCCTTGCTCACTTCGGCGGCCGCGGCGACCTCCTCGAGCGGCGCGGAGAACCCCTGCTCCCGGAACACCTGAACCGCAGCGCGCAGGATCCGATCGACGTTTCGGCGAGCATCCGAGCGAAGGATCGGACCACCGACGGAATCGGGCATGACGCAGGCTCCCTCCGAGTCGACGAATAACTTGACTGTATCAGTCAAGTTATTGCATGGTGGAACCGACCGAAACTTGACCACCATGGTCAGTTTACGATCCGCGCGGCCGACCGACGACACCGCGCCGCGCCGCCGACTCGTTTCGAAAGGATTTTCGGATGATCATCGTCACCGGAGCTACCGGCACCCTCAACGGGGCCACCGTCGACCACCTCCTCGCGCGAATACCACCGGACCAGATCGGTGTCAGCGTCCGCGACCCGTCGCGTGCGACGCACCTGGCCGATCGAGGAGTCCGCGTACGACAGGGCAGCTACGACGACCCCCGGGCTCTGCGCGAATCGTTCGCCGACGCCGAACAAATACTCCTGGTGTCCTCCAGCGACCTCGCCGCCGATGTCGTCGCACAGCACCGCGGGGCGATCGACGCGGCCGTCGCGGCGGGGGCCCAGCGGATCTTGTACACGAGCACCCACGGGACAGCTTTCGACACCCCCTACCCACCGCTCGCGATCCACGCCGCCACCGAACAGCACCTGGCAGCGTCCGGAGTCGCCTGGACCTCGTTGCGCAACGGCTTCTACGGAGACCCCGCCCAGTTGCTCGGCGCATGGCAGGAGACAGGCGTGATCGCGATGCCCGCCGACGGCCCCTTCTCCTGGGTCGATCGGCGCGATGCCGCGGAGGCCGCCGCCGCGATCCTCACCGCCGACGACCCGTTCGACGGTCCGATAGATCTGACGCTGCCCGAACCCGTCACCCTGGCGGACTTCGCAGCGTCCGCCTCTGAGATCGCCGGTCGCCAGATCGACCGCGTCGTCGTCGACGACGAGACATGGGTGGCCGAAGCGATCTCGAGCGGCGTGCCCGAGGCTGTCGCGCACTTCACCCTGTCGATGTTCCAGGCGACGAGGAGCGGATACTTCTCGCATTCGGACCCCACGCTCATGCGCCTCCTGGGGCGCAGCCCCCGCAGCATCACCGATCAGCTGACGGATCCGGATGTCCGGTGACGCGATGGTCCGCCGCACGCAGTCGTGGCGACAGCGCATCGAGAACACGGCGCCCGGTCACGCACCGGGACGTTCACGCCCAGGGCGCCGACTCCCGCTCCGGGCCAGACTCTGAGCGGAAACCGGCGCCCTGGGCGTAATCCGAGCCCCTGAGCGGAATCCGCGGCGATCAGACGTTAAACCTGAACTCGACCACGTCCCCGTCGGCCATGACGTAGTCCTTGCCCTCCATGCGAACCTTGCCCGCGGCCTTGGCGTCGTTCATGGTGCCTGCGGCGTCGAGGTCGTCATAGGAGACGATCTCGGCCTTGATGAAGCCTTTCTCGAAGTCGGTGTGGATCACGCCCGCGGCCTTGGGGGCGGTGTCGCCTTGGCGGATCGTCCACGCGCGCGCCTCCTTCGGGCCCGCGGTGAGGTAGGTCTGCAGACCGAGCGTGTGGAAGCCGGCGCGCGCGAGCTGGCGAAGGCCGGGCTCGTCCTGGCCGATCGAGTCGAGGAGTTCCTGCGCATCCTCCTCGTCCAGTTCGAGGAGCTCGCTCTCGACCTTCGCGTCCAGGAACACGGCGTCGGCCGGGGCGACGGCCTTGCGCAGCTCCTCCTTGCGGGCGTCGTCGGTGAGCACGCCCTCGTCGGCGTTGAACACGTAGAGGAACGGCTTCGCGGTCAGCAGGTGCAGCTCACGGACGCTCGACAGATCGAACGAGTCCTTCGCCGAGAACAGCGTCTTGCCGCCGTCGAGGATCTCCTGCGCCTTCTTCGCGGCGTCGAGCAGAGCCGACAGATCCTTGTTCTTACGCGCGTCCTTCTCCAGACGCGGCAGAGCCTTCTCCAGAGTCTGCATATCGGCGAGGATCAGCTCGGTCTCGATCACCTCGATGTCGGCGAACGGATCGACGCGACCGTCGACGTGCACGACGTCGTCGTCGGCGAACACGCGGACCACCTGGCAGATCGCGTCGGCCTCACGGATGTTCGCCAGGAACTGGTTGCCCATCCCCTCGCCCACGGAGGCGCCCTTCACGATTCCCGCGATGTCGACGAAGCTGACGACGGCCGGCAGGATCCGCTCACTGCCGAAGATCTCCGCGAGGCGGTCGAGGCGGGCGTCGGGCAGCTCGACCACACCGACGTTGGGCTCGATGGTCGCGAACGGGTAGTTCGCCGCCAGCACATCGTTGCGGGTCAGCGCATTGAACAGGGTCGACTTTCCGACGTTGGGCAGGCCGACGATTCCGAGGGTAAGACTCACGGGTGGTCAGTCTATCTGGTTCTCTTCGGCCTTGGCCGCGGCGGCGTCCTCCTCGGCGATCTCCTCACCCGCGGCCTTGCCGATCTGCTCCAGGATGTAGCGGAGCGCGACGGCCAGGCACGACGCCGCAGGCACGGCCAGGAACGCGCCGGTGATGCCGAACAGGGAACCGCCCAGCGTCACCGCGAGCAGCACGATCACGGCGTGCAGGTCCATCGACCTGGCCTGCAGCCACGGCTGCAGCACGTTGCCCTCGAGTTGCTGCACCACGAGGATGATCCCCAGGACGATCAGCGCCTTGGTGAAGCCGACCGAGACGAGCGCGATCAACACGGCGAGGGCGCCTGCCACGAACGCACCGACGATCGGAATGAACCCGCCCATGAACGTGATGACGATCAGCACACCCGCCAGCGGCACCTGCAGGATGAGCAGACCGGCGCCGATCAGCGCCGCGTCGACGAAACTCACGATCGCCTGCGTGCGGATGAAACCGCCCAGCGTATTCCACATCCGCATGAGGACCTCGCCGACGTGCGACCGGTCCGGAGCGGTTCCCATCGTGCGATTGAGCCACGGGATGAACCGCGGCCCGTCCTTGAGGAAGAAGAACACCAGCACCGCGGTCGTGAACAACGTGATGAGCGCCGACGTGGCGACACCGACGCCGTTGAACACACCCGTCGCGATGGTGCTCGCACTCTCCTGCAGCTTGCCCGTGATCTCGTTGACGAACGAGCTGATCTGCTCGTCTCCGACGTTCAACGGTGGTCCCTGCACCCACTTCTGGACCTGTTCCACACCGTCGACGGCCTGATTGGCCAGCTGAGGAGCCTGATCGATCACCGACGGCACGATGAGTCCGATGATTCCGCCGACGATCGCGAGCGCGATGATCACCACCAGGAGCACGGCCGCAGCGGGCGGCACGCCCTTGCCCCGCAGCCAGCGCACCGGCGGCCACAGCACTGTCGCGACGACGATCGCCAGGACCACCGGCAACAGAATGACCCAGAACTTGGCGAGCAGAGCGAACAGCACGTACAGAAACGCGATAACGAGGATCATCTGCAGGCAGACCCTCGACGTGGACCGCAGTCCGGTCAGGAAGACACGTCCGCGAGTCGAGTGACCGGATGACTCTCGACCACCGGGGGTCTCGGTGTCGGCCGCGGAGGAAGCGTCGTCCGCGGGATCGGCAGGCTCGTTCGGCTCGTTCACGCCACCATGGTCACACACGGATCCGACAATGTCGTCACGGCGCACCGCGATGTCTGTTTCTCGCTAGACGGAGTCGACCGCGCGTGTCACTGTGAAGTCGTGACCAGTACCGCGACGCCCTCACCGGCACTCGACTTCGACCGCTGTTATCGAGCGCTGTCCGGCCGCGACCCCCGGTTCGACGGCCAGTTCGTCGCCACCGTGCTCACCACGGGGATCTACTGTCGCCCCTCCTGCCCGGCGCGGACTCCGAAACCGGAGAACGTCCGTTTCGAGCTGACCACGGCGGCCGCGACCGCCCGTGGCTTCCGCGCCTGCCGACGATGCCTGCCGGATGCGACGCCCGGCTCCCCGCTGTGGAACACGCGCGCCGACCTGGTGGCACGGGCCATGCGCCTGATCGCCGACGGGCTCGTCGACCGCGACGGAGTCGGCGGTCTCGCCGCGGCACTCGGATACACCGAACGCCACCTCAGCCGCGTATTGACCGCCGAACTCGGTGCGGGCACCGCCGCGCTGGCGCGCGCCCACCGTGCGTCCTCGGCGCGGCTCCTGCTGACGCGCACGGACATGCCCATCGGCGACGTCGCGTTCGCCTCGGGCTTCTCCAGCATCCGCCAGTTCAACGATACGGTCCGTGACTTCTACGATGCGACGCCCAGCGCCCTCCGCGCCGCGGGGAGCAGTCGCGGCGACATCTCGACGTCGGACCGCATCACGGTCCGACTCCCGTTCCGCCCGCCCTACGACGCGGCGTGGACGCTGTACGGTCTCGCCGCCCACGCGGTGACCGGTCTCGAGCGTTGGGACGGTTCGACATTCGAACGGACTCTCCGCCTGCCGCATCGTCCCGCGTCGGTCCGGCTGGCCGTGCGCACCGATCACGTCAGCGCGAGCTTCGAACACCTCGACATGCGCGATCTGAGCGCCGCGGTCAACAGAGTCCGTCGGCTGCTCGACCTCGACGCCGACCCGATCGTCATCGACGACACTCTGCGCGGCGACCGGTTGCTCGGCGGTCTCGTGGCACGCAACCCGGGCATCCGGATCCCCGGGAGCGTGGACGGCGTCGAGACCCTGATCCGCATCATGATGGGTCAGCAGATCAGCCTCAACGCCGCGCGGACCCGCATCGCGAGGCTGGTCGCCGCGCTCGGCGAACCGGTGCCGTGGGAGACCGACGAGAACAGTCCCGACCGGTTGTTCCCGACGGCCGACGCCATCGCCGCACACGGCCCGGAGGTGTTGACCGGTCCGACCCGATCGGTCCGCTCGATCACCGATGCCGCCGCCTGTGGAATCCATATGGAACTCCACGCCGGGGTCGATGCGTCCAACTTACGAGCGGACTTGTTGCGCCTGTCGGGTGTCGGGGACTGGACCGCCGACCAGGTGGTGATGCGGGTGACCGGCGATCCGGACGTACTCACCCGCGCCGACCTGGTGATCGATCGGGCGATCGCCGCACTCGGCGTCACCGCGGTCGACACCGCGTCGTGGAGCCCCTGGCGGTCGTACGCCACGATGCACCTGTGGCGCCACCAGCTCGCTCATCGGGTCGACGAGACCGTCGCCCGCGAACCGAACACAGAGGGGAACACACCATGACGACCACACCATTGCGCTGGGCGGGCACCGACACGCCCGACGGACGCTTCACCGCGATCTTCGACGTCGACGGGACGGTCTATGCGTCCGGATGGACCGACGACCCGGCCTATCTCGAGACGCTGATCGCGCCCGCGCTGCGCACCGACGAGATCGTCGAGGGCGACGGCGCAGACGTGATCACCGCGGTCGACGACTACTACTCGGGCGATCTCGCCGCGCCCTCGCGCATCGCCGTCACACAACAGTCGGGCCCGTTCCTGACGTCGGCGTGGGCCGCGCTGCGTGAGGTGCCCGCCGGTCCCCCGGTCACCTACACCCGGCTCGCCGAACTCGCCGGGAACGCCGCGGCCGTCCGCGGCGCGGCATCGTGCTGTGCGCGCAACGCCGCCGCACTGTTCGTGCCGTGCCACCGGGTGGTCCGGTCCGACGGGACCCTCGGCGGCTTCCGCTACGGGTTGGACGTGAAGCGATCACTGCTCGATCGGGAGGCCGCCGCCTGACCGGGCACGACCCGGTTCTGTCGGAGGCGTCGACCATGATGGCCGCATGAGCACGATCGCCGCCATCATCGGACCCGTCTGTCTCGTCGTCGGAGCGGTCCTCGGCTGGTACGCGCACGCGCGGTCCGTCGCCGAGCGTCAAGCGCCGCCGCTGCCGCCGGACACCCTCGTCGCCCCGCTCCGCGACTCACTCGGGCAGCTCTCCGACGAGCTCCGCCGCTCCGAGCACAATCGCGTGCACGCCTTCGCCGGACTGAGCGAACAGGTCCGCTGTATGCAGATGACGTCCCACCGACTTCACGAACAGACCGCACAGCTCGCCGGTGCGCTCCAGGCCCCGCAGATCCGCGGCCGCTGGGGCGAGATCCAACTCGAACGCGTCGTCGAATTGTCCGGCATGTCCCGGCACTGCGACTTCTCCACACAGGTGCACGGACAGACACCCGACCGCGTGGTCCGCCCCGACCTGGTGGTTCACCTGGCGGGCGGCCGGACGATCGTCGTCGATGCGAAGGCTCCGCTGCAGGCCTATCTCGACTCGACGGCTCCCGGGCTCTCGGTGGAGGCCGCCCGCGACAAGTCCGCGCGGCACGCCCAGGCCGTCCGCGCGCACATCAACTCGTTGTCGGCGAAGGCGTACTGGGCGGCACAGGCCAGCACACCGGAGTTCGTGGTGCTCTTCCTGCCCGGCGACGGGGTGCTCGACGCCGCGATGTCCCACGACCCGGACCTGCTCGACTACGCCTTCGCGCGGGATGTGGTCCTGGCCACGCCGAGCACCCTGATCGCCCTGCTGCGCACCGTCGCACTCGGCTGGCGTCAGCATGCGATGGCCTCCGACGCCGAGCAGATCCAGGCGCTCGGTCAACAGCTGTACCAACGCATCGACCAGGTACTCGGGCACCTCGACAAGGTGGGCTCCGCCCTGCGTCGAACGGTCGAGAGCTACAACTCGGCGGTCGGCGCGATCGATTCGAGGCTCGGCGTCACCGCGCGCAAGCTGTCCGAACTCGAGGCGCTCTCGGTGTCGGCGGGTCGGTCGGACACCGCGCACAGAACGCCCAAAGCCGTCGACGCCACAGTGCGATCGACGTCACCGATTCGCTGAGAACAAGCTGGCAGATGGGCAACTCACGGGTGGCGTTGAAGCGTCGAGGCCGGGGTAACCGGTACCGTCTAAGTGTGTTTTCCCGATCCCCGAGCGGCTCCCCCCTGCCCGCCGACCAGCAGTCCGTCGTGCCGACCGTGCGCGGGCTGCCCTGGTGGGGCGCGGTGCTCCTGGCGACGATCACCACCGTCATCGGTGCTCTCCTCGACGGCGACGACAACGGTCTGGGCCGGACGTACAAGATCATCTTCGTGATCGGCTGCCTGCTGGCAGCCCTCGCCGTGCGTCGCCGCGCGATGTTCACCGCGGCCATCCAGCCTCCGCTGATCGCCTTCGTCGTCGGCATCATCGCGCTCTACATCTCGGTGTCCGACCAGGCGACGGACAAGAAGACCGTCATCTTGAAGGTCATTCTGCCGATCGCCACGAGCTTCCCGTGGATGGTTCTCGCCTTAGTCCTGAGCCTGGCGATCGTGTTGGCCCGGTTGTTCTTCACCGGTCCTGCGTCGGCACGTCCGTTCGGCGGACTCGCCGGCCTCGGCACGAGGGCAGGCAAGTCGACGAAGGCCGGGAGGTCGTCCGCCGCGAAGTCGACGAGCCGGAAGCAATCCGCGAGGAGGTCCACGGCCACGGCGTCGACGGGTGATCGGGCCCCGGACAAGAAGAAGCCGACCGCCGAGAAGAAGCCGACCGCCGAGAAGGCCGACGCGACGACCGGAAAGAAGCGACCGTCGTCGACCGGATCCAGGAGCTCGACCAGGACGCGCGCGACGTCCCCCGCCACCCGCGCGGCGACGGCCGCCTCACCCGCGGACGAGGCGCCGACCCGACCCGACCGCCAGCGCTCGACGCCCGCCACGCCCCGTGCCGCAGCACAGCGCCCGGCACCCGAGGGCGCGCCCCGACGCCCCGCACGACGCGCCGCTGCGCCGGACTCTCAGCCCGCGGCGCAGGCGCAGCGCACGGCACGCTCGACCACACGACGCCCGGCCGAATCCGCGCCCGGACCGGACGAGTCCCGCAGCCGCCGTCGACCGAAGGACGCCGAGACCGGACGCGCGCAACCGCAGAAGATCCCGGCCCGGCCCCGCCGCACCGCGGGTCAGCAACTGCGCGAACGCGGCGAGATCGAAGACCTCACCGCGGGCCTCGACGACTGATCCGACACGGATCGCACTCGACGAACGACTGTGGCCCGAACCGCTGGGCGGTTCGGGCCACATCGCACTTTGTGAACGCGCTCAGATCTGCGGGATCGGCGCCGTCTCCAGGACCGACATCGCCGCGGCCTCGTCGTCGGCGGCGCGTGCGTCCTCCGCCGCCATGCTCGCGCGGATCGCCTCCTGCGCGCGCGGCGGAAGAGTCGGCAGCATCGCCTCGACGTTGGCCCGGTGGCGGATCGCCGCCTGGCGGACCGGCATCCCGGGGTTGGGCTTGACCTGCGGGATGATCTCGGAGAAGTCGTCCTGGGTACCGCCACCGGCGATGCCCGCGGCCTGCATCGCGGCCTCGGCCGCGGCGACCGACTCGTCCTTCTCCTCCGACATGCCGATCGGACCGAAACGATCACCCGAGAGGAACTGCTTGACCACCGGCTGCTCCGAGGTCAACAACTGCTCACGCGGACCGAACATCACCAGTTCCTTACGGAACAGCATGCCGATGTTGTCCGGGATCGTCCGGGCGATGTTGATGTTGTGCGTGACCACCAGGATCGTCGCGTCGATCTCCGCGTTGATGTCGATCAACAACTGCGAGATGTACGCGGTGCGCACCGGATCCAGACCCGAGTCCGGCTCGTCGCACAGGATGATCTGCGGATCGAGGACCAGCGCACGCGCCAGACCGGCGCGCTTGCGCATACCGCCGGAGATCTCGCCGGGAAGCTTGTCCTCGGCACCGGCCAGACCGACCAACTCCATCTTGTCCATGACGATCTTGCGGATCTCGTCCTCCTTCTTCTTCGTGTGCTCACGAAGCGGGAAGGCGATGTTGTCGAACAGACTCATCGAGCCGAACAGGGCGCCGTCCTGGAACAGGACGCCGAACAGCTTGCGGATCTCGTAGAGCTCCTTGGCCGAGCACTGGGTGATGTCGGTGCCGTCGATGACCACCGAGCCCTGCTCGGGGTGGAGAAGACCGATCAGGGTCTTCAAGAACACCGACTTGCCGGTACCGGACGGCCCCAGCAATGCGCTGACCTCGCCCTCCGGCAGGGTCAGGCTCACGTCCCTCCAGATGTTCTGCGAACCGAACGACTTCGTCAGATTCTCGACACTGACTTCTACGCCCATGTCTGTACCTCTCTGTGTGCTCTGCGGTCAGTTGCCCGGGGCCGCGGGCGCGTCCTGGCCCGCGGTGGGCGCTCCCGGAGCGACCGGAGCCGGGGTCTGCGGAGCCTCGGTCTGCTGTGCGTCGCTCTGCGGAGCCTCGGTCTGTGCACCGTCGGCGTCGAGGCTGGTGCCGTTGCTGGTGATCGCCGTGATCTTCCAGTCCTGTCCCCGATCTATCGTCAGCTTGTAGGTCGCGGTGGTCTCGATGCCGTCCGCCGGAGCCTGCACGTTCTTGGTGAGGATGCCGACGAAAGCGTCCACCTTGTAGACGTCGCCGTCGACCGAGGTCACCTTCGCGGCGATCGGCGACGAGGTCGACGACCACTGCAGCGGCCGCAGCAGCTGCTCCATCTGGCTCGCCGCGTTACGGAGCCGGGTGCCCAGTTCGGGGGTCGTATTGGCGGTCAGTCGGGTCAGCCAGCCCTGTGTGTCCTCGTAGCTCATATCGGCCGCACCCGCCGCGTAGTCGAGCGCGATCTGCTCCGCGTGCGCGTCGGCCGCGTTCGCCGCCTTCAAGTCGTCGACCTCCGACGACTTCGACACCACCAACCAGATGAGTACCGCCAGCGCCGCGACGACGACGAGACCGGCCACGGCCGACGCGATCACCTTCACCGAGATCGTGCGGCCGGTGACCGACGAGGTCTTCGCCTCCGGTGCCGAGTCGTCGGCGGCGGTCGCCGACACCGACGTCGTGGCGCCGCGACGCGAACGCTTCGACCCCGCGAGGTCGACCGCCTCCTCCGCGAGGGCCGTCGTGGCCGGCTTGTCGAGCACACCGACACCTGCCGCATCGTGGTCCGCGCCCTTCGGCGCGGTCGTGGAATCACTCATGGTGGAGCTCCTAACTTCTGTCGAGCTGGTCGACGTCCACGCGAGACGTGAGGCGCCGTCGGAGAATGGGTGCCCGTGATG